>JABMPH010000124.1 GCA_013203805.1 Bacteroidota bacterium | reverse complement strand
TCTTTTTCAAAAAGGGTATATGCTTTAAGGAGTTGAGTAACAGTATGTATTCTTTCTGATTTTATTGAATAATCCTGAATCATTTTGCTTTTCTGCTCCAGCATTTTCTTTTCATTCAAATCCTGACTTTCTAATTCAGCAACGGTAGCGCCAATATCATGCAACACGAAAAATTCAGGATCGTCATACGATAATGTTAGTAGATCAATACCTTTTTCGGTAAGATCCACGGAGTTATTTTTTTCATCATTTACAAAAAACAACTCATCATCAATAACATGCATGTTTTTTGCTTGTTCCTGCAAATAAAAACTTTCCGTTTTCTGCATTAACTGCTTATTGCCCTCCTCGCTTAAGAGTTTGATAAGCGCTTTATTTTTAGGCAAACCATGATAAGCTCTTAATAGCGCATCACCAGCCTTTTTAACTTTTTCATTATCATTTTTTTCTGTTAGAAGATGTTTTGCTTCTACCAGGATTTTCGATACAAGAGTTTTTTGGGCATTGTAAAGTTTCTGAACATCAGCTTTCAATTCATCAAATTCATGAATATCACCTTTAGGCGTAGGTCCCGATATAATCAAAGGAGTTCTGGCATCATCAATTAATACTGAGTCAACCTCATCCACAATTACATAATTATGTTCGCGTTGAACAAGCTCGTCAGGATTACCTGTCATGTTGTCACGCAAATAATCAAATCCAAACTCATTATTAGTCCCAAAGGTTATATCAGCTAAATAGGCTTGTCGGCGTTCATTAGTATTTGGTTGATGATTATCAATACAATCAACTTTAAGGCCATGAAACATATATAACATCCCCATCCATTGGGAGTCACGTTTTGCCAGATAATCATTAACTGTTACAAGATGAACACCTTTGCCAGGAAGTGCATTTAAATACATGGGTAGTGTTGCCACCAAAGTTTTACCTTCTCCTGTTGCCATCTCGGCAATTTTACCCTGATGAAGTACTGTACCACCAATTAACTGAACGTCGTAATGAACCATATCCCATGTTATGGCATTACCACCAGCTAACCAGGTACTATTATAATAAGCTTTATCACCTTTAATACTTATGCTTTCAACCGAAGTACTTAATTGACCGTCAAATTCATTTGCAGTTACCTCAACAACAGAGCTTTCCGAAAATCTTTTGGCGGTTTCTTTCATAACAGCAAAAGCTTCGGGAAGAATCTGATTTAAGATATCCTGAGTTTTTTCGTAACTTTTCTTAGATAACTTATCTATTGTCGAATAATTTTCCTCCTTCTCATCAACATCCATTTCAGGGCTGTTGTTCATTAATTCCTTTAGTCGGGTTATTTCATTTTCTTCCTCGCTGATATATTCGGCAATTCGCTTTTTAAACTCTGCTGTTTTTTCCCTTAGCCCATCGTTTGAAAGCTCTTTGATGTATTCATAGGCTTCTTTTACTTTGTTAACATAGGGATTTATTTCTTTTAGATCTTTCTTCGACTTGTCTCCGAAAACTTTCTTAAGTACACTTAACATAATGGTTTCGCAATTTAATATAATCAGACATCAATAATTATTCCAACCTAACAATGGCTGATTAAAAACAATGGCGAAATTAATGTTAATTTAGAAACTACCGACAATTATAACATAAAGCAAATACCTCAATATTAATTCATTTTTAATTAATTAATTAGTGTGATAATCCTACAAAATATGTCCATAATACACTACATATAAATGATTTCCAAAAAAATAGTTTGTCACGAATTTGATAATATAAAAGTTGTTAAACAAATAAGAAATGTTCGTATTTTTGCCACCTATGAAAGAAATAAGAAATTTCTGTATTATTGCCCATATTGATCATGGCAAGAGCACTTTGGCTGACAGGTTACTGGAGTATACCGGCACTGTTTCGGAACGCGACGCGCAGGCACAGGTTCTTGATGACATGGACATTGAACGCGAGCGTGGAATTACAATTAAAAGTCATGCAATCCAGATGGATTATGTTCATGAAAATGAAAAATATGTACTAAATCTGATCGATACACCAGGTCATGTTGACTTCTCATATGAGGTATCAAGGTCGATAGCTGCTTGCGAAGGTGCCTTATTAATTGTTGATGCTACACAAGGTATACAAGCACAAACAATATCTAATCTTTATCTGGCAATAGAAAATAATTTAGAGATCATTCCTGTTCTGAATAAAATGGATTTGGATAACGCAATGCCAGATGAGGTTAAAGATCAAATTGTTGATATGATTGGTTGCGATTATGAAGACATAATTGAAGCAAGTGGAAAAACCGGTTATGGTGTTGATAATATACTTGACGCAATAATTAAGAGAGTGCCTCCTCCAAAAGGAAACCCTGAAGCACCACTTCAAGCATTAATTTTTGATTCTGTATTTAATTCATTTCGTGGTATAATTGCATATTTCAGAATTTTTCAAGGCGAAATAAGTAAAGGTGATAAGGTAAAATTTGTAAATACAGGTAAAGAATATGAAGCCAATGAAATTGGCGTATTAAGATTGAAGCAAGAGTCGCGTAAAACATTAAGAACAGGCGATGTTGGCTACATCATCTCCGGAATAAAAACTTCGAAGGAAGTAAAAGTTGGAGATACTGTAACCCATAGTGCTCGACCATGTGGGGATATTGTAAAAGGTTTTGAAGATGTAAAACCAATGGTATTTGCCGGCCTTTACCCTACTGATCCTGAGGAATATGAAGAACTTAGAGCATCACTCGAGAAATTACAACTAAATGATGCATCATTAACTTTTGAACCAGAATCATCAATGGCTTTAGGGTTCGGTTTTAGATGCGGATTTTTAGGGTTGTTACACATGGAAATCATACAAGAACGATTGGATCGTGAGTTCGACATGAGCGTAATAACTACAATGCCCAACGTAAGTTACCGTGTGGTTACCAACAAGAATAAAATCATTGAAGTTCACAACCCTTCCGGCCTTCCTGAATATAAATATATTGATCACATTGAGGAACCTTTTATCAAAGCTCAGATTATAACCAGTAGCGACTACATTGGTCCTATTATCAAACTATGTCTTGATAAAAGAGGTGAATTAAAGAATCAAATGTACCTCACTACAAGCCGTGTTGAATTAACTGTTGATATGCCTTTGGGGGAAATCGTTTTCGACTTTTATGATAAACTTAAGAGTATTTCGAAAGGATATGCATCATTTGATTATCACATAAGTGGTTACCGTCCAGCGAAGCTGATTAAACTTGATATATTACTAAATGGAGAACCTGTTGATGCACTTTCATCGTTAAATCATGTTGATAATGCATATGATTTGGGCAGAAGAATATGTGTTAAACTTAAAGACCTTATCCCTAGACAGCAATTTGACATTGCAATACAGGCAGCAATTGGTGCGAAAATTATTGCACGTGAAACAATAAAAGCTGTTCGCAAAGATGTAACTGCAAAATGTTACGGCGGTGATATTACTCGTAAGCGTAAACTTCTTGAAAAACAAAAGAAGGGTAAAAAACGCATGCGCCAGGTTGGTAATGTTGAAGTTCCACAACAAGCCTTTTTAGTGGTGCTGAAATTGAATGATTAATTTAATAGGCGTTAATTGGTTGAATATTATCCTTCAATTCACTACTCACCATTCACAATAAATTTTTTTACACTTTCCTGTAACATTCTTTGTACCTTTATCGTCATAGTTTGTATATGATGAATATCTACTCGTAGAGGATGACCATAAGTGAATATAATAGTTGTGTTGACGACTTTAGTGATGGTGTATATAGGTTTATACTAAAAAACCTTAGAGATACCGAAGTTTCACATGATGTTGTTCAGGATTCGTTTATGAAATTATGGATAAAGCGAAAGGATGTGGAATCAAAAAAAGGAAAATCATATTTGTATACTACCGCTTACCATACAATGATTGATTATATTAGAAAAAATAGCCGAAATTCATCAATTGAAAATACTGAGAATGTTCAGGGTGAAACGTTCAATAGTTATTCTGATTTAAAGGAGATACTTAATTTAGCAATTGAAAAACTACCTGAAATTCAACGATCGGTGATTATGCTACGAGATTATGAAGGCTACTCGTATGAGGAAATAGGTGAGATTACAAACCTAAATGAATCTCAGGTGAAAGTTTATATATATAGAGCAAGGTTATTTTTAAAGAAATTTATAGGAAGTCCAGAGATGGTTATCTAGATGATGAAAAACAAAATAGACATAAAAAGATCAAATTACGAAACATTCGTAATCGATTATCTCGATGGTAAACTAGGTGCCGTTGAGGTGGAACATTTTATGTCATTTTTGGAAGATAATCCTGATATTAAAGAGGAATTAGTAGGCATCAAAGAAACTACTCTGGAAACTGAAAATATTACTTTTAATCAAAAAAGCGAACTAAAAAAAAAGGAGCTCATTGTTACTGATGGTATTGACGAAAATAATTATGAAAATTATTTTATTGGATATTACGAAAATGAACTAACTCCAACGCACAATAGCTCACTTAAAAAATTTCTTGAAAAGAATCCAGAACTTAATGTTGAGTTTAAAATTCACGGTCAAATAAAACTAGTGCCGGATTATAATGTTGTATTTGCAAATAAAAGCCAACTAAAACGTAAGCCCGCACTATTACCAATGTGGTATTCTTCAGCAGCTGCTATTATTATCTTGTTTATCTCATTTTGGTATCTCTCGAATCTTAAAACTGATTCTTATCGGATAGAATCAACATCAATTAATCAGATTGAATTAAAAGGCAATAGTAATTATTATCTTACGATAAACAAAGTTGATATTAAACTTACAGATAGAAAGTTAGTTGAGATCAATTCAAATGAAATTACTGAATTTCCGGAAACTAAAAATATAATTATACTATCAAATTTACAAAGCAAAAGTGATTTTGAACCTTTGGTTAACGGTTATGAATATGGTCGTTTATTATCTAAGAATATAAATAATAAGCACATTAACTCCACCGGTTTTGAGAATCAACAACCGATTCTTGCATCGGATGAAAACACAAAAAAGAAAAGTCTTATTGCAAATGTTTTCAATAATCAATTCCAAAGACTTGCATCGGCATTCAAATCAAATAAGAAAAATAATAATAATTCATCTCCCGACCCAACCTATGTTAAAGTTCTCGACAGAGGCATTTTGGTTTTTAATACAATTACAGGAAGTGAAACTTATACCTCCAAAACTTATAATTTTAACGGTGAATTAACTAGTTATCAAATTGAAGGGCAAGAGGTATTATTACGAAGAAGTACTTCGGCTAAATCATCACAATAATTTATTCTTATTCAAATTCCTTGGGAACACCACAAATCATAACAAATTGGTTTTCATTTGAACCATTACGATATTGATGTTTTTCGTTTGGTAAAACTAAGGCAAAGTCACCTTTTTTAATTGGTTGCTTTTCGCCATCCTCATTTACAAGGAAACCCTCACCTTCGATAACATAATTCATATGTTCGTAATTATGTTGATGATATGGAGTATTACCTCCCGGCTCCATGGTAAAAACCCGATACGAATAAACCGGAGCTCCGTCCTCCCTCGACAATGGCACTTGTTTTGAAGCCCCAACTGCTCCAGCCATTTCTACTTTTTTTTTAGGTATATCGTTTAGTGAAATTATTTTCATAGTCTTTATTGTTATACGTTATTTGTTATACGTTATTTGCTATACGTTATTTGTTATATGTTGTTTGTTATATGTTGTTTGTTATACGATAACGGTTATACGTTAATTGTTACATGTTAGTAGCTGCTATAAAGTGCCAAACTTAAAATATATTACCAATAACATAAAACTTTTTTTATTTGTTCTTCTTTAGTTCATCAATAAACTCATTATCAGTATAAATCCAAAACAATGGCTGCCACCGTTCAATTCCATTAAAGTCAAACCGTCTGGCTACAGGAGCTAACCCCATAATTTTCTTTTCAAAATGTAGATTTTGAGGATCCATACTCCACTCCTCCAAAAATCTCAAACGAATTATATCTTCAGGCAGTATATTGTAAATTATTGCCGTATCGAATAGCTCGTAAGGAGGATTTTCTCTCATCATAGTAACAATCATCGTGTCAGAGAATATAGCCTCTACTTCAAATTTATCAATTGGATTATTAAAATAATCATAGGCTTTGAATTTACCCGACTTTGCCCCATCAATAATAGTGCTTACCAGTTTATCTCGTTGTGGACCAACAAGATTTTGTATCCACCAGTCGTATTCCGGATCAGGACTTTTGATGTTAACATCATACTGAATTTTTTCAGTAATAATCTCATTATTATTCTGTTGGCACCCATACATGGTGAGAATAAAAGCAATAAAAAAAATATGATATACGTATTTCATAATAGTATTAGTTTTATTCAAAGGTAAATAAATAGTACCTTTATACTCCAATTTGAACGCAAAAATGAAAGAATTGTTATTTGTAACATTTGCTTATTTACTATCTATCAACATAGTAGCACAGGTAATCCCTGATGATAGACGTGTTGACTGGGAATCCGTTACACAAAATATGAGTTTCATTCAGCCAACCATTCAAATAAATGTTAAGGATTTCGGGGCTATTGGTGATGGTGTTTCAAACGATCAACCAGCAATTGTTAATGCCATTTCAAGCTTGAATGGGCGTTTGGGTTATATATATTTTCCTTCCGGCAAATATCTGGTTGAAAACCAAATTACATTACCCGACAGCTGTATCTTAAAAGGCAGTGGATCTAACGAATCAACTATTCTCCTAGATATGGGTGAAAATGCTGTGAACTGCATATCAATATCGAAATCACAATCATCAGAATTTACTTCAATAACAGAAGGGTTTACCAAAGGAAATAACTTAATTTCTGTTGAAGATATTAGTCAATTTACTGTGGGCGGTTACATTGAGATTAGACAAAAGAATGGAGATTGGGATATTGCTCCAATTTCATGGGCTGATTATTCAGTCGGACAAATTACAAGAGTACTAGCAATTGAAGGCAGCAAACTACATACTGAAAGTGGGCTAAGGATTGATTACGACTCTGATCTTGAACCTGAAGTAAGACCCATTACCCCAATATCAAATTCAGGAATACAATGTATTAAAATAACTCGAGTAGATGAACCTGAAGAAGGGGCGGGAGCAAATATTTACACATATATGGCAGCAAATTGTTTAATTCGTGGTATTGAAAGTGACTCAAGTGTGGGGGCTCATGTTTCAATAAATTCGAGTATTAATGTATTGATTGATGGAAGTTATTTTCATAATGCATTTGCCTTTGATGGTGTTGGGATGAGAGGATACGGGGTTGCTCTTAGCCAACACACAAGCGAATGCCTGATAACTAACAATATTTTCAAAAATCTTCGTCATGCAATGATGATAAAAACAGGATCAAATGGAAATATTTTTTCATATAATTACTCACTCGATCCCCATAGGTCGGAGCCAATACCCGATGCTTCAGGCGATATCTCATTCCATGGGCACTATGCTTTCTCTAATTTATGGGAAGGCAATATTGTTCAAAATATAATAATTGATCATTACTGGGGGCCATCGGGACCATATAATACATTATTCAGAAATCATGCTGAATTATATGGCATTATTATGACTACTAACAATATCCAGGAAACTAACACCCAAAACTTTGTTGGCAACGAAGTAACCAATACTGAGTTTTTACATGGACTATATACCCTGACCGGTGAAAACCATTTTGAATATAGCAATAATGTAAAGGGTGATATTATTCCTCCCGGAACAACCACACTTAATGATTCGAGCTATTATCTGGTTACTAAACCAGATTTTTGGAGTTTATTCGTCCCATGGCCTTCAGTAGGGTTTCCAAATCAATTGGGTAATGGAACAATCCCGGCAAAGCTTAGGTATGAATCAGGTAACAATTTTACGGTTTGCCCGGATAGCATTATAACGAATATTAATAATCAATCATACTATAATCAATCAAAAATAAAAGTGTGGCCCAACCCCTCCAGCACTTTATTCAATATCAAATTACCAGAAAACTTGAGTTCATCAGTAGTTGCAAGAATTTCAAACAGTTTAGGAGTTGTTATTTACTCTGAAAATATTGAAACTCCTGGATCTAAAATATTCTCCATCCCCATAAGAAATCTAACACCTGGTGTATATATATTAACCGTGAAAACAGAATCAAGAATCTTCACAAAAAAAATAATCATTTCGCAATAGTCCATGGAAATTAAAAAGCCTACCCTAATAATTGATATGCAGAAAGTCAATAATAATATCGACAGAATGCAAAAAAAGATTGATGCTAACATAACAATATTCCGACCCCATTTTAAAACTCATCAATTAAAGGAGATTGGTGATGTTTTTAAGAAAAAAGGAATAAATAGGATTACCGTTTCTTCTGTATCAATGGCAAATTATTTTGCTAACCTTGGATGGAATGATATAACAATTGCTTTCCCAATAAATATTCTTGAAATAGAGGATATTAATATTCTGGCAAAAAAAATAAATCTCAATATTCTAATTGAGTCAGTTTATTCAATATCTAAACTTAGCAATAAAATTAAATACCCCATTGGTATATTTATTAAGGTTGACACCGGGTATAACAGAACGGGATTACAAAAGGACAACCCCGAGATTGATAGTATTATTAAATTATCATTGGCTAATTGTAAATATTCCTTCAAAGGTTTTTTAGCACATGCTGGTCATACCTATTATGCCAAAGGGAAAAGTGAGATATTAAATATAGCCAATAAAAGCAACAAAATACTTAATGAGTTAAAGCAAAAGTATATTGATAGTTATCCTGATATTATTGTTTCATATGGTGATACTCCATCGTGTAGTATCGCTGATAATTTTGAGGGATTTGATGAAATAAGACCGGGCAACTTCACTTATTATGATGTTATGCAATATCATATTGGGTCATGCTCACTTAATGAAATTGCTGTTGCTGTGGCATGCCCTGTTGTAGCAAAACATAAACAAAGAAATGAGATCATTATATATGGTGGTGCCATCCATTTATCGAAAGAGTTTATTTCTGCTGACAATAATTTCAAGTTATATGGTTATGTTGTAAAATTTACATATAATGGATGGGGTGAGCCTATTCCTGGCGCTTATGTATCCTCACTTTCGCAGGAACATGGTATTATTAAAATGCCAGATAATTATTTTGATGATGTAAACATTGGAGATATACTTGGCGTACTACCCATTCATTCTTGTTTAACAGCCAATTTGTTGATTAATGATTACAAATTAGTTTGATTGGATTTGCTATCAGGTTTTAGGATCATCCCCAAATTCTTTTTGCCATCAATTTTAATAACCAGATTATCCTTAAACCTAATATGCCTCACAAATTCATTTTCGAATATTGCCGGTTGCTTATCTAAAAAATCAATATCATAAAATCCATCACCAATATATGGATTAACCGTGAAATATCCAACTCTAAACGATGTAAGATTTTGAAAAAAGTGTGTGCCCTGACTGGGATCAATCCTATAGTTTTCAAGGCCTGATTCAACAATTAATCGCGCCGCAGAAATTTGAGACCAATTTACAGGAATTCCAAGCCATGGATCACTAGAACCCCATCTACCCGGTCCCACAAGAATGTAATTGATATTCTCTTCGATAAAAACACTATTTAAAGCTTCAATATATTCAACAATTTCGCCTGTCTTAGCTGCATCAAAAGTTTGTGGTCGTACATAAACTATGTCAAAAATATTATCAATAACTCCATTGCCTAGCGCTGATTTGGAAATAATTATAGCATCAGCGGAATCTATTTCATCTTCTCCAATATGAACACTTTCATCCTTAGACGCTACAGGCCTTATTTGCAGTAGTTTAAAAGATGCTTTTTCACCCTTTGGAACATTCATATTTATTGCAAATTCTATTTCCACAGGATTTCCCATTTCTTCTTCACCAAGCTTCAGTATCTTACCTACTATCTCGGCAAACGGAAATGTATTATACTTTAATATGTTTGAAAAAGTAATTAATTTCTTGCCATCATAGTTATAGCCATCTCTAACCACATTATCGTGCATTATATATGTTGATGCAATATCACGAATCGAATCATCTTTCTCAGCTTCTTTTATCCTAAGTTTTAGTAAACAAGTGCCATCGTTAGGCTGTATTACAAAATCACGTTCATTTAAATCCAGCGCATAGAAATATTTTTGAGTTTCTTTCATTGCCATTTCGGGGCTGGACGTTTGGAGAATATTTTTTGGATATTTAGGACAAAAACGAAGGGAGAGTCCCCCATCAACTACATATTTTCCTAAGCCCAAGGCTATGCTTACTGTACCATCTGCAGGAACAGCAGGGTCTAAGGGATAATAATCGATTGATCTGCCAACCCCAGAAATTGTTGGATAGTATCTATTTCCATACTTACTTCCTACTACTTCCTGAATTACAATCGCCATTTTTTCCTCATCAATAACATTGGATGTTGCTTGCATATATGCCTTGCTATCGGCATAATATGCCGAAGCGTATACAGCTTTAATGGCGTTACGCATCATGTTAAACATAGCCTCCGGATCACCCTTACGAAATGGCAACATATATGTATTATAAATACCGGCAAAAGGCTGATAATGTGAATCTTCGAGCAAACTTGATGAGCGTATTGCTAAGGGGCTATCAATTGAGCTTGCAATTTTATAAATGTCGGCATTTGTATGTTCAGGTAAACTGGCATCTAAAAACCGGGCTAATATTTCTTCATCACTTAGTTTATCGGATAATGCAATTGAATGTAGACTATTTTGATCCATAAACTCATCAAATATATCGGTTCCAATTACAACGGTTTTAGGAATGGATATTTCAACCTTTTCAAAATAATTATAAAGATTATTCCTTTTTACCAAAGAATCCAAAAATGCAAGACCTCTTGCTTTTCCACCAATCGATCCTTGCCCGATACGTGATATACTGAAGTACTTATCAAATGTATCACGATTAAATGATGATATTACTCCACGAGCTTTTGAAATTCTAAATTGTGATATTGCATTATAAATAAATGTTCGCACTTCGTTAATATCTTCAAAGTCCTCACTATTAAAATACCTAAATAGTTCTGCCAGTGGAAATAAGGCTCGTGCTCGAAGCCATTTAGAAAAATGATTTCGCTGAATATGATATCGCAATGAATTTGCAGGCAAGGTAAAAATTTTATCCTGAAGATCCTTCAAATCATGTGCTCTTGCAACAACTAAACCAAGCTTGGGGTCTTTAAATACAAAATCACCAAACGCAAAATACTCCTTAATAAATTCTCTTAAATCAAAGGTGAGTGTTTTCGAGTTTTTATCAAGAAACCCAACTCTTAACTCCTTTGCTTTTTTGTAATTTTGCTGATCGGATGATTGCAGAAGCATTGGTGTATACGGATTATCTTTTTTAATAATTGAACACAACTCTATTCCAGCATTTTTATCAATTTTACCATTACGGGCATAAGTTATGTCAGAAATAATCCCAAGCAGGTTTTTCTTGTACCGCTCATAGAAATTATATGCGTCTTCAAAGTTTGTTGCAAGTAGTATCTTAGGTCTACCTCTCATCCTCATCATTCGCTGATGCTCATTGAGGCCTTCATTAACAAATGACTCCGATTGCTTGAAGATAATTTTATACATGATTGGGAGGTAGCTTGAGTAGAACCTAATATTATCTTCAACAAGTATTATAGTTTGCACTCCCACCTCTTCCACATCATTGTCTACGTTCATTCTATCCTCAATTAGCTTGATAATTGCCAGCAGAATATCAGCATTGCCAAGCCAACTAAAAATATAATCGATGGATCTGAGGTTAATTTTCTCAATTTTCAAACTCACCTCACGAGAAAAAGGCGTAAGCATAACAATTGGGATATCAGAATATTCTTTTTTAATATGATCTGTTAATTCAAATGTGGCTTTTTTTTCGGGACTGAGCATTGAAATCACTAAATCAATTTTTTCTTCCTTAAGTATTCTTATTGCTTCTTTATCGTTAGTGGCTTTTAAAAATTGTGGTGGATAACGTAAGTTTAGTGAAGTATATTCATGAAATATTTGCTCATCAATTCTCCCATCCTCCTCGAGCATAAATGCATCATAAACGCTTGATATTAATAGCACCTGATAAATTCGCTTTTTCATCAGGTTTATAAATGGCGTTTCACTAAAGTAAAAATTTTGGCTTAATACATCTGCTCTGGAAGAAAACATAATT
This sequence comes from Bacteroidota bacterium, assembly GCA_013203805.1. Classification (GTDB taxonomy): domain Bacteria; phylum Bacteroidota; class Bacteroidia; order Bacteroidales; family F082. The sequence goes on along the minus strand of JABMPH010000124.1, from coordinate 14,808 downwards.
AATTATTTGCTTATAAACTATCTAATTGAAAATACACAGAACTTAGGAAATTAGGTACTTAATGGTAGGAATACCTTAAATGTTGTTCCTCCTCCTTCGTTACTATCAATAGATAAGTGTCCATTATTATTCTTTGTAAACTCATTTACAATTACTAACCCAAAACCCGTCCCTTTTTCATTGTCTGTTCCCCTATGTTGTTCATCACTGTACTTTCCTGATAATATATTTTTAATTTGCACCTGACTCATTCCTATTCCTTTATCAGATATGGATATTTCGGCCATATTACTACTTTTACTTATGCCAATATTAATTGAGCTTTCCCTATTAGAAAATTTGATGGCATTTGAAACAAGATTTCTTATGATAATATCGATCTGATTTTTGTCTGCATAAATGGATATCTGCTCTTCAGCAGTCACAACTAGCTGAATGAATTTACGTTGTGCCTGACCATGCAACAACTCGGCAACTATATTTATTATGCTATTTAATTGAATAACTTCAAAATTTGGTGTTAAGCTGTGCTGTTGAATCCTTGCCCAAGACAAAAGATTTTCGATAAGCGAATAAGTGGAGTCCAATGATGGTTTTAACGATGTAATAAGAGTAATAATCTCATCATGCGTTAATTCGTCAACCTGACCTACTATTAAATCAACTATTGACTTATTTGTTCCTATAGGTCCAATAAGGTCATGTGCAATTATTGAAAACAATTTTTCCTTTGCGTTATTTGCAACCTTTAATTCATTTTGTGATTTACGAAGCTTACTCTCACCCTTAACCCTGAAACTAATATCACGAATCACTCCTGTTATTCCAATTGGTTTACTATCATTATCGAAAACTATTTCAGCAGTAAATGAACAGTTAATAATTCTTCCACCCTTAGTTTTAAACTTAATGTCATGGTCGTTTACTGAATTATTGTTTTCAAATCGTGCCGCAATTTTTTTCCAATCATTAATAAAATGATGATATTCTCTAAAGCTAACGCCCAACACTTCCTCTCTGGTATAACCAGTAATTTTAAAAACCGAAGGACTTACATCAGTAATAATACCTTTGGCATCTGACTGAAAGTAAATATCGGGGAAGGCATTAAATAACTGTCGGAATCTAAGTTCACTTTTTCTGATAAGTTCCTCATTTTTTTTTCGTTGGGTAATATCCCAGAAATTTACAACTACCCCATTTATTAATGGATCGTCAAGCAAATTCTGTCCGTGCGCATATACCGAAATCCATTCGTCAAATGCATTTTTCATTCGGAAATCAATATTTCTCGACTTCTTATCGAGCATAAGATTGTTAAATTCTTGTTTAACCAATCCAATATCATCAGTATGGATAAACTCAAATGCACTCTTTCCTATCCGATTTGATATTTCTCTACCTATTCTTCTTTCATAGCTCGGACTTATATATTTTGTTGATCCATCACTGCCAACTACAAATATAAAATCCTCCGATCTATCAAGAAGTTTTTCATAATAAACCTTTTGCTTCATTACCAATCGTCTCGCTCTACGATTAATAATATTAAATATAATCATCGAAATTATCAGAAAAGAAATTGCAAATATTACCAGTATCAATGTTGTTCTGATATGCGATTCACTTGTGTATTTTTTTTGAAGATTTCGTATTTCTATCCTCTGTTTCTCATCATTATACTTAGAAGTAATCTCATAAATTTGCCTGCTCTTTTCTAAAGAAAAAACACTATCACGAATATTATGATATTTCTCAAAGTAATAATATGCGTTTTTATAATCGCCTGATGCAGCATAAATATTATTTAGCAAATTATAACAGTGAATAATTTGTTCGTTTGATTCAACTGACTCGGCAACCTTGAGACTTTCAAGTGCATTATCTAAGGCTAGAGTTAAGTTACCATTGGCTAAATGAAGCTCGCTTAAGTTTGACAACACAACTGCAACTATTGGGTAATTATTAGCTCTTCCTACTTCAAGGGATTTTAAAAAATAACTCATTGCTAATATTGTATCATGTAAATCTTTGTAAGTATCACCAATATTATTTAAACCAATTGCTATCCCTTCGATATCATCCAATTCTTTATCTATTTCCAGTGAGCGGTTGAAGTATTCTAATGCTAATTGGAATTTTTTTTGAGAACTATAAAGATCACCAAGATTATTTAAACAAGCAGATACTCCATACATATCATTCTGATCCTCACAAATTTCTAGCGCACGTAAAGTATAATTATAAGCATCAACAAAATTGCTATCATTGGAAAGGATCATTCCCAAATTAATCAACGCTGAGCTGATTCCATTACTATCGCGTTCCAACTCAAATAAAGTTAAGGCTTCAATCAGTGACGATGTTGATTTTTCATATAACCCCATCTCATCATAACAGGAGCCAATTAATAGATACATATTGGCAGAGCTGATTTTGCTTACTATAGTGTCGGCAGTTGCTAAACCAAGCTTAGCATATTTAATGGCTTCATCAAAATTATACAACCCCATGTATGAATAACTCATGTACTCATAATTATCAATAATCAATTGGGAAATATTTGATTTAAGAAAAGTGATTAACGAAACATCGAAATAATATAATGCGCTATCGTAGGCTGAGGATTCATAGTAAATAACCCCCTTGGTATAATCAGCTTGAGCAATGCAATAATCGCATGCAATTTTGTCTGCAAGCTCATGAGCTTTGGCAACAAAATCAAAACAAATTTCAAAATTTGGCAACTTGCTAATTGCTGAATCACATAGGTTAATTACCCTCAATGAATCAGCATTATCATTACTATTAGAAAAACTATTAATAGTAATAAAACTGAATAATATTAATAAAATAAAAATTGTGATAACCCGCCTAAATGAAAATAACATTTCATTAAAAATTTGTGCCTACCTAGTGTACAAATTTATAAAAAATATGGTATCATTATTTTTAATATTTTCAATAACACAATTAAATAATAAAGATTAATAGACCAACGATTACAATTCACTAATTATGGCTGTTGCAATTTCTTTATCGGCATTCATATATACGTTCAAAACATTCTCATTTTTCGATAAGTCGAATACTTTTAATACGTTGCCAAGTTCTCTCATTTCTGGCAAAAGTGAGTATAATGAATTCTGATAATGCTCAAAAAACTCCTTATTAAATATTGTTGTATCATCATCGGGATAAAGAGGAAGATATTTAATATCAGCTTCAACTAAATCCTGAAAAAAATGGGTTCCAAATGAAAGGTCAGGAACATAATCACCACTCTTTTTGGCAATTTCAATTAGCATCGATGTATTATTAATCTCTGAATATGTAACACTTACACCAAGTTTAATATCACCTCGGCTTCCCCACCTTCCGGGGCCCATTAAAATAAATTTCTCATTCGACAGCATATCATTAAGTTGGCCAACCGCGATGCCAATATTTAAAAGCGCTTGTTGATTTGGTAATTCACCATAAGCAACAGGGTCAACATAAATAATATGGGTAATCCCTTTTATGGTACCATTTGAGATAAATTTATTCGCAGAGAATACAACGGAATCCGGTTCAATATTTTCGGGTAACTGTGCAGGTTCACTTCGCTGACCATGACTTTGAGAGCGGCATTGTAGTAGATAAAAATCTTTCCCATCATGAGCAAATTCAATATCAACGGGGTTACCATAAGCCTTTTGCAGAACGGAAAGTATATCTTTTATCTCATTTAAAAAAGCCGTTCGTTTTACTAGTCCTTCAAAATTAACAACAAAACTACTATTAGAAAAATTTATACCAAGAGGTCTGGCTGGTTGAATATGATTTTCTTTTAAAACAGACACCACCCTGCTAATCGCAGGATAATCTTTACCGTACCGTTTAAGCAACGAATCAATTTCAATAGTTTCAAAAGATCCTGACTCTAGATTTATTACATCAATAAACTTTGGTGAATATTTAACAACCTCATCAATCGTAACATTAACGCGAAGTCCGGGCTTACCTGGTGAAAGAAGAATTGGATAATCATTGCTTAACCTATCAACCGCCCGGGTTCCTAAACCAGGTACTAGTCGAACAAGCCCATCCTCAGGAAGAATTCGTGGTGACCATCGATATTCATTTCTGCTAAAAGCAACTCCGGCAAATGAAGGGAAAAAGTAAGGGCCTACTTTTGTACCTACTACTTCCTGTATCATTATTCCCATTTCTTCACGATAATCAAGAAGATTATTATGAAGCCGGTAGTTTATTGGATCGGGGCCAAATATCGAAGCATAAACTTCGGCAATAGCGTCCATTAACTCAATCAGTCTCTCCTCTTTAGTTCCCTTGTTGGCTATGAATAAACTCTTGTATTTACCGGCAAAAACTGCTCCTATGCGATCCTCAAGCAAACTTGAACTTCGAACCACAAGAGGAACATCGCCAAAATCTTCAAGAGCCATTAAAAGTCCTTTTACAATTTCGGGTGAAAAAGATGAATTCTTAAACACTTGCAATACATAAGGGTATTCTTGACGAACTTTACCTATTTCCTTATATTTCTGCTCAACAATTTCCTCAAGATTATTGTATGTCATGAAATTCAATAACGCATCGGATGTTACGTACCAAGTAACCGGGGTTTTTATCTTATCAAAAAATTCATATTCCTTTGCTGAGGCTGACAATATTTGCTTCGCAAGAAACAGTCCGGAGCTTTTTCCTCCCAATTGTCCATGACTATTTGTAGGGTAAATTATGCGATGAAGCAGGTCTGTAAAGCTATCAACCTCAATAACATGTTTTGCAACATCAATAAAATCGGGCTGGTCTGTTAAGATTCTCCTGATAAGTGCTACTTTAATGCTTCTCTCGCGTGAAGCTGTAAGCTCCAACATATTAGGAATTAGGTGGTGATAACGCTCAATGGCAGAACTAATACTTGCTAGAGTTGAGCCGGAGTCTTCCATAACCTCGGTTAAAAAATCCGATTTATCTTCTTTCGTCCATCGTTGTATAGAATCTAATATCTTCTTTTCGTCAACATATTTTCCTGCTACCTCAAATATTTCATAAGATAATTCGATCATATTTACACCAGCCTGACGCTGATATGGCTTATTAATTTCTGAAAAAAGTTTGCCACCTTCGCTTTTAATCAAAGGACTGAACCTTTCCAATAAACCATTAGCTTCGGAAACACCGGTCCAACACAAATAGTTAACCATTTTACGTGATAGTCGTACAAGAAGTTTTGGGTCGGTTTGTTTTAACATATCTAACACTGCCCACCAGTCTTTACGTTGATCAGACTTTTTGTGTTCTTCAAATATTGACTTTAATTGCTGATGAAGAATCTGAAGGCCAATTCTTTCGGCAATATTATCAATTAAACGCCGCTCTTCTTTTAAAAATGGACCTTCGTCGGCCATGGGTCTTTCATCAGTATAATATACCAAAATAGTTCCAACCATTTCATCCTGAGCAAATATATCTGACTTCAAAACCCAGTTGGTTTCCTTAAAGTTTTTTGATTGAAAACTATTTGAGAATGCTATAACCCTTACAACACAAATATCTGGAAATTGAAATCCGGGAGGGATTGATTCGATAATTCCTTCCCAAACCTCTGTATTTATAATAGGAGTTCTATTCAATAACTCTTGAATTTCATACAGACAATTAAGCTCTTTAGCTCTTTCCCTTAGCTCAACTATAATTTTATCTAAAGGTTCATTATCACTCATATTATTATAATGATTTATTGATTAACCCACGACCACTTTTCCCATCTACCTTTACGCTGATTGGATTTTTTATGCGAACATGACGAATTAAGTCCGTTTCAAATTCAGTTGGTTGATTATCCAACCATTCCCAATCAATTGGAAACTCACCTGAATAAGGTATTGAGAAGTACATAACTCCAAATCCGGTAATATTATGAAAGAAGTGCGAACCCTGACTTAATTCGGAATTCATCCCTTCGAGCGGAGCTTCAACAATAACCTTTGCCCCCGAGATTTGCCCCCAATTTACGGGAATACCGGCCCATGGGTCAGAAGTTCCCCACCTACCATAACCTATCAATAAATAAGGTTTTTCATCATCTGCAAGTCTTCTATTTACTTCCTCCAATTCTGTAGCAACTTTATAAGTTATTGCCGCATCAAATTTGTTAGATTTTAGATAAACAATGTCGCACAAACCAGTATTAACACCATTGCCGAGCACAAAAGGTGATGAACAAAATACCTTGTCACTTTTTAATTCATCAGAAGTTACTTTAACTTCCACATTCGAGACAACCATTGGCCTTACCTGCAAGAAACCCAAACGATGCGGCTTATCTTTATGAAAAGTCATGGCAAATTCTATTTCTACTGGATCACCCACTGAGTCCTCACAAACCTTAAGAATATCTTTAACTATATCAACAAGAGGAATATCATTCAACCTAAGAATAGGTGCAAAAGTTAGTATTCGTGGCCCATTTTTTCCTATTCCGGTTATAATTCTGCCAGATTTGGAATCCAAGGTTGAAGAAACATATTTTAATGTACTATCGCTTTCGGCAATTGTTATATTTTCATTTACCAGATATTCTGCTTCACTTACCGGATTATATGTAGGTGATTTTCCCATATTTACAGCCCAAAATGTATTTTGAGTATTTTTAAGCATATCCGAAATTCCTCCAAAAGGGGGTTCTGACTTTGGGTAGCTTGGAGAAAATGACCATGACAATCCTCCATCAACAATGGTTTTACCAAGCCCCAAAGCAAGACTTACAGTACCATCTTCCGGATCGGCATTACCAAATGCATAATAATTATATGAACGTGCAACACCCGACAATTCAGGATAATATCTTGATTCATGACGTTGTCCAATTACTTCCTGAATTATTACGGCCATCTTTTCGTCTTCGGTATTGTGTTTTGTGGCTCTCATATAATCTTTGGCCGATTTAAAATATGTAGAAGCAAAAACAAATTTTACGGCCTCAACAAGTTTGTTAAACCGAGTGGTGGTATCTGGCTGATTATTAGGGGTCATTTTAGTGCCATAAATGCCGGCAAAAGGTTCATGTAGCGAATCTTCCAGTATACTTGACGATCGTATTGCCAATGGTGTATTTATCTGAGAAATAAGCGATCTCAAATCACCCAGTATTTCAAATGGAAGGCTTGCTTTTTGAAAGGCATGAGCAATTCTTTCATCGGTAGAATTTGAAAAGGCAATAGTATATAAGTTATTCCTTTTCATAAATTCATCAAACACATCAGAACGAATTACAGTCATTGAAGGAATATCGAGGGTTATTCCTTTATAATTGTTCATATCAATATTATTGCGAAGTACATCATTAATTTCAATAAGGCCGGTTGCCTTACCGCCAAATGAGCCCGTACCAATGCAAGTAATACGGTTTTCCAGATTTATAAAACTACTTCTTCCTAGTGCTACTATACTATTGTTATACATTTTTTTGATATTAAAACTAAACCCAACCCCTATCATGACAAGCATTAGCAACTCTATCAACCGAAATTACATAAGCTGCATCTCGCATGCACAGCTCATTATCTTTTGCAAAATCACTAACTGCAATATATGCAGATGTCATTTTTATATCCAGTTTACTTAAAACTTCATCTTTTTCCCAATAATAATTCATATTGCTCTGCACCTGTTCAAAATAACTACAAATTACTCCACCTGCACTTGCTAAAAAATCAGGTATAAGAAATATATTTCTATTCTCAATAATTTCTGAGGCATCTGGTGTTGTGGGACCATTAGCCCCTTCAGCCAGTATCTTAACCCTTGAACTTATACTATCAACATTGTTGATGGTTATTTGATTTTCAATTGCGGCAGGAATTAATATATCTACCTCTTGCTGAAGCCATGCCCCTCCATCAAGAACTTCATATCCAAGATCCATGGCTTTTTGTTTCATTATCCCTCCAAATTTATCAGTAATTGAGCGGAGTTCGATAAGATCGATTCCAGCTTCTTTTTTATATGCATAGCTTTTCTGATCTGTATGATCCCAGGTTGAAACACAAATCACCTTGCCCCCCATTTGATTATATAACTCGATGGCGTATTGCGCTACTCTTCCAAATCCCTGTAAACTGGCAATGGTATCTGAAGGTCTGATATTTAATTCTTTAAGAGCTTCTCTAACTGCTATAATTACTCCATAACCAGTAGCTTCTTCACGACCTAGAGAACCCCCCATACCAACTGGTTTCCCAGTAAACGCACCCGGAGCTCTAATGCCTGAAATAACCTCATATTCATCAAGCATCCAAAGCATGTGCTGAGCATTAGTCATAATATCGGGAGCAGGAATATCAACATTTGGACCTATGATTTTATACACTTGCCTTACCCAACCACGGCATAATCTTTCTTGCTCAGTATCACTTAAATTATGAGGGTCGCATATTACACCTCCCTTGCCTCCTCCGAGTGGAAGATCAGCAACAGCGGTTTTCCATGTCATCCACATGGATAAAGCCCTAACAGCATCTACTGTTTCCTGTGGGTGAAATCTTAGGCCTCCCTCAATGGGGCCACGGGCATCATTATGTTGTATTCTATAACCCTTAAAAACTTTTACAGAGCCATCATCAAGCTTAACAGGAATTAAAAAATGATGCTCGTGTAAGGGGTTTCTTAATAGTTCTCGAGTAGCCTGATCAAGGTCAAGCTTTTCAGCTGCACGATCAAATTGTTTTTGCGCTTCAAAAAATGGATTATACGAATTGATATTCATGTCGTCAGATAATTATAATATGCTTACATACATATGCTTAAGAGAAGTTAATTATCTCAAGCATAATATGTAAAATTATTAATTATCTGATTAAAAGTAAGCGGGAGAGATTAATATTTTAATAGTTATGAACACCCACAATCACCATGACCTTTACCACGTAATTCGGCTGGATTACCGCAACTTGGGCAATCATCTTCATAGGCATGTTCATGATTATGTTTTTCTGTAGAACAAGATTCGGAATCTGAACTCTTACTTGCACAACCGCAACCTGATCCACATCCTCCGGTGGGAGCTAAATCTGCTTCGGTAATCTCACGTACATTATGTACTTTTCCACTTACATATAATCCACTTCCGGCAAGTTTATGGTTAAAATCCATTTTAACAATTTCTGGATGAATTTCAATTACTCTGCCCGAAACAACATAACCATTATTATCAAGCATCGAAATATCGTTTCCTAAATAAAGTAAATCTTCCTTAAGCACACCATTAATCATAAATGCCTCTTTTGGAACCTCCACTAGTAGATCATCACGATATTCGCCAAATGATTCATTGGCGTTAAGTGAAAATTCAAAATTGTCGCCTGCTTGCAAACCATCCATATGTGTTTCAAAACCTGGAATAAGTGTGTTATTGCCAAAAACCAATAGTCTTGGGTTACTATCATCGGCGAATTCAATCATTTCACCTTTATTATCATTAGTAAGTATCTTATATGAAACCTGTGCTGCTGAATTAGTGGATATTTTCATTATTTATATTTTTGAATATTGAATCTGTTCGTTTTATTGTCGATGCAAAAATAAACATTATCTTTTATTTAGAATAAATTTAAATAATGTTTTTATTGTTTCCTTGAAAATTCAAAAAAAACATTTGGCCTAATATTCAAATCTCACCTTCTGTCAACCTACAATAATTGCTAATTACCAAACTATCTTTGGATTACAGTTTGAGATTGTATTTTACCGTGAATAATATTGATATGCATTTATAAAATAAAGATCAAATAGTACCTCAAAATTCGCTTTTTGGGTAAGTAAAAACTCAATATGATCAACCAATTCAATAGATATTTTTTCTATTATTGTAGGGATATTACGAGAAAACCAAATAAATAATAAAAAATATAGAATATGTACGAGTTAATGTCATTTAAAGTGAAATGCCCTATGTGCGGGGAGTCGCTGATAGATCATGATCAATTAATTGATAATGAATCAAGCATTAAATTAGATATCGAAGTTGCAAATAAAAAAGGTACCATAAACCTTAGTTCTATATATGGAAGCTATAATTATAAAGCCAACATCGAATTAATTCCAAATGAGGTTGTTAAGTTCTTCTGTACTCATTGTAAGGCTCAAATTATTTCAGATTCAAATTGCTTAACATGCAAAGCTCCAATGATACCATTTTATCTACACATGGGAGGCAAGGTAAGTATCTGCTCAAGAACAGGTTGCAAAGATCATAAAGTAGAATTTGACAACCTGTCAATTGCACTTAACAAACTTTATCAGGAGTACGGGGTTGGAGCTGAACATTCTAATTTTGAGGGAGAACGGATTTCAAAAAAGAAAGTTATTAAGAAAAAAGATGCTGACGAGAAGAAAGAAATTATAAATTCTGGAACATTCTTACAAACTTATTGTCCACAATGCAAAAAAAGTTTAATTGAAGATGGAATGCTTAAGGTAAAAATACTTAATGGTGAAGAAGGATATCTTATGTTGAGTCCTTATTTAAATGTGTTTTCCTCAAAATCAACTGTATTCTTACCAGAAGACAAAACCATTAAAAATGTTAGCTGTCCGCATTGTGATAAAACATTAATTTCGGAAACTAGAGAGTGTGGAAAATGTGGTTCTCCGGTTGCTAAAATTGCAGTTAGTGCTCGAACCAAGTTGCTCGATTTTTATTTATGTACCAAAAAAGGGTGCAAGTGGCACGGTTTAAGTGAAGAGGATCTCTTCGACATTCGTCTCGATGATAGTGATGAATGGTAGATAATAAGTTTCAGATTTCATTAACTAATAACAAAACTAATTTTTACTTATGTTTCAAATAGTTAGAAAACAAGAAATGGCTAAAGGTACCATTATCAGATTTGATATTAGTGCACCTAAAATTGCAAAAAAAATTAAACCTGGCCAGTTTATAATTCTTAGAGTTAATGAAACTGGAGAAAGAATCCCGTTAACTGTTGCCGACAAAGACAGCTTTGCCGGGATAATTACAATCATTTTTCAGGTAGTTGGCAAAACAACCGCCTTAATGAGATCACTTAATGCTGGTGATATTATAAAAGATGTTGTTGGACCTTTAGGTAAAGCAGCTGAAATAGAGAAAACTGGCACAGTTATTATGGTTGGGGGTGGTACGGGAGTAGCAATACTCCACCACATAGCGAAAGCATATCATGAAGCCGGAAACCATGTTATTGGAATTATTGGGGCTCAGAATAAGGAAATGCTTATTCTCGAAAATGAAATGCGTAATATTTGTGACGAATTAGTCATAACAACAGATGATGGCAGTTTAGGCAAGCAAGGATTTGTAACCGGTCCATTGAAAACATACCTCAGCGAGAGGTACGATATCAAACTAGTTTATGCTATCGGGCCAATAATTATGATGAAGAATATTACTAAACTAACCAAACAGTTTAATATACCAACAATTGTAAGTCTTAATCCGGTAATGATTGATGGTACAGGAATGTGTGGTGGATGTAGAGTTAAGGTAGCCAATGAAACCCATTTTGCTTGCGTTGACGGACCTGATTTTGATGGACATAAAGTAGATTTTGATGAATTGCAAAACCGAAATTCAATTTACCTCAAAGATGAAAAAGATTCATTATTATTTTCCATAAGATAACTTGTTCATAATAATCCATTACTTGAAATACAAATAACTAAAAACATCAATACGCAATACTATGTTTGATCAGGATATAAAATATCTAAAATTTAAAACCTATTTAAATACTTATTGTCCTCATTGTCACAATAGTTTCAATGTTGAAACCAAAGAGGAAAAGAGTATTGTTTTTAAAGCCCGATACGAAAACAATGATATTGAGCTTAAATTAAGTCCCTATCTTGATGTATTTGAGATTGAGACCTCAGTCCCTATCAAAGAAGGCGACACTCTGGATGATGTTATTTGCCCAAAGTGTAAACATAGTATTCTTAATAAAGAAATCAAATGTGGTGATTGTGGCTCTGATGTTGGAGAAGTAATGATATCAGCATTGTCAAAGCTTATGCCGTTCTATCTATGTACAAAAAGTGGGTGTGAGTGGCATGGACTATCAAAATCTGATGAAAGAAAATTACAACTTAAAATACCACGGCAAGATATGCCTGAACAAGACCAGAAATTACGTGTTAGTAATTATCAAGAAGTACCATATGGATATACGGGCGAATTAGCCTTGCTTGAAGCAGGAAGGTGTTTGCAATGTAAAAAGCCCCTATGTGTTGATGGTTGTCCCGTAAATATCGATATTCCATCTTTCATTGCCTTAATAGCAGAAGAGAAGTTTGATGAAGCTGCCAAGAAAATTAAAGAAAAAAATATTCTTCCGTCTATTTGCGTAAGAGTTTGTCCACAGGAAGATCAATGTGAAAAACATTGCATAGTTGGTGTAAAGGATAAGCCTGTTGCAATTGGTAGGCTTGAACGCTTTGTTGCTGATTATGAACGCAAAATGGATTTAGTTAAAGCTCCCATAATTGCAGTTGAAAACGGTAAACGCATTGCTGTAGTTGGTTCAGGACCATCAGGTCTTACTGTTGCTGCTGATATGAGGCAACACGGTTATGGAGTAACCATTTTTGAAGCATTACACGAAACAGGAGGAGTACTTACCTATGGAATTCCTGAATTTAGATTACCTAAATCAATTGTTCAGTTCGAAATAAACTACTTGCAGGAAATGGGCTGCCGGATTGAGACAAACCATGTTATAGGACCTTTGATTACACTTGACGAATTACTTGAAAACTTTGATGCAGTATTTATCGCGGTTGGCGCTGGTTTACCAGTGTTTATGAATATCGAAGGCGAAAGTCTGGGAAATGTGTTCTCTGCAAATGAGTATCTCACCAGGATGAACCTGATGAAAGCGTACAGATTCCCGGAATATGACACACCAATGCCAGCCGGAAGTAAGGTGGCAGTTATTGGAGGTGGTAATGTAGCCATGGACTGTGCCAGAACAGCTAAAAGATCTGGGGCAGAAGAAGTAACAATTATCTACAGGAGATCTCGATCAGAACTTCCTGCAAGAGGTGAAGAGGTTCATCATGCTGAAGAAGAAGGTATTATTTTCAAATTATTAAATAACCCTGTAAAATATATTGGCACCGACAGTAATAAGATAAAAGCAATCGAGTGCATAAAGATGGAACTTGGTGAACCCGATGCATCGGGAAGAAGAAGACCAATTCCCATTGAGAATTCGAATTTTACTGTGGAATGTGATCTAGCAATAGTTGCAATTGGCAACGGCCCTAACCCGATTTTATTCCAATCTTCGCCAAATCTTAAGTTAAACAAATGGGGATATATTGAAGTAAATCCCGAGACCAACGAAACCTCCATCCCCAATGTTTATGCAGGAGGTGATATTGTTACCGGATCTGCAACTGTAATACTAGCAATGGGTGCCGGAAGAATAGCGGCAAATGCTATGCACAAAAAGTTATCTGCAAAACCAAAAAAGAATAGAAAAGCATAAATATAATAGCCCAATAGTTATTTAATTTAGAAAACCACTTTCACAATATTTGAAGGTGGTTTTTTTACGGAAACATCTATTAAATAGTACTATTTAGATACATTATAAATTTTTATTTTTCAAGCAGTAACATAACAATTTCCTATTTTTACAAACTAATTTTTTTAATCGAAATAATAAGATGCGAATAACAAGAATCAATACAAATATTGGAGAAATTGACCCTGAAAAAGTAGATCTCTCATCCATTGATTCCCTCATAGAAAAGTACAAAAATAAAAAGGGGAATATGATCCCAATCTTACAGGGAGTTCAAGAAATATATGGATATATTCCGAAAGATGCATTTTTAAAAGTATCAAAAGAAACACAACTTGAACTTAGTGATATGTACGGTGTTGCTACATTTTATGCTCAGTTTCGACTAAAACCAGCTGGTAAACATGTGGTTAAGGTTTGTCACGGAACCGCATGTCATGTTCAAAATGCTAAAGATCTTACCGTTGCTCTTCAAGATTCATTAAAAGTGAATGATGGAGAAACAACTGATGATGGTTTATTTACTTTGGAATCAGTAGCATGCCTGGGGTGTTGTTCCTTAGCTCCCGTATTGATGATTGGTGATGAAACTTATGGAAAACTAAACGGAGATAAAGCTATTAAAATTGTTAGGGATATCAAACGACAAGAATCTAATTAATATGGAAAATACAAAAATTATAGTTGGCCTTGGAAGTTGTGGTATTGCAGCCGGAGCAAAAAAAGTATATGATAAATTTCTAAGCATTCAAGAATCTGGTAACCTAACATTCGATCTGCAAAAAACATCTTGTATTGGGATGTGCTACCGTGAGCCTCTTGTTGAGGTTATTGATAGCAATGGGTCGTATATGTATGGCGAAATAGATGAAAATAAAGCATCTGAAATAATCGAAGAGCACATCTTAAAAAACACACCAATAATAGACTACGTTGTTAAAGCCGACACTTTTAAAACCAAAGACAATGCTTTTATTGATGATCAGGTAAAAATTACACTCAGAAATTGTGGTTATATTGATCCTGAAAATATTGAAGAGTATGAAGCACGGGATGGTTATCGTGCAATTAAAAAAATTGCAGGTCATCAGGTTTCGCGTCTTGATGTAATTCAAACTATAATCGATTCAGGACTACGAGGCCGCGGTGGTGGTGGTTTTCCAACTGGATTAAAATGGAAATTCGCAAATAACAACAAAGCCAAAGAAAAATATATTATTTGTAATGC
>JABMPH010000123.1 GCA_013203805.1 Bacteroidota bacterium | reverse complement strand
ATATTTCAACCTCACTTATATAGCAGAACTCGTGATTTTGCAAACAATTTTGCAATTGAGTTAAGTAAACTTGATGAAATAAAAAAAGGAATAGAGTCGTTTGCAGGTGTAGAACGTAGAATGGATTATCGGATTAATAACGAAGACATAATCTACATAGATGATTATGCTCACCATCCCGAAGAAATAAAAGCTACAATATCAGCAGTAAAAAAACTCTATCCTGATAAAAAAATAACCGGAATATTTCAACCTCACTTATATAGCAGAACTCGTGATTTTGCAAACAATTTTGCAATTGAGTTAAGTAAACTTGATGAAATAATTCTACTGGATATCTATCCGGCACGCGAAAAACCCATCGAAGGAGTTACATCCTCAATAATTCTTGATAGTATAGTAGGTGCAAAAAGTCAATTATTAAGCAAGTATGAAACATTAGAATACATTTCGAATAATAAACCTGAGGTTTTGCTCACAATGGGGGCTGGGGATATCGGACTTCTTGTGGAAAAAATAGAAACTGAACTTATAAAAAATTGATTAGAATAATTAAAATATCGCTTTTTACTTTAACAGCAATTGCATTGCTTGTTCTTACCGGATTTATATTTATTAAATACCAGGATAACAAAGTAGCAAATATTGAAGTTAAAATTTACCGTAATACTTTAGATGGTTTTTTGGAACGCGATATTATTATGGCAACAATTAATGATATCGACAGTATTAAAAACCTTGCAGTTAACGATATTAATCCAAGTATTATTGAACGAAGATTAGTTAATAATCCTTACATTGAAGAAGTTGATAGTTATTTAACGCTGGATGGGAAGTTACTAATAAATATTAAAGAGAAAAATCCCATTATCCGTATTTTCAATAAAGATGGAGAAAGCATATATCTTGATAACAATGGCCATTTTATACCTACCAGCAAACATTATACCCCAAGAGTACTTATCGCAAATGGATATATAGTTGATAAAGTAGTAGGATTTAACACTAATATTCATGACACAAACTACACCAATACAATTTTTAAGGAATTATTCTTTCTCACAAAACTCATTAATGAAAATAAGTTGCTTGCGTCGCAAATAAATCAGATTTACTACAATAGCAAAGGCGAATACGACCTCATTCCTGAATTGGGAGATCATATTATCAAATTCGGAAAACTTGACAATGCAATATCAAAACTTAATAATTTAGACGCATTTTATCGAAAGAATATGATATCAAGCGACTGGAATAAATATAATGTAATCAACCTTACATATAAAGATCAAATAGTTTGCACTAAAAAATAATCGTATGGAATCTGAAATAATTGTCGGACTTGACATAGGAACTACAAAAATAGCCTGCATAGTAGGTAGAAAAAACGAATATGGAAAAATAGAGATACTGGGTTACGGTAAAACTGAATCCATTGGGGTTAAACGTGGAGTTGTAGCAAATATAGAAAATACTGTTCAGTCGATTCGCAAAGCTGTAAAACAGGCTGAGGAGAAGTCGGGTGTTGCAATAAAATATGTTAATGTTGGAATTGCCGGACAGCATATAAAAAGTCATCAGCATCGTGGTAACATTATTCGTGATGATGATGACAAGGAGATAAGCATCGAAGAAATTGATAGCTTAACCCATAACATGTACAAGCTCAGCATGGCTCCCGGGGAGGAAATCATTGATGTTATCCCTCAGGATTATATAATTGACAATGAAAGTGGAATACGAGAACCCGTTGGTATGTTAGGCAATAACCTGGAGGCTAACTTCCACATAATCATCGGACAAACAGCTTCTGCAAAAAATATCTACAAATGCATTAAAAAGGCTGACCTGGAGATGGTAAACCTAATACTTGAGCCTATAGCATCTGCTGAGGCAGTACTTGGTGAAGAGGAAAAAGAAGCCGGAGTAGTACTTGTTGATATTGGGGGTGGCACAACTGATATTGCTATTTTTCAAGATAACATAATCCGACACTCAGCCGTAATTCCGTTTGGAGGGGATGTAGTAACCGAAGATGTTAAGGAGGGCTGCACCATCATCAAAAAACATGCTGAAGAATTAAAAGTAAAATTTGGTT
>JABMPH010000122.1 GCA_013203805.1 Bacteroidota bacterium | reverse complement strand
ATACGGATTTGATCATAAATATGTGTATTCTGAAATTGGCTATAATCTTAAAATGACCGACATTCAAGCAGCCATTGGTTCTGCCCAAATGGAAAAGCTGGAGTATTTTTGCGAGCGCCGCAAAGAAAACTATAAGGAATGGGCACGTATTTTTTCTAATTATCCTAATTATTTTGTGTTGCCAGAAGCTACCGAAAATGCGGAACCAGCATGGTTTGCATTTATTGTAACGATTAAAGTTGGTTCGCCATTTAATCGAGAAGAACTCACCAGACACTTCAATTCAAAACTCATTGAAACCCGCAACCTCTTCGCAGGAAACTTAACTAAGCAGCCAGGTTTTATCGGTAAGAATTGGCGTATTGCCGATCACCTCAAAAATACGGATTATATCATGAACAATACATTCTTCCTGGGAACTTATCCAGGACTTACCAAAGAAATGTTTTTTTACACAGAGGGTGTTTTAGAGGGATTTATTAAAAATTATCAGGAATATGCTCGCAAAAAAATATAGATCTGAACTAGTTGCAACAAGCAACCCATTCAAAAGTATATATACTCTTGAATTCAAATCCTTGGGCATGGCCTACAAGTATAAACCCGGTCAGTTCTTGCACCTGGCGATTGATGAAGAATATGATGGAATTGGACAGTGGCCAGAATCCCGTTGCTTCTCTATGCAAAGTAATCCAGACGATTCGAATATTAAAATTACTTATGCGGTCAAGGGGAATTATACCAGACAAATGGAAGAACAATTAAAGGTTGGTTCTAAAGTATGGCTTAAGCTCCCATACGGAGACCTCTTCACCCGACCTCACAGCAAGAAAAATACTGTATTTATAGCAGGGGGTACCGGAATTACGCCTTTCCTTTCCCTCTTTACAAACGAGTCCTTCAACGAATACATAAATCCGCAGATTTACCTTGGTTTCCGCACAAAAGAATATAATGTTTACAACAACGAATTGAGCCATTTGCGTAATTCCTCTAAATTGATAAAATTATATTTTGAGGATACAGAAAGCATTATTGACATCCAAGATATTTTCGATAAAAACGGTTCCCTAAATAACTACTTTATTTCTGG
This sequence comes from Bacteroidota bacterium, assembly GCA_013203805.1. Taxonomy (GTDB): domain Bacteria; phylum Bacteroidota; class Bacteroidia; order Bacteroidales; family F082. The sequence continues at coordinate 2,671 of JABMPH010000122.1, read as the reverse complement.
TCCACCAGAAATGATAAAAATATTTAAACAAACGTTGATAGAAAAAGGAGTGCCTTCATTTAATATTTTATCTGATGACTGGGAATAATATAGATAAAAAGAAAGTTCTTGTATCTGGAGCTACTGGCTTTATCGGCTCACACATAGTTAGAAGTTTATTAGCGCATGGCTATGATGTGTATGCAATTTATAGAGCGACATCTTCTTTCTCAAGGTGTCTTGATATATATGAAGACATTAATTGGATAAACTTGAATAAAAGTAATTGGAAAGAAAAAATAATCAGAACGGAGCCTGATATCTATATTCATTCTGCTTGGAACGGGATTGAGTCCGAAAACAGAAAGAATTGGATAGTTCAAATCCGCAATTTCCACTTTTCAATGGAAGTTTACGATTTGGTAAGAAAAAGTGGTGTAAAAAAAATAATAGCATTTGGGTCTCAGGCAGAATATGGGGCGCAAGCATACCCCGTTGATGAGAGTACAGTTCTTAATCCGGACGAAGCTTATGGAGCTATTAAAACATTATGTCTTAATTATCTAAGAAATCTATGTGCGGGTAATAATATAGAGTGGTATTGGATTCGGGTATTTTCAATTTTTGGTGAAGGGGATAGGTCCAATGGGTTGATACCAACAGTAATATTAAAACTGCTTAAACATGAACCTATCCAATTAACTGATTGCACACAACAATACAATTATCTTTACATCAAAGAATTTTCAGAACAAATTATTAATATTGTAAAATGTGGAGAAAATAATTCAGGAATTTATAATATATGTGACTCTAAATCGGTTGTATTAAAGGATTTGTTAGTCCAAATAGCAAAAATATTGCATGTTTCAACAAGGTTACTTCAATTTGGAACAATTCCGCAAAGAAAAGGACAAAACATGATAATTACAGGCGATAATTCAAAATATCTCAACACTTATATGATAAAAGACAGCTCCTTTGCATGCTTGACTGAGGGATTAATAAAAACAATCGAATCGTATCAATGAAAGTAACGACCTTTATAGCACAATTTTTGACCAATAAGGGTATTAAATTAATTTTTGAATTACAGGGTGGTATGATTACACGAATAATTGACGAATTCCATCGCCTTGGGGAAATAACGATTGCAAGTATGCATCATGAGCAAGCTGCAGCATTTGCGGTTGATGCATATAGCCGCATCACAAATAAACCCGGTGTTGCCATAGCTACTAGTGGACCGGGGGCGACAAACTTAATTACTGGAATTGGAAGCTGCTACTACGACTCTGTTCCAGCGATATTCATTACCGGGCAAGTAAATTTAAGCGAACAGAAAGGAGATAGAAGCGTTCGGCAAATCGGTTTTCAGGAAACAGATATTACATCAATTGTTCAACCAATAACAAAAGCATCGTATGCTATTAAAGATGCAGATGAAATACCGGTTGTTTTTGAAAAAGCATACCAATTAGCAATTCATGGACGTCCGGGTCCTGTTTTAATTGACATACCTATGGATATACAAAACACAGAAATTAATAATATGCGATTAAATGATCACAGAGGAGATGTCTTCCCTAAATCTGGAAGAACACATATTTTTTTGGATCAATTAATAGCTGAACTAAAATATGCAAAAGCCCCTTTGGTTCTAGCAGGTCGAGGAATTCAAACTGCTGGAGCAACATCGTCATTTTTAAAGTTTATCGAAAAATATAATCTGCCGGCTGTAACCTCTTTGTTAGGTTTGGATGTAATTCCCTACAATCACCCTAACCGTATTGGCTTTATAGGAACATACGGTAATCGTTGGGCAAATTTTGCTTTGGGGACTTGTGATGTATTGTTGGTTCTGGGAAGTCGGCTTGATTTAAGGCAAACAGGATCTGATGTGAAATTCTTTAAAAAGGGAAAAAAGATTTTTCATGTCGATATTGAGCCTTCAGAATTAAATAATCGAATTAAAAATTGCATTATACTTGAAGCAGATGTTAAGGTTTTTCTAAATGAAATAAATCTTCTTAGTGGAATAAAAATAAAGGTTAATAATTGGCGGCAAGTAATTAGGGGTAAATACTTAGAAAGAAAGGATATTGATGAGCTGGGTTTCATAAAAGGAATTAATCCAAACATTTTTATTCATCAGCTGGCTCATGTATCAAAGCTGGCAAAGGTCATAATTGCAGATGTTGGAAATAATCAAATGTGGGTCGCGCAATCTTATGAAGTAGGTAAAAACCAACGTTTTATTACGTCTGGTGGGATGGGAGCGATGGGCTATTCATTAGCTGCGGCAATTGGTGCTTGTTTTGCGAGCGAAAATCTGCCGGTAATTGCAATTACCGGCGATGGTGGGATGCAGATAAATATACAAGAACTGCAAACTATACGAAGAAATAATTTGCCAATAAAGATTGTTATTCTGAATAATCATTGCTTAGGGATGATTCGCCAGTTCCAAGATAGTTATTTTGACAGTTGCTATCAATCTACTGTATGGGGCTATGATGCCCCTGATTTTGAAACGGTTGCAATAGCTTATGGGATAGACGCATATTCTATTAGCACAATTGAAGAAATTGAGGATGGATTAAAAATGCTATGGAAAAAACCAGATCAACCCTTTTTGTTAAATGTATCATTGGATGTTCATACTAATGTTTACCCAAAAATTGCGTTTGGT
>JABMPH010000121.1 GCA_013203805.1 Bacteroidota bacterium | reverse complement strand
TTTCAGGCGTATAGCCACCACTATAATAGTTTTGCACATCACTAACTGTAGGGAGAAATACTTCACCGTCTAAAACAAAAACTACTGGGTATTTTATGTTTTTATCGGAGTTGTAATCCGCAGGGAGTTGCACATAAATCTTCCTGTATTCTTTTAGGCTTTTGGAATATACGCTATCCAAAGCACCAACTTTTTGTAAAAACTGCTGTTTTTCATTTGCTTGGGCATTTACAAATTGTTGAAAGAAAATACTGAATCCAATTGTCAATACTATTTTTAATACATTTGTCATTTCATTGTTTTAAATTATTCTTATTTTGTTTATCCTAATTGAGGCTAACGGTTAGTACGTAACACATTTTAACGCTCTATATACCTTGTTGGCATTTCGCTATTTCTTATTACTATTTCGTTCTTTTTCAAATTTTTCGGTTCTTTTTATTTGCTCCTCAAGATTCCATTCAAAATTGAATCTGTTTTTTAAATGTTCTGCTATTGTTCCAAGTCCTATTTCTGCTCTCCTTTTATCAATGTTAATAGGGTCGTAAACTGGCCAAACATTAAAAGTTTTAGTTTCTGGATAGTACTTCATTTGTCCTCCATAAATCTGTAAATCACCTCTCTCGGTAGCAATTCTATCTTCTGCTCTAACTAAAAATCTAGGATGCAATTGTTTATCGTTTACAGCTTTCCTCATTAAAGGAAGGTATTTAATTCTGATGTCATTGTCTGAATGTTGAATTACGGCACAAATAGTAATATTTCCTTGTTCGCCAATAACTTCTATGGCTGGCCATCCGTATATATCAAGAATTTCTCTTACTTTTTTTTCATTAATTGGGTGATTTCGTTCGTATAGTTCCTGATATTTATTTGCCTGTTTAGATTCTACCCCATATTTTTCCATCATTGCATCTCGTAACTGTATTGGTTCTTGCTCATCTCTGTAAACAGTGTCTAGAACAGCAATTATGTATTCTTTATTCAGCAAACTTTTTTTATCTGCTTGTTGCTTTTGCTTTTTATTTTGAGCACAAGATATTGTTGCCAAAATAGTTAGTAGTATTACAAATTTTAAGATTTTCATAAGGGATAAGTTACTTGGTATTAAGAGTTTTCATTAGTTAAAAACTCAAATTGTTAATGATATGACTTTTGTTGCTGTAATTAGAGACATTAGAGAGTATAATTATTCCGTTATTTTTAGTGACATCAATAATTATCACTGAAGAATACCCTCCTGTTCTACCATTGTGTTTACACCAAATATTACCAGATTTTCTGTTAATAATTTCCCAGCCTAAGCCATAATCAGAAATGGTATTGATAGCTAACGTTTTTGTTCTTGTAAGAGATAGTTCTTTATTTGCTTTATCAAATTGAGCCTCTGCAAATCTAGATAAATTTTCTACTGTTGACAACACAGCTCCAGCTCCTTCTAAAGCAGACAAATCCCAATTGGGCACTTCATTTCCAGACTCGTCAAGTCCTTTTATTATTAATTCCTCTACATTTTCTCGTTTGGTAGTAGAATTAGACATCTTGTATTTTGAATATATATATTTCTGTAATAGGTTTTCATAACTAGAGTTTTTTATAGTACATAAGCTAATATACCAAACCCTAAAATAGAATACTCATAACTTTCTCCAGAGTTATTTGTTAATTCTAAATGGTTAGACATATATAATTCTAATTTTTTATTGGTATTTAAAATAGTATCATTGTCTAGCTTAATTCCAAAATAATTTATAGCCCCATTTTTTATAATCCCAAATGAAAGTTTAGTTTTGTTGGGGAAGTCTTTGGCGTTTTTAAGGATTAAGTCAGTTTGTTTTTTAGTTATATTATTTGATAAGTTGTTTTCTTGACTGTTACTACAAGCACACATTAAGAATAGAAAAAGAATATGTAGATGTTTTTTCATAATATTATTTTTTGTGTATTTGGTTTTTTAAACATTGGATTTTTTACATTAGTTTTAAAGAAGACGAAGGGGTAATAGTTTTGATACATTGTTGTGATGCGTTGTTTTTTCTACAGCAATAAGTATTTCTTCTCCATCATTTGGAATTGACAATTGCTCATCTGTAATACTGTTATTATTGGCAAAATTTCTAAGTGATTTTCTTGTTACTCTACAAAAATCTATAGATTCAAGATGAACAGAAATAATTTTTGAATTAGGGGCTAATTTTGCTATCTCAATGGTTTGTTTTTCATCCACCATTACAGGAAAATCTTCATAACCAGGGAAAATTCCACCACCTGAATTTGTTATGATTATTTGAGGTTGAAAATGAGTAATAGCATCTCTAACATTTTCTGTTATTATTGTGTCGCTTAAAATATAAATTGTAGGTTCTCCTTTTGCTTGTAAAACAAAGCCTGAAACTTCCCCCATAAATGGAAGAATCGGGCCACTTCCGTGTTGCCCTTCAATTCTTATAATTTTAATATCAGACCAAGTTGTTTCTTTTTCTATAGTTGTTACATTATTGAAATTCTGTTTTGCAAAAAACTCTTTGTCAGTAGGAGTTGCAAATATTGGAATGTCTTTAGGTAGTAGTTTGCTTGAAATTGTATCAAAGTGGTCAGGGTGTGAATGTGTTACTAAAACTCCATCAATACCTTTTAATATTTCATCAACTGAAATAGTTAAATCCACAGTTGGATTTTTTTATTCTTTTATCATTGTTGTAATAATTATGTTGTCTATCGAATCCATTATATCATTAAGATATTTTTTATCTTCATACAGCATAGACATAAAAACAGCACCTTCAATCATAGCATAAAAATTTCTAGCATTTTTTTCGGCATTAATGTCTTTTTTAAATTCAGAATTATCAATTCCTAACTGTATTACTTTAACAAGTCCACTTATCAGTTTTGATGCTTCTTTTTTTACTTCCTTAAATAAAGTAGGATTATTATGTTTTGCGTCCACACCTATATTAAGAATAGGACAACCTCCTCTTTTTTTTGCAGAATTGTAGAAATTTCGATAATAATTGGTCAATACTTTTAACTTTTTAATGCTTGTATTTTGTTTTGACAGCAATATAAATAATGGAGAAAGAGCCTTTGTAGTATTGTGTTGAAATGATTTGACAGCCAATTCTTCTTTATTTTTGAAATTACAATACAATGCCCCTTTTGTGAGTTTTGTTGCCTTTGTTAAGTCAGAAAGACTTGTACCAACATATCCTTTTTTATTAAATATTGGTGCTATTGTTTCAATTATATACTCTGATGTATTTTCCAAAATAGTATTTTCTTTATGCAAAGATATAAAAAAAACGTTATAAATACCGATTGGTATCTATTTTTTAATTAATGCCACCGTTAAGTATAAGAATGGTAGAAGATTGCAAGGCACTTACCTTTCAATTCGATTATTTAAGTAGGAATTAGAAGATAATGCTCTTTCTTAACTTAAGTCAACGATTTTAGGTTTTAAGTACAGTAATTTTGCAATGATTTATAAAACTTTAAAAAATGAAAATAAACACAACTGCTAGATTTGCTGGATTATTATACCTTTTAATTGCTGTATTTGGAGGCTTTGCCTTTTTTGCAGGGTATGAAAACCTAATGGAAACTGGAGATGCAACCACAACAACTAATAATATTCTTAACTCTGAATTTATTTTTCGAATAGGGATACTTGGTGATTCATTTACCTTTTTAGGAGAGATTATTTTAACGATATTATTATATAAAATATTTAAACCAGTAAGTAAAACATTGTCTCAAATTGCAGCATTTTCTAGACTAGCTATGACAGCTATGATAGGAATGAATGTATTAAATAAACTTTTAGTCTTGCAGCTATTGAGTGGTGCTGATTATTTATCTGTTTTTCAACCAGAACAATTACAAGCTCTAGCGATGTTGTTTTTAAATACCTATGGATATGGCAGCCTTATTTGGGGGTTGTTTTTTAGCCTACATTTAATAATCATTGGCTATTTAATTATTAAATCAGAGTATACACCAAAAATTTTGGGAGTGTTATTTATTTTTGCATCATTAGGATATACAATCGATAGCCTTGGAAGATTGATTTTACCTCAATATGAAGCAATATATCAGGTTATTGTCTTAGCTACCATTCCAGCAGAACTTGCTTTCGCTTTTTGGATTTTAATAAAAGGGATAAATGTTAAAATCGGAATAAAACAGTAAATATCTAACTTAGAATTTCGAAACAATTCTTTTTCTAATCCTACTCAACGACTCAGGTTTGATGCCTAAGTAACTTGCAATTTGATGTTGAGGAACACGATTCAATAAATCGGATCTGTTTTCTAGGAGATTCATATATTGTTCTTCTGGAGAAGATGTTATAAAAGAAGCTAATTCTTCTTGAGCCATACCCGAATTTAACTCCATCATAGTACGTGTGATGACTTCAAGCTTCGGAAATCTTTTATACATTTCTTTTTCTTTTTCAGGAGAACTTACAGTTAACGTACTTTCTTCAACACAAGATAAATAATGTTTTGATGGAGTTTGATTTGTATAACTAGTAAATGAAACAACCTCCTGTCCCTCCGTGAAAAAGGCGGTCGTTTTCTCTTCTCCATCTTTAATGTAGTATTCTCGAACACAGCCTTTTAAAACCGAATAACATTCTTTAGAAATCGCACCTTCTTTTAGAAGGATAGTTCCTTTTTTATAAGTCTGAATAGTAATATTGTCAGCAATTTCTTTAGCTTCACCTTCACTTAGCGACGGCATACTTGAAAGCATTTTTATTAATTCATTTTTCATTGTTCGTTAAGATACATAGTTTACAAAGTTAAAGGGACATCGTTTACCCTTTCCTTTTGTAAATGTTATATTTACTAACAATTTTTTCAATTTCACTAATAGCCACAATTCTATCATTGTTGCTGTATCTAGTCCAAAAAATATATTCATGAAGTCTACAATACTTGTGTGCCTAATTGTAATTAGATTTTAAACTAGTGATAGTTTTGCTTAATAAGCTAAGACATACATTTATAATTCACATTGAATAGAACCTATTGTTAGACTTTCTAAAACAAGAAATTCAGTCCAATATAAATACCTGTGTTACCATCTTGTTCATTAAGTGCTTTACCAAAGTCAATTGCAAGTATAAAGTTCTGGTTCATTGCAATATGGAGGCCCCCACCTACCGTGTTATGGAATGTTTCAGCGCCAAAGTCAAAATAGTTGTCCTTTTTGTCATTTGGAAAGTCAATAGAGGAAAAGTCTGATGGTATAAGTGTGTTTACTTTATCCTCAACTTCATAATCCTTAATTACTTTACCTGTATCAAAGAAAGTACTTAGTGCAAAATAGAAATTCTGATTAAACCAATGTGCAGAAGCAAATTTCCATCTAAACTCAAAATTACCATAAACAATACCGTCACCTATTACCCTGTTTCTCAATACTCCTCTTAGGGTTTTTGCCCCGCCTAATCCTTCACTATCAGCTCCATTCATTTTCGACATGTACATAATTTGTTCAACATAATATGGTGCTTCCCCTGCTATTGTTGATTGAAGACCAAGTCGGTAAACAAAAGATAGTTTTTCTTTAACCAGTGTAAAATATTGGCGGTGCGTTACAACCAGCTTTGTAAATCCATTGTCCATATTTGATAAAGGCTTTGGAGCACTAATTAATATAATCTCCGACCACATTCCACGCATGGGATTTGGTTCATTGTCACGAGTGTCGAAAACCACACCGAGTTTGAAATTAGTTAACATTCCTCCTCTTTTCTGGCTTTCAGGAATTAACCCCCATCTTAAATATTTATCATAAAGTCCTTCAATGTCAGGTAATTTATCACTGTCTGATTTATTTTTGTTAAGATGATCAATATCTACCGAATTGGTGTAGATACTGAAGAAATTAAAACCGGCAAGCCATCTAAAATTACCAGCTATTTTACCTTGGAAATCAAGCTTAAATCTAAAAAACTCCCTTTTTTGGCGATAGAATACTCGTGATTTGTAAATTCCTTCTCCTGATGATTGTAACTCCCAATCATGGTTGTAAACAGCATCATAGCCATTAAATCCGTAAAAACTATATGCCTGATCCGGAACATAACTAAGATCGGCACTAACTCTTATACCTTTAATAAGTGCCTCGGAATCGTAATAAAACCTAAAAAGCCCACTTCCTTTTGTGTACCCTGAAGCTTCAAAATATAATGAGTGGTCGTATTTTGGATATTTCGATCCATCACCATAATCATACAAATTTACAAGTGCACCATACTGAAATCCTAAATCAGAATTATATGATACAACAGGCAGAGCTCCTAAGTTCCATCCTTTTTTGATTTTTTCTTCTTTTGTTTTCTTGTCTTTTTTTGATTCTTGTGCTTCTGCACTGGGTATTAAAATAAGTAGCCCAATTATTAAAATGATAGTTTTTTTTAGATTGTTCATATTATTTATATTAGTTGATTTTAATATTTACCTATTGTTTAATGAAAGATCCACTACTTAAAATTCGATTGTGTTTTGTAACCTGATAAGTATAGATTCCGATTGGGTATTTCTTTACATTTAATTTGGTTTTGACCTCTCTGAAATCCAATTCGCTAACTAGCTTACCGGAAACATTAAAGATGCGTAGTATTCTATCCTTATTATTTTCAGATGCTTCAAAATACACAATATCTGGTGATGGATTTGGATATACTTTAGTAATCATCCTGTTGTCATCTAGGTTAAAAATACCAGTATTGGTTTCTATGGCCAGACTATCAACATAAAGTATAGAACCCGCATGTAACTCAGCTCCGGATGAAAGAATAATAACATTAAAAGTATCAGGAATATGGGTGTTTAGATTATCCATATTAACAGTAAATGGAGTCCATGTAGAAGCATTGCCAAGATTACTAATTCCATAACCTATAGTGTCCATTTCGCCTACACTGTCACGTTTAAAATTGTATATTAATATCATTGCTGAGTCATTTCCAGCAGCTTCATACTTGTACATTCCGGTAAGCTTTGAAACGTTTTCATGTAAAGCTATGCCTCCATCAATACTATAAGTTTGATTTAATAAATCAACATTAATTTGTGCAAGGGTTATAACTCCTGGTACGTTTGTAACGCTTAAAAACTTGGTTTCAAGCATTGCGGAATAATCTCCTGAATAAGCATCTGTTGATTTAGACACCGTATATTGACCAAAGAGTATCAAGTATTCATTTGGAGTATTCCAAAATTGAGGGTCTTCATATGGCCCATAATCAATCCAAGAGTCAAAATCAGAATTTGGAAGAGATTGGCCAAGCAAAGTCATGTTAAAAAGCATTAAAACAAAAGAGATAATTACGTTTTTCATTTTTTTAACTTTTTATTGAGCATGAAAAGCTGATATTTTTTTTTGATGCTAATTTAAACTTTATATTCGTTTCCTAAAATTTAAAGTGTAAAAATGGTTTATGCAAAATACAAATATCTGTATTTTAGCTTGTTGATAACTTTGATGTTTTCTGTATTTTTTTTAAAAACATCAAAAGCACAACATGTTGAGGACAGTTTGTATATACTTGATGCTGTAATTTTAACAAGTGATAGTTTGCTACCTGTCCACAATGCACATATTATTAGTAAGTTTAATCGTTGGGGTACAATAAGTAATAAGGAGGGTAGATTTAAACTTTATGTGCAAAATTCTGATTCAATTTTAATTACATCAATTGGATATCGCCCACTTATTATTCAAATAGAGCCTGTTCTACTATCTAAAGATAGTATTGTTGTAATTGAATTACCCAAAGATACTCTTTCCATTAATGAAGTAGTTATTCGGGGCTATTGGGATTATACTACAATGAAACAGATTATTGTGGATATGCAACCGGTTGATTTAAGTCAGTTTTATCCAGATTGGACAGGTACTGAGTTATTGTATATGGAACCACACCCAATGTCGTTTAAGGGGCCAATTCAGGCTTTATATGATGTGTTTAATCGTAGTGCCCGTTTGCAGCGAAAGCTTATAAGCAATCGAAAGGAGTATAATAAAGTAATGAATCAAATGGGAAGGTCGGCCGATACAATTCCTTCTATACCTGAGCATAGGCAAGAGTTGCCATACTAACAGTTACTTGTGGTATTTCAAGCAATGTTTGAGCACACGATTCTAATGTGGCACCGGTGGTTAACACATCATCAATTAACAAAATATGCTTACCTTCTAAACCAGCTAAATCAATAATTCCAAATTTGCCCTTAACATTTTCCCATCTTGAATATCTTGTTTTTTTAGTTTGGGTTTCAGTATGTTCAAGCCGTTGTAATGAATGAATGTTTATTGGCACTTGCATTGAGTTACTTATACCTTCCGATATAATTTCACTTTGGTTAAAACCACGTTTATGAAGTTTCTTTTTGTGTAGAGGAACAGGAATTATTACATCAATATCCTTAAACAATTTTGATTTTTTTAGATCATTACCAAGAAGTTCACCTAAGTACCTTCCTGTTTCAGTATTTGCCTTGTATTTTAGTTGGTGAATTAACTTTTGTACTTGACCACCCTTGTTGAAAAAAAGAAATGATGTAGCAGCATGAATATTGGCTCTACCCCAAAAGATTCTGGAAATAGGATTGTTTTCATGCATATGAAAGTTGGTTTTGGGAAGCTTATGCAAACATGATAAACATAAGATATGCTCATTTTTAATAAGTGATTTCCCACATGCCTGACAAAGGTTCGGGAAAAACAAATTTATGAAATCGGATATCCACATTTTTAGGATGATAATGTTTTATGACCACAAGATAGTAAAAAAAATGGTTATTGCTCTTATGGACTCATTGTCATCAGGTTGTTGTAATTAAATTTGCTCCCAACAATGACAACCTGATAACTTGACAACAATGACAACTCTACCCTCTCGCTTCCAATTCCTCCAGTTCCAATTGATAGTCGTATTGC
>JABMPH010000120.1 GCA_013203805.1 Bacteroidota bacterium | reverse complement strand
TAAACATCTCTATATATTTTTAATTAATACGGGCGCAAAAGTATGGAATCAATTTGATTTTATATATTCTAAACATGTAAATATCTGTATATAAACACGTATTTATAGACTATCTAAATAAGGGAAATGATTTGTGATTTATAATGACCTGCCAAAGAACTCAAGACAAGTAATAATTTTACAATTCGACACTAGTTTATCACTAGTGTTTAAGTGTTATTTCAAACAATACATTGGATGGAGTTGGCCTGAATGAAGAATTAAATTCTTATTTCTTCTTATTGTTTTCTGTTTTAGGCTTAGTACGACTTCCTTGCTTATTTTTTTGTTCTTCAATAATTTGAACTAATTCTTCGATAGTAAAATTGAAGCGTTTAGCCATTGTTGCTATTGAATAATTCTTTCCAATCTTATCAGGGATACCCAACTTTGTGCGAAGAAAGGGATCTCCAATATTATTCAATTTGGCAATTTCCATAAGCGTCATTGATGTATCAATTATGGCTGTATAACCAGTTTTTTCTTCACTAACTTTGTTAGATTTATTTGAATCACAAGCAACAAATGCAACAAAAATACTTACAAGGATTATTAAATTTCTTATGGACATGATATTATTTTATTAAAATATTTGATCTAATTGGAGCTTTCCGCTTCAGGGAACAAAAGTATAAAAACAAGCTTAATAATCAATATCATGTTTAACCTGCCTTTTAAGCAACTTTATTGATGTAAATCGCGTATTCATTTTTTCTTAATTTTGCCATGTACAAAACACTAAAGATTTGAGGTTACTATTTTTTGATTTTGGTGCAGGTGAAATAATGTTAGTAGTACTTGCTGTACTTCTGGTTTTTGGCCCCAGTAAGATTCCTGAGATCGCAAGAAATCTTGGGAAATTCATCAATGAGATCAAGCGTGCTTCTGAAGATATTAAAACAGAAATAAATCGCGAAGGCGATCGTCAGGATCGTGAAAAAAGATTGGAAGAATATAAAGCATCTCTTGAAAAAGAAATAGAAAATCCAAATGAAGAAACTATTGATAAGTCTCAATAAATCGATTATAATAGCGTTAATGAATTATCAAAATATAGCTATCACTATGAATAAGTTGTTTACAGGTATATTGCTAATCGCTTTTATCATCGCAATACCTTCATTATCAAGCGCACAGCGGAACCCTGCAAAAAGTGCTGATGAAGCATTTTCGAAACAGCAATATTCCTTGGCCATTGATAAATACAAGAAAGCATACACTAAAGTTAAAAAAAATAAAGAAGAAAAAAACAGAATAACAGCACAATTAGCTGACTGTTATCGCCTTACAGGAAACTATAAAAGGGCTTCGATGTCATATAAAAGGCTCATCAGGAACGAATTCGATAAACGTAACCCTGAAATACTGCTTCATTACGCAAACATGTTAAAAATTACCGGTGAATATGAAGAAGCTATTCAACAGTTTAATGCATATGCCGAAAGAGTTCCTGAAGATCTACGAGGACGAAAGGGGGCTGAGACTACGGCATTAATTGAAGAGTGGATTGAAAATCCTTCTAAATATGAAGTCACTAATGTCAAGAAAATTAATTCGCGTGAAGCAGATTTTGCACCGGCATATACAACAGATAATTATAATGAAATTGTTTTTACATCAACCCGTGAGGGAGCTACCGGAAAAGAAACTGATAAATGGCCCGATCAAAACTTTAGTGATTTATTTACAGCTAAAATAGACAGAAAGGACGAATGGTCGGAACCCGTTCTTTTCGATGCCACCGAAACCATAAACGGTGAAGGAAATGACGGTGCTGCAACTTTCAATGCAAAGTTCAATACAATCTATTTTACAAGATGCCCCAATGATGAGCAAAAAGAATCGGGTTGCCAGATTTATAAAGCACGAAGAACAGGACGTTCATGGTCGGAACCTGAGATGGTTGAAATTAATGGAATTGACACGTTATCAACCATTGGGCAACCAACAATTAGTGAAGGCGAGCTTGTAATTTATTTTTCCGGAAATAGGAGAAATGGCATGGGTGGTAAAGATTTATGGGTAGCTTTTCGTGATTCTAAATCTGATCCCTTTGGAAGACCAATGAACCTTGGTGAGTTAATCAACACTCCTGGTGATGAGATGTTTCCATTTTTAAGAAATGATACAACTCTTTTCTTTACTTCAGATGGACATGGAGGAATGGGTGGACTTGATATTTTCGTAACCACCATAGATACATCAGGAAAATGGGGTGAACCACGAAATCTTAAATACCCAATAAATTCTACATATGATGATTTTGGAATTGTTTTTCATCCTACAGATGAGTTTGGCTTTTTAAGTTCAAACAGAAAAGGAACCCGTGGGATGGAGGATATTTGGTACTTTATTGAGCCCCCCTTACTATTTTCGTTGAGTGGTACAGTTAGAGATGACCGGACTTTGATGGCAATGAGAAATGTAAACGTTCAATTGGTTGGATCAACTGGGCTTTCAGTTACTACAATAACCAACGATGAAGGATTCTACAAGTTTGGAGAAAGCCAACTCGAACAAAACACTATGTATGAAGTGCTTGTGGCAAAACCAAATTATTTTAACGAAAAAGGAACTTTTACAACTGTAGGTGTTGAATTTAGCAAGGAATTTGTTAAAGATTTTAATCTACGCCCAATCCCTGCTGAGCCTATCGAGCTACCCGAAATACTGTATGACCTTGCAAAATGGGAGTTGCTACCTCAGTATGAGGATTCATTACAAGGCCTAATTCAAACCTTGCGCGACAATCCAAATATTGTTGTTGAACTAGCAGCACATACAGATTTAAGAGATAGTTATGAACGAAATGATGTACTTTCACAACGACGGGCACAATCAGTTGTTGATTACCTAATTATCCGTGGTATTGAGCCTGCAAGATTAGTAGCAAAAGGTTATGGAGAAAGAGTTCCTTTAACAATAAAAAAAGACGTTATTAGAGATGGCTTCCCCTTTCCTAGCGGAACCACATTTGATGAAGCCTTCATCGAGTCGCTAACAAATAATAGCGAAAAAGAGGCTGCCCATCAGTTAAATCGCCGCACCGAATTTAGAGTACTCAGGAAAGATTACATTCCGTCAGCTACTAATATTGATCTGGCGACTATCAACATTGCCATTAATCCTGAAGACAATGCAATTGTTTTTACCGAAGCACCTAATTCTGGAACATACTTAACTACCTGTATTATTAATGGCTACAACGAAGAGTTTGCATTCGACAAAAGTGCAGATGCAATGATATCGTTGGATAAAGCAATGGATTTATTAAAATGGGGAGCCATTAGCAAAGAGGATTTTGAAGGTGATCCTGAAAGAATTCTTGCTGATAACACAATTGCTGACAGGGCTATAATCAATATTAAGGAAATAAATATTGCCAATAAGAAGGTTGAAAACATTAAAGTAAAAGTTAATCACAAACTAAATTACGGCCTTGTTTTTGGCGATAGACTTATGAAACAGTTTGGTAGTTATTCATATAATACTAAAACTCATAAGCTTAAAATTGAGTAATAGTTAATTCCTTTTAGTCAACCACAAATAAATACTTGCTAATAACAAATTTTTATAAGGTTTTGAAAGGATGGAAGAATGACAACTGGAGACCAATTAACCCTGCCTTTGCCGGCAGGCAGGCAATAACTAAATTACCTATGACCAACCAATCACGATATATGCAGAGAGGTGTTTCAGCCTCCAAAGAAGATGTTCATGCTGCAATTGCAAATCTTGACAAAGGAATATTTCCAAATGCTTTTTGCAAAATAATTCCTGATATACTAGGTGGAGACGATGAATTTTGCAACATTATGCACGCTGATGGTGCCGGAACAAAATCATCATTGGCTTATATGTATTGGAAAGAAACCGGAGACCTTAGTGTTTGGAAAGGGATAGCTCAAGATGCAATAGTTATGAATCTCGATGATTTATTATGTGTTGGGGTTACAGATAATATTCTCATATCTTCCACCATTGGTAGAAATAAAAATTTAATACCCGGCGATGTAATCGGGGCAATAATTAATGGCACTGAGGAATTTTTGGGGAAAATGCGCAGTCTTGGTATTAGCATATACTTAACTGGAGGTGAAACTGCTGATGTTGGTGATTTGGTACGTACAATTATTGTTGATTCAACCGTTAGTGCTCGTATTCGCCGTAATGAAGTTATTGAAAATAATATTCAACCCGGAGATGTTATTATTGGACTTTCATCTAGTGGCCAAGCAACTTATGAAACAGAGTATAACGGTGGAATGGGAAGTAATGGACTAACATCTGCACGCCATGATGTTTTTAAAAAGGAACTTGCTAAGCGTTTTCCTGATAGTTTTGATCCCGGTGTTCCTGATGAACTTGTGTATTCAGGTAATATGAACCTCACTCAAGCTAGTACGGTAGTAGGTGTTGATGTAGGTAAACTTGTGCTGTCACCCACAAGAACCTATGCTCCTGTAATAAAAACAATACTTGATAGTTACAGAAACCAAATAAACGGACTAATTCATTGCAGCGGCGGAGCTCAAACCAAAGTTCTTCATTTTATTGATAAACTTCATATTGTGAAAAACAATATGTTCCCAATACCACCATTATTCGAACTGATTCAGTCTCAATCGGGAACAGAATGGAAAGAAATGTATAAGGTTTTTAATATGGGACATAGGATGGAAATTTATGTTCCCCATGAGATAAGTGATGAAATTATCCGCATATCTCAATCCTATGGTGTTGATGCCCAAATAATTGGGCATGCCGAAGCATCTGAATCAAAAAAACTTACAATTTCATCACCTAATGGTGTTTATGAATATTAAGATCTGAATTTCATATTATTTCTGCTAAGCTGAAAGATTTCTTAACTTGAATGGTACATTGTGATTATAGACTGTTGGTTTATTTGATTACCACTTTTGTAAACATCCTATTTGTACCTACAACTACCTCAACAAAATATAAACCGGGTTTAATATACTGCAAATCAATATTAGCTTTTCCAACTTCAAAGTCCGACTCCAAACTAATTACTGTTACACCCAATGTATTATAAACATTAACCTTGGCTTGATTTACATTTGAATTAATAGATAAGGAAAAATGTCCATTGCCCGGATTTGGATAAACAAATAAGTCACTGTTAGTTGTTATTACTTGTATATCAGTAATAGTAGCAAATGGAGGAAAAATAATATCATCTACCCAGCTACAATCATTACCTCCCGTTGTATTGATATCCTTTTCGTACGACCAAAGTAAGGAATGTTGACCTATAGGCAGTTCATAAGCTACTACTTCCCAGCTTCTATCTCCCGACCACTCATCAATTTTAACGTCATCAATGTAGAACCTTAAGAAATCATAATCCACCTCCGATGATACTTTTCTGGCAAATGAAATTTCATCATCCTGCAGTACATCAATTGTAATGGTTAGATGCGATTCTTCATTGTCATTTATTCCTCCCGATTTGGAACAAAACACCCCGTTATATGGATTATTGTTACTAATAACCCAACCATTGTCTCCTTCCAACTGCCAATCAAAGGCTGTAAAGTCGCCGGTTTCAAAATCCTCGATAAACAAACCAATTGTATTGTAGAAAATTTTATTATCAAGGTATTCACACATATTTAATTCACAGTTAAAAGTCACTAATGTGCCATATGGTATTGCCTCATTAAGCACAACATTAAACTCTACTGAGGTTGATTCCCCGGCAGCTAATGTATCAATATCTACAAATTCGGGACTGATCGATAAATAAGGATTAGTAGTTGATAGCCTGACAACCGATCCGTCACAATCGCTTTGGCCAGAATTAGTTACGTCAATAAACAACTTAGCTGTTTCGCCTGGATCAAGCTTGCCATTTCCATTTCCTCCGCTAACATCATCAACTAACAAATTACCTATATTTGGAATTGGAGCACACACTATAATTTCAAATTCTGACTCCCATGTTTGACCTTCACTTTCGCAGATAAGAGAAAACGTAATTACACGCTGATCAGGTATTACTGGTGATATCTCAAATGTAAATGCCTCCTCCGCCATTGTTGTATCACCTGGTGCAATATTTCCATACTGCTCATTATTATCAATAATTGTAATATAATAATCATCCACAATTAGAGTAGAAATTACATTCATTGCTGCAGTTGCTCCCACATTATAAACTGCTAAATCCAACAGTATAAATTCTCCATAATCACATATTCCATTATTGTTGCCAGTAGGATCAAGTACTATATGGCTATTATAAACTACGTAAGCTTCACTAGATGCAATAAAAGTAATTATACTTGTATCGGGTAAACAATTATAGCCAACAACAATCAAAAAAGCCTCTCCAACTTCGCTCACAACAGGATCAAAGTTTAAGATAGCATTACCTACTACATCGGTTTCTCCTGTTGCAATAAGTACTCCATCTTTTACAATCGAGCAAGTGAAATTTTCCATTGGAACTCCACCACTTGTAACCACTACTTCTGTAGTACTTGTACCTAGTTCAATTTCTTCTTCGTAGTCAACAGCTATCGTTATTGGTTCTGCTGTCCATACACTTAATGCTGGATCACCCAGTATATTTATATCATAAAAATTCCATCTCAATGCCCCTTCTTCATATTGTCCGGGTGCTTCAACCCATGATGCAGTTTGAAGTTTACACTCAACAAATGCAAGTCCCAGATGGTTCATCTGCTCATTATACAAGGCATCCACCATTTCACGATGAAGATGAGCTGATGGGCCTTCTGTTTGTCCTTCGTTAAACCAACCATAACGAGAATTACCAATAACACTTACCGCAAAATTATCGATAGTGACCATCTTTTCCATTATACAATCACTATTATCAAATGATCCGCAATCGCAACCATGTGTTTGAAATAAGGTGTAATTATGATCAATCCCATTGGCTCCATAAAAATTAGCATTTGTTATATCAGATGTGTTTAGATGAGCAACGTATGACGTATTTGCATGACCCACATGATGAACAAACTGTTTTCCTTCGTTTATTTCATTCATCAATGCACTTCCGTCCCAAGGGCCATCATGTTCGTAAAGTGAATCGATGGGATAAGTTTCAGGTATACCTATGGTAGTGTAACCATTGTCACTATGTTCACCAATAATGAGATCAAGATAATCCCTTCCCCATGTATCTGGATTCATATATAGATTTTCACCGGCCAGCAAAGCATTTGTAAGCTCACCAAGTACCGGATTATTTTGATAACTAATACTTTTGTGTATCATTCTTGCAAGTTCCTGCTCGTTACTAAAAGGAAATCTGGCAATTGCAATTTCCGGAAGTAAATCATCTTCATCTGGTTCTCCCCATTGGTTGTCGCCATCATCATTCCAATTCCCGTCCAGTGCAGAATAATACAAATCGGCCGGTATATCATTACTAGTATAACCGTTACCCGATTGCACATAACAGTAAAAACCCCTGTGTGGTATATATTCAACATCACCTCCCAATAGCACATATTCTATATCACTATCCTGATATTCCTGAATTATATAATTTCTTATTTTTTCCTGTAAATCCTGACCTGAACTATTACTAGCTATGTCCTCAGTAGTTTCCACCTGACTATCAATACCTCTGCTTAAATATATATCTTGCAACGATGCGAACGAATTAGCATATTGGTTTGTTGTAATAATCAATAACTTGTAACTATCACCTGTTCTGTTTCTGGCATGTAAATACAAATTAATGTTTTCCGGATTATGAACAAATCCGATCAGTTTTTTTTTCGAATTTGGTGATAAAGACAAGTTATCCAACGCTACATAAGCTTTTTCACTAATACTTGTTTCGATTATAACTTCAACTGTTTGATAATATGAAGCTTTCTTTGTAGATGGGAAATATACAATAGGTGTAAATGTTGATATCGCAATGCTATGTCCATGTAAATATTCAGTTGAAAGGCCTCCTGTTTGCACATCAGGATAACTCCTTTTTGAATTATATACATCAGTATTATACTGTAATTCGGACACGAAATGGTCTGACAATGGTTTTGAAGTCTGGTATGGAAATAATGTGAACTTACCATCAATCTCAACTTCATTACTACCAACAAACTTTATTGAAGTTGCTACCTCACCAGGTGGAAGCAGTATATTAACAGCAAAATATGGTAAAGCAGGACATCCTACTTGTCCTGTTAACAGTGTATTATCAAATGTAATGGATTTAAATTCATTATGATAATTGATTTGAGGCGATGAAATACTATAGACTTTTCGAATGGTTCCGCCAAACACAAAAGACGCTGTCATCACAAAAATAATAATCAAATAAAGCTTCTTCATTATAGATCAAATTAATAATTATCAAAGATACATAATCATGACAACAAAAAGTTTAGCATGTATGCATATGGAAAGAAATATTATTTTTACCACCGAAATTAAAATAAAAATGGATAAAATACTTGTTTTTGGTGGTAGTGGTTTTATTGGAAAACATCTTGTTAAAGAACTTGAGAATAATTATAATGTTATAGTAATATCGAGACGAAAAAGAACCGTTGCCAATCAATTAAATAATAAAGTTACCGTTGAAAGATTAAGGAGCAGGGATTTAACCAAGCTAGTGGAATTAATGGAAGGAGCTAAAGGAGTTATAAATCTTGCTGGTGAAAATGTTGGTGGACGATGGTCTAAAAATAAGATGGATAAAATCAGAAAGAGCCGTCTTGAGGTTGATAGCATTATTGTTAGAGTTATTAGAGCAGTAAAAATTAAACCCGAAGTTGTAATTCAAGGTTCCGCTATTGGCATTTATGGATTTACCAGAAATACAATTGATGTAACTGAAGAAACACCATTAGGGCAGAGAGGATTTTTGCCCAAAGTTGCCATAAGTCATGAAGAATCATTCCAACAGATTGAATCCCTAACGCGTGTTGTCTATTTACGTACAGGACTCGTATTAGATGCCAATGATGGTGCCTTACCTAAAATCGCCAACCTGTTTAAATATTATATTGGTGGTAAATTAGGAAGTGGTAAGCAGTGGAATTCATGGATACACATTCAGGATGAAGTTAGAGCAATAAAATATTTATTAGAAAACACTAAATCAACCGGGCCTTATAATTTAACAGCTCCTAATCCTGTTCAAAACGATGAGTTTTCACGGGCTATTGGAAAAGTTCTAAAAAAACCTTCTTTTATGCCAGCACCTTCTTTTATTATTCGATTGCTTAAGGGCAACATGGGAAATGAACTTTTACTTGGTGGATTAAAAGTAATCCCCAGCAAACTGGAGAGTGAAGGTTTCAAATTTAACTTCAAAAATATTGATGATGCTTTAGCCAATATATATAACCAGTAACATAGACTTTTTTAAGATGAAATTTCTTGGTAATTTGATATGGTTAATTTTTGGAGGGTTTGCCATTGCCCTTGAATATTTTGTAGCAAGTTTAGTACTATTTGCAACTATTATTGGAATACCTTTTGGTATACAAACAATTAAATTAGGGATATTAGCAATTTGGCCATTCGGAAGCGAGGTAATACAATCACAAAAGCCATCCGGCTGTTTAAGTACTTTTATGAATATACTTTGGTTTTTCGTAGGGGGTTTTTGGATAATGCTCACCCATATTTTTTTTGGCATACTGCTATTCATTACAATTATTGGAATACCATGGGCAAATCAACATTTCAAATTAGCAGGATTAGCGTTAACCCCATTTGGGAGGGATATAATTACAAAATATTAAAGCATTGAATCACTATACGTTGGTCGCTTTTTTTAGTAAAAAATTTTGATAGATTATGAATAATCCATTATTAATTGAAACAGAACCAGTTTCTTACATAATCGGCAACGATGCTATCGAAAAATCAGCCACTAAATTCAAAGAGTTTAATCGTATAATTGTTATTACCGATGAAAATGTTGAAAAACATTGCTTACCAGTTTTCAAGCAAAAATTACCTTCACTTATAATTGACGGTGTTATTACTATAATTAGTGGTGAAGAAAATAAATCAATACATCAGCTTATTTATATTTGGAATGAGCTTACACGATTAAATGTTGGGCGTGATGATCTGATAGTAAATCTTGGAGGTGGGGTAGTTACAGATATTGCCGGGATGGCAGCAGCAACTTTTAAACGAGGAGTGCAATTTATAAATTTTCCTACTACACTACTAGGAATGGTTGACGCTGCTATAGGAGGAAAAACCGGTATTGATTTTGCGCGATTTAAAAATCAGGTTGGCCTATTTATTAACCCTACATGTGTTATTATAGATCCAATATTTCTGAAAACACTCGAAAAACTGCATTGGCAGTCGGGGTTTGCCGAAGTTATTAAATATGGCCTAATTATGGACCGAGAACTTTGGCAAAAGTTAGAAGGTAAAAACTATAATGATGTTGATGATTGGGATACGCTAATAATAAAGGCAGCAAAAGATAAAATAGATATTGTTCGATTTGATGCTCTCGAAAAAGGAATTAGAAAAAATCTGAATTTTGGACATACTATCGGGCATGCTTTGGAATCATACTACTTAAAATCAGGGCATCCCGTAACTCATGGAATGGCAATTGCAGCCGGTATGATTTGTGAATCCTGGCTATCATCGAAAATATTTGGTATGGAATGCATCCATATGGATTGTATTGTGAAAATGATCGATAGTAACTTTGAAAGATTCAATTTTACTAAGGATGAGATCCCAAGGATAATGCAACTCATGGAGCAAGATAAAAAAGTGAGAAATAACAAACAAAATTTTAGTCTGCTTCGAAAAATCGGAAAAGCCGTTCATGAAGTTGAAGTTGAGACCGATATTATTATCAAAAGTCTTGAATTTTATATTGACCGAAAAAAATGTGATTAATTGAGTTTACATTTAAAAAATAAATCCAGCAATCTATCTGGCACTATCTCCATCCAGGGATCAAAGAGTATCAGTAATAGGATATTGATAATTAGAGAATTATCAAATAGCAACAATTTTATCGAAAATCTTTCCTCTTCAGACGATACAAATAGCCTGACATTCCACCTAAACATGATTAATAGATGTGAAATATCAGGAATTCCTATGGTTGTGGATATAAAAAATGCCGGAACAGTAGCACGTTTCTTAACAGTACTATTAGCCTTTAGAGATGGTTTATGGTTACTTACGGGAAATAGCAGAATGAAACAACGACCAATAGTTGGTTTAGTTGATGCTTTACGATTGCTTGGTGCTGATATAACTTATACAGAGGCTAACGGTTTTCTTCCCATTCGAATTATGGGTACAGATATTAGAGGTGGCGAGGTTGATATTGATGTAACAAAAAGCAGTCAGTATGTTAGTGCTTTAATGATGATAGGTCCATATCTTGAGGAAGGCTTGTCGCTGAATTTTATTGGCCACCCGGTTTCATTTCCATACATTGAAATGACAACAAAATTAATGAGTACCTATGGGGCAAATGTTAGTTTGACTAAGAAGAGCGTTGCAGTGAAACACGGTGTATACAATTTCTGCGACAGTGTTATTGAACCCGATTGGAGTTCGGCATCTTACTGGTATGAAGTGGTTGCCTTGGCAGAAAAGGGTGACATTTTTATACCTGGATTGCAAAAAAACAGTATTCAAGGAGATCAGGTTCTTTCCGATGTGTTTAAACAACTGGGAGTTATTACCACATTCACTAAAGATGGCATCAGAATAACCAAATCGAGAAATGTTGTTGAAGAGTTTGTTTATGATTTTGAAGGTTGCCCTGATATTGTTCCCGCAGTTATGGCTACCTGTGCTGCCCTAGGTGTTAATTCTAAGTTTATTAATATTAACCATCTTGCTTATAAAGAATCAAACCGTATTGAATCGTTAAGTACTGAGCTATTAAAGATAGGTGCCATTATTAAGAAAAACAACAACTCCTATTCCTTATCAGTTATTGAAATTCCACATAACGAGCTGATTTTCGATACACATCAAGATCATCGAATTGCCATGTGTCTCGCTCCATTAGTACTTAAGTATGATAAAATTGAGATTCGCAATCCTGAAGTTGTAAATAAATCATACCCCGAATTTTGGGATGACTTTAAAAAACTTAATTTTGCATCAATAAAGTAGAAAATCATATAAACAAAAAATAGCAGTGACAAAGCCATTGGAAGTAGACTTATTTATACCTTGTTTTATTGATCAGGTTTACCCAGAAACAGGGTTTAATATGATTAAGGTATTAGAGAAAGCAGGAGTAAAAGTACATTATAACACAAATCAAACATGTTGCGGACAAATGGCTTTTAATAGTGGCTTTTGGGATGAGGCAAAAAAACTTGGCGAGAAATTTATAAAAGATTTCGACAATGGCAGAATGATTGTTGGCCCTTCTGCATCGTGTGCAGGATATGTACGAAATGGTTATAATGAGTTGTTTTATAATGGTGCTTATCATAATGAATATAAACAGCTTCAGAGATCAATGTTCGAAATAACCGACTTTTTAGTAAATATTGCCAAGGTCACCGATTTTGGATCTGTTTTTGACCACAAGGTTACTTTCCATGATTCATGTGCTGCTTTACGTGAATACAAACTTGGTGACGAGCCACGACAGTTGCTTCGAAATGTAAAAGGACTTGAACTCGTTGAGATGGAAAATACACATGAGTGCTGTGGATTCGGAGGAACCTTTTCAATAAAATTTGAACCAATATCCACAGCGATGGCTGAGCAAAAAGTTCATAGCGCAATTGATACCGGAGCCGAATACATAGTTTCTACCGATAGCTCATGTTTAATGCACCAATACGGTTATATAAAAAAGCACAACCTTCCACTTAAAGTAGCACATATTGTTGATGTACTCGCTTCCGGCCTTTAATTTACAAACACAAATTTTTTACTAATTGCTTGCTTTTTAACGGCCTGAATAATAGCTTTATCAAGCATATTATTATTTTCCTCGCCCTGTTTTTCAGCAACAAATTTCTCACGCTTCATTGTCAATTCAGCAATCTCCTTTTGAATGGATTGTCGTTCTTTTTGTTTCTTAGAAATATATGCTGTTATTTCATCATTGGTCATACCCTTCATTTCTGTAGGTAGGTCTTCCTCAGAAATTGATTCCAAATCGAAAGATTCTTCAGCACAAGCATCAATTAAATCCCATTCGGAATTATTATAAACAGAACTACTTTTTGCTTCAGCTCTTTTAAGAGCAGCACCCTCATTCATACTATATGCATTAGCATCCTGTTCGGTCTGCCTGATACAATACAAGCTGCCTTTTGCTCCATAACCTACATAAGTACTATTCAATTCTTCGTTTAGCTTGAGTAACCTAATATCATAAGGTGACTTAATGTGCACGTATTGGCAATCCTGATCGATATTCATATAATCGCCTCCTCCTATGTAGGCTCCATCTTTCCAATGAGTTTGCACACCTTCATTGAAGTTACCACAGAAAATAGTGTTTACAGTAATGTCTTTATTACGAGCAGTTTTACAAACTTCTCTATAGCTAATATTTCCTTGATCGAAAGGCTCGTTTCCTGCGATAAAAATAAGTTTAAGATCGTTGGGATAATCTTCCCAGTCGAGTTGTTTTAATGATGTTTCGATAACCTGACCGCAGTATTCACTTCCTCCATCTGTTCGTAAGGCAAATAGTTTTTCAGAAATCAAATCCAAATCACCTGTGAACGGCGTTACTAGTCGAATATATCCCTCACGCATCGAAAGGCGATCGTTTCCATATTCATAAAGTGCAATTTCAAGATCAGGTGTTTTTTCATCACATCTTGCCGACGAAAGCTCATTAACAACACTCCAAAGCTGTGATTTAGCCTGATCAATTAGGCCATCCATACTATTGCTGGTATCCAGAATAAGAGCAACTTTAATTGACGGGTTTTTTTGTGGCTGAAATGAAAATAGTGGTAGAATGGCGAGACAAAGTAATGCAATATTCATTTTTTTCATGATGGGACTTATATTTGTTCAACCAAGAAGATCCAAAATGTGTGCCAGAAATAGGTTGACCCTATTAAGAAGTGTTAAAAAAAAACGGTTATCAGAATAATCCAATAACCGCCTAAGACCAAAAATCCTACCTTTTGGTTATGTTTTAATTCTCAACTTCCAGATTCCCGTTAATCGTTATAGTAGCACCTAATTCAAGAGTTAGTGTATTACATTTTGCGTCTGTACCTATTGGAATAACCGGGAAGTTACCTCCTGTTGGAGATGATGGTATAGTTACGTTATATGAATGAGTTGGAACATTATTATCCGACCAGTTTCCATCTGTATTCCATTCAGTGGTAGTACCCAACCAATTATCAGTAGCCGGTAATATTGTTATTTTATAATCTTCAACTTCTCCATAGGTTGTTGTTCCGCAAGGAGAGCCACAATCTGTATTAGATATACTAAGCCTGACTCTCATGGTTGTATTACCAAGTACTGGATCTTCGGGAACTGAGATTGCAAATGTTTGTTGATAACTAGTAGGGCTAAAATCACATAATACATTTTCACCTGTGTCATCAAAATCACCATCCTGATTCCAATCAATCCAAATACCCTCACTGCCGTTTGTATAGTAAGCCCCAAGACCATAACCCTCTACCCTAGTGGTAATTATAATATTATACGTTTGATTTACAGTCAGATTAGTTGAAAAAGCAGTATAATCTATATATCCACTTGGTCCTGTTCCAGTATTATCAATTGATTCCAGTTGAATACCACTTATATAATTGTCACTTCCACCCAGTGCGGCACAATAACTCATCAAATCGGATACAGTAATATAATTTGTTTTACTCTCATTATCATTACCATAAGCATTAGTAGCAATTAATTGCACTGTATAATCACCGCCATTAATAAACTGAACTTGTGGATTCTGTGATGTTGAACTTGTTCCACCTACATAAGTTATTGTAGAAGGAGAAAAACTCCATGCCCAAGAAGTTGGCAGATTGGTTGAGAAGTCTGAAAATGTAACGGTCTGACCTGTTCCTGGAAAAAGAATATCAGCGGTAAAATCTGCAACAGGTGGTGAATTAGGAGGACTGTAAAGATCACTTTCCCATACCCCTCTTCCCGATGTTGCAGCCCTTATCCTGCTTAAGCTAGGTGTAGTTGTATTATAATATATCTTAAGTTCGTTAACCACAACATTTGGCAAGCCATCGCTATATAATGCCCAGGCACCAGCATCTATCTTAACATAAATCCCAACATCTGTTCCGCAATACAACTCGGTTTGTGTAGTATTTTGAGTATTTTGAACCACACACATTACAGGAATACTTGGCAGACCTGTGGAAATATTTGTCCATGTTGTACCACCATCAGTGGTTTCATATACTCCATAACTATTATATTGGCCCATTGAAACCCAAAGAGTATTGGGATCATTGTCTTTAACTGCAATATATGTAATGTTTGAAAAACTAACTGGTAGTGTACCCGTAATATCTGTCCAGTTTGAACCTCCATCTATAGTTCCATAAAGAATACCTTGTGTTGTTGTATAAATGTAATTTGAATTGGAAGGAGCGATGGCAAGCTCTTTTAGTGTACTTCCCCCAAAGGTACTTATTTGAGTCCAATTTGTCCCCTTATCTGTAGACTTAAAAACTTCATTTAAACCTGCATAAATTGTAGCACTAACACTTGGATCAATGGCAATTGGCATTACCCAATAAGCTGTACCTGATAACCCTGATGTAATATCAGTAGAGGAAGTCCATTTATTTGTTGTTCTGAACAAATTACCATTCTGATATTCCCCATATTGAGTATTTTCATTAGTATAATCAATCATACAATCCATTCCATCACCACCAATTACATCAGTCCACGTTCCTGATTTCATAGATTTTGTTCCGCAATCCTGTAGTCCTGCAATTACATCATTTGAAGTAGTTTGAGAAACTCCCATTCTGTAAAGCTGGCTTATTTCTAACCCGTTACTCAGATGATTCCATGTACTTCCATCATCTGATGTGCTATATAATCCTCCATCATTACATTCAAATAAAGTAGATGTACCCAGTTGGTAAGCAAAAAAGTGTTTGTCAGCGTGGACAACCGGTGATCCACAAGAATTGTAAGTAGAACTACCTGTCCACATATTAGAAGATGACCAGTTTATACCTCCATTTGATGAGTACCATGTATTTACGCCTCCTATGAAAACTTTACTAGCATCATTCGGATCTGAGGCAATGGCCAAATCGTAGCCACCCTGCCCACCTGAATTGGCTCCAAGACAATCGTTACCCAACAAGTTTACAGCATTATAAATCAAACTAAAACTTCCTCCACTATTTGTTGACTTATAAACTCCAAAAAGACCACCTGATGTATTTACTTCAACAGCATAAACCCAGGTAGGCTCATTAGCACTTACAGCAATATCAATTCTTCTTCCTCCAGAAGTATAATTATCCATAACATTTGACCAATTAACACCACCATCTGTAGATAAATATATCGTTCCCCATCGGGTAGATCCATAAATTGTCAGATCATCGCCGGGTTTAAACTTAATATCAACAAACTCTGTTGAATAAAGATTACTCCAATTTGCACCGGCATCAATTGTTCTGTAAAATCCATCTGATGTTGCTGCATAAAGAGTGTTATTATCATCAGTATCCAACAACATACGGTTTACTGTTTCTTTCTGACTGGTCGTGAAACTTAATCCTGTAGTTGACCAACTTGCACCCCCATCTATAGATTTAAGCACTCCAACACCGTTATTATCATTCGACTGCCCTCCGCCGAGAGACCACATACTACCTCCGTCACGATCGCCTGTACCAATATAAACTATATCAGAAGCCGTTGATGTTCCTGCAATTACAATCGCATCACTAACACCAAGCACAGCATTATTATCTGTTAACACACTCCAGTTTGATCCTCCGTCAGTGGTTTTCCAAAGTCCACCTGACGGTGCACCAACATAGAAAGTATTTACATCTCCTGTTCTAAACCCTATGCAATTTAGTCTTCCCAACCCTGAATAACCACCGGATGAAGTTGTAGGACCAAGATTCGTCCAATTTCCAGTTGCATTTTTTGTACCTGATGCAATACCTCGTTTTATATAATAATCCGATGCACGTTTATCAGGAAACTTCCCAGTTGTTGGATCTACTCTATTATTCCAATACCATTCCCAACGTTTAAACTGCTTCCAACCATATGCTTTTTTCTGAACCCCATTTTCAGTATAGTATCCGTTTTCTACATTTTTCGGATCCCAATATTCATTGAAATCTTTCTGGATCTCAAAAAAATTCTGATCATCCGTTAAACTCACTTTTTGTAGTTGCGTATTAGTATTTGCCAATTGTGAGTGTGCATTAAAGGAAATTATAAGTAAAATGACAAAAAGTATCGTATGAGATAGTAGTTTTTTCATAAGCCTAAATTCAAACCTTTCAAATAGTATTTTCATGGATCATTTCGTTATCAAAAATAATACTTTTCGATTGATTGGTCAAATATTATGAAGCATGTATTTAAGAAAATTAATTATAATAATGATGAAAAATTTACTACACTAATATGCGGAATTCCAATAATAAAAAAAGCGGTTACCACAAAACTCCGATAACCGCTTGGATCAAAAATCCTACCTTTTGGTATATTTTTAATTTTCTATTTCAAGATTTCCATAAACTGAGAGTGTTGAGTTACCCTCGAGCTTCAAGCTAAAACACGTAATACTTGTTCCAGTTAAAATTTCTACAGACGCTCCTGTAGGAATCGTAACTCCATCAGTAGATGTTGGAATGACTCCTCCCACCCAGTTAGTTGATTCACTCCAATTAGTATCCGTTAAACCAGACCATGTAATACATGGATGCACTTCAATAGTATAGTCCTCAACCTCACCATACCAAGTTGATCCACAGGAGTATGCATTATCATCGTAGTACTTGGTTCTAATTCGCATACGTGTTTGGCCAATCTCGGCATCAATTGGTACATCAATTAAAAATGTCCCTTGTCCGTAATTGTTATCTATATATATGATAGTCTCATTGGCATCTTCAAAATCACCATCTCTATTCCAATCAATCCATATCGCAATATCGTTATCGGCATCATAACTTCCATTTATAATTGTAATATAATGAGAATGGCTTACTACTACACCAGCAGTATTGGCAGTCCAATCTTGATAATATGGACTATTGGCCGAATATCCAGAGGTATTATCAACACTTCCAATTTGAACACGACTTATATAACCAAATGGATTATCAGAACTTGCAATACAATAATTGGAGGGAGCATCACCAACAGTGATATATCCTGTTTTGGTTTCTGTATCATTTCCTGTGGCATTTGCTGTATAAAGACTTACGTCATATGTCCCGGTTGTTGTAAACTCCACTTCAGGATTAGACGAAAAAGAAGTTGTTCCATTTATGTACTGTACTGTTGTTGGGTTAAATGTCCACGACCATGAAATGGGAACATTATCTGTAGCATCTGTAAAAAGCACATTTTGACTCACCCCTGGTTCTGTATTATCAGCAAAAAAATCAGTAATCGGCGCCACCGCATTTTCAATATCGCCACTGATAATAATCGAAAAAGCCTGAGGTGCAGCCAACGTTCCATCATGATCAACAATAATGGTGTAAGTAGTGGCTGTGATGGGTGAAGCAATATCCACCATTTCCACGTTGTCCACATTGTTTTCGGATAAATTAGTAGCTGCATTTGTAGGAATATCTTTGTCCAACTTCCAGGGATAGTAAGTGTTGGAACTTTCAGTAATTCGCAAATCAAGGTCATTTACCAACATAATATCGGGAGGATCGAGTGCATCAGCAGGTGGCGTACCGGGAGGATCTGTCCAAACAACGGTCACCCTTATTGGGCTGGTGCCAGTGGTAGTAATATTGCGTATATAAGTTTCGCCATTTGCAAGTACATGTTCCGAAATAAAATCGGTGGTTTGGTCTTCAGTAATTTTTGCTGCAGCAGATTGGGTATTTAATAATCCCCAACCAAATTCATAATCTGGTCCATCATATAAGCCAGATTCATCGGCCGTATGAAGTACCAGGGCTTTTAGGGTGGCAGAACGCATTTTCACTCCTGAACCTTTAACATTTTCATAATGTTGCATTAATAATGCCAGTGAACCTGTAGTGGCTGGTGCCGACATGGAAGTCCCACTTAAAATCCGGTAATCATCATCAGCATCTTTATCGGTTGAATACAAACCAATTCCATTGGCAACAATATCCGGTTTAATTCTACCGTCATCGGCAGGGCCGCAACTACTAAAACTGGCTAATCCAACATCAGTAGGCAATGAATAGCCCAAAGGAATATCATTAACAGCACCAACAGTAAGTATGTTTTTTGCAATCCCTTTTTGAGGGATACAATCGTAAGGGCCATCAGGAGGATAAGATCCATCTCCTGCATTTCCTCTGTCGTTTCCCGCCGACTTAACCACTAAATAGTAGGGTGCATTGAGGGCAATCTCATCCCAGTCGCGAGCACTATAGTCATAAAACCCAAAAAGATAATCTTCACTGGTACTGATAGCAGGATCACCATACCAGGTACTTCCATACCATCCTCTTATCCAGCTATAAGAGTGATTACTAATCATGTTACCGTTGGAAGCTTCGTTGGCCATTTCAGCATTATCCTCATTCCAATCGTAAGATTTAAGGCTGGCAGCATAGGCCATGCCTTTCGCATCAGAAACTACTCCTGAGGCCATTATTGTTCCTGCTACATGGGTTGAATGGTAGTGTACTGATAAAATATCCATGTTTGTTACACGCCCGTTAAATTCCTGATGAGTTGTCAGAACAGAGCCTGCATCCCATTCACAAACTGAAATACCTGCACCATCCAAGTTTAATCCTGCAGCACCTCCACTGTATACTTGGGTGGTAGAAGAAGTTGCTGCTGCAACTGCATTATTGGTGGTATAATACTGTGGATTACCCCTCTGATCAACATACATTATCTCAAATAATGTACTGTCAGTTTCATAGCGGATTGGGATATTGTGTTTTTTCGAGTATTCAATAACAGCTAGTCTATTTTCATATGATTTTTGATAATACTGACTGGAAAGCTGCTCCAACCGACCTTTATTTGTAGAGGTTTGGGAAGACGCGCCCAGAATAAATATTATTACAAAAATAAATATGAAAATATTTCTCATTTTATATAAGATATTAAATTCATCGTAATAGTTGCAATTCGACTTTTCAAAAATAAAAAAAGCACCTCAAATGAAGTGCTTTTCCTAAATTTATTTATGATTTGTTTTATGCGGCATACTTTCGCAACAATCCATCTGCACTATATTTTCCTCCACCGTACACAAATAGTGTAAACAGCATGATTAAATAATAAAGAGGTATCTCAAAACCGTTGTCGCCAGCTTCGAAACCATTTCCAAAGTGTACAGTTACAATAGCCACAACCATTATCACCATGAGTGGGATACTAATCACTCTTACAGCAAACCCAAGCATTAATAATACAGCTCCAGCAACTTCAGTAGACGCACTTAGGTATGCATTTAGTGTAGGGAATGGCATTCCCATTCCTTCAAACCATTCAGCAATACCATCGATATTTTGCCATTTCATAATTCCCGGATTCCAGAAACCATAAGCGAGTACTAGCCGTATTACCAATAGTGGTAAATCTTTGAGAGAACTTAACCGATCTGAAAGTGTATCACAAACACCTATCATTTTGCATTTCATAGCCTTTGTAGTTTTAGTTGAGAAACCGGATTATGCTACACCGCATTTGCCAGTTCCACATTTACCTTCTTTAGTTTCTGTTTTTGTTTCTTTTTTCTCAGCTTTGCCTTCTTTTTTTTCTGCACCACCACATTTACCTTCTCCGCATTTGCCTTCTTCAGTTGTTGTTACTTTACCTTCTTTTTTTTCCATAGTAACAGTTCCTTCCTTCTTCTCAGTAGTTACATTTCCTTCTTTCTTTTCAACTTTAACTTCTTTTTTAGCTTCTTTGGTAGCAGTTCCGCATTTGCCTTCACCACATTTGCCCTCACCACATTTACCATCCCCGTCAATTTCGTTAACCGCAAATACAACTAATGCTGAATTTTCAATTACTGATACAACAGCATCATTGCTATTACCTAATATTTGATTAACTACTACATCAACAGAAGTAAAGCTTACTAATAATCCCGCTAGTACAGCTACTGCTAATACACTTAAATTTTTGATTTTTTTTGTCATGATTTTAAATTTTAATTTGTTTACTTATTAATGATTAATGTTTGATTACTTTGTCGTAACCAAATAGATAACCTTACAAATTCGAGAAATAAAATCTGAACTATTTATTACTAAGCTGATTATCAATATTATGCTGCATGCATGTTTTTTGATCATCAGTTAGTTTCAATTTTAGATTATTGGGATCAATAATGCTTAAGGAGTGTATTTGTTTTGTTATGAAAGTTGATTGTTGTGCAAAACGACGGCAATATTTACAAGATAATAAGTGCACTTTGAGCTTTAAAAGCTCAATAAAAGTTATATTGCCAATCTCTCTTTTGGTCAATAGGAAAGTGGCTTTGTCGCAATTTAACATTACCAATGTCATTCCCTTACCCACTATTTTTTTCAAACCCTTCATTAAAGCCACTTATTTTCAATGCATTCACGCAATTTAAGTCTTGCACGGTGTATAATTACCCAAAAATTAGACGGTGTACACCCAGCTTCCTTACAAACTTCATCGCTATTTAACTCTTCCATAAATTTAAGCACAAATACCGATCGCCACTTTGGTGGAAGCAGGGATAAACATACTTCGAGTATCTGTTGAAACTCTTCTTGATTTAAAGAATTATCGGCATCTGTACTCCAGTCTTTAGGTAACCTGTTATTTAGCCAATGACCTTCAAACATACCTTCGTCCTGAAAAGGTAAAGTATAATCGGAGACTGTTCGTTCTTTACCGGAGCTAACTTTTCGGAAATAATCAATTACCTTTCGTTTTAAGATGGAAAGTAGCCATGTAAGTTCCGTACTTTCACCCCGAAAAGATTTCTGAGCTTTTAAAGCAGCTATGAAAGTTTCCTGAACGACATCCTCACTTACCTCCTTATTATTAACTCGATAATAAGCAAAATTATATAGGTAATCACCATGATTTTTAACCCATAATTGTGGATTTAACTCATGTTTCAATTTTGTGTCTATTTCGGAAGATTCAATCATTAATATAAGCCTATATAACTTTTGATTTTATAAAATCGTAGAAAAGTCTTACTCCAACGCCAGTACCACCTATCGTTCTATAACTACTGGCTTTGCTTAAAAATGAGGGTCCTGCAATATCGAGGTGAATATAGGGATAATCTGTAAAATGCTCTAAAAATTTTGCAGCTGTTATGGCTC
>JABMPH010000119.1 GCA_013203805.1 Bacteroidota bacterium | reverse complement strand
CCCAATAGGTTAGTTGGCTTATTTGCAGCTTGTTCACTGAAATACACACTATTATTTTTCGGGAGTTTGAATAGGTTTGTAATACAATCGCAGCATTCCAACTGAAGTCAATTTCCAGATAATAAATAAATAATCCGTAATTTTGAAAATATACAACAATGAAAAATACATACTTAACATATTTTTTTGCATTACTATTCACTGCAATAACAAGTGTTTCGCTCTCACAAGAAATCACATTTACTGAAAACATTGGCCTTCCTGATCAAAATGGAGCCTTTGGATGTGAGATTGCTTATGCCAATCAAAAACTGTTTTACCATGGTCAAAATAAAATCCTGGTTTACAATGAAAGCGATCTTTCGTTTGATCAATCGGTTGATTTAATTGAAACCAGAGATGAAGGTGGAAATGAAACTGATTACGAATACGGCAAGTACGCACCTCCATTTTTTAATTATTTTCTTAGTACACCGGCACGGAACTTATTCGCCGTTAATGAAGAACATAATAGAATATACACTATTACACCCTGGCTTGATTTAATCAGTATTGCATCAGATAACCCAAGCGGTTATACAACAATGGTTACAAAACCCCAAATTATTGAACATTTTAAAATTGCCAGTGGCAGGGTTGTTATAAAATATGACCCAGTGAACTATAGACTGTATTTGTTACTTAGTGGCAGGGATAAAGATAACAGCGCTGGAAGCTTTCATATTACAGATTCCTATTTTGCCATATATAAAATTAAACCCATTGATGGCAGTATTGATTGCCTTCTGTATGATGAGTTGATGAGGGGATGCGATCTTCCTGAGTGTGATGGGTATACATCAACTATTCAAACGTTTGAATACAACCAAAACCAAGGCAGCAATTTAATTTATGTAGCCAGAAGCGATAAACTTCAAGTCTGGGAGTTGCCAGCTCAGCCGAATACACTAACAATGCAAACTGTCCTAATTCAGGAAAAAAGAATAGGTAAAATGTTAGCAATAATGAAAGGAAGCTATCTCCATAAAATTGTTGCATTACCTTACTCCCTGCCAGATGAATCCCTTACTGTCAAAAACTTTTACACGATTGATGGGAATAACCCATCAGCTACATGGCATGCCATTGAATCACCAAATAGGCGAATTCTGGATGCTATTTTCCTGCCTGAAAATGATGTTCTGGCCATGACCTATGCGGATTTTGAGCTTGACATCAATCCTGATTACGAAAATTCCGATATAGCATTCTTTCAATACAGTTCCAATTCATACCATTTTGAACCGAGAACGGACTGGAATCTGGCAACAAATGGTTTCCCTCTAGTTGAATCAACAAATGAATACAACTATCCGTTTAAGATGATACTTGATGGGAACAACAGTTTTTTTCTGGGTAAAAAAAATGAAATTATCCGTGTTTCTTATAATGATACTGAACCTACTCAATACGAATCTGAACAGACCATGGTTACTTCAAAAGGTTTTTTTGTTAATGGTATTAAAACCCAGGCAGGAAACTATTTCACAAGCCTTACCCTGAATGGTTTCTACAGGCTAGACCCTCTGGATACAGTTCAAACAGGATTCCCGGTTTATCAATCTGTTTACAACCCAACCAAT
This sequence comes from Bacteroidota bacterium, assembly GCA_013203805.1. Classification (GTDB taxonomy): domain Bacteria; phylum Bacteroidota; class Bacteroidia; order Bacteroidales; family F082. The sequence goes on along the minus strand of JABMPH010000119.1, from coordinate 27,090 downwards.
GGTTGCATCTATTTTTATAATACATTACAAACAGATCATTCAGGGCTTTTTGTTTACAATACTGTCACCAACCATGTAGACTCATATAAGGAGCTGAATTTCCCAATCGGGGATGTTGTTTACAATCCTTTTCAAGGACATATCCTGATTTCAAATAATAGCTCCGGGCAAATTAGAATCCTGAAACCTGATAACAATTTTGATACCGATCTTGTTATTGGCGGAGTTCAAAATATTGCACAATTGTATGTATCACCCAATGGTTTATTGTGCTTTTTATCCAATAGTAAAAGTATATTCACAAAAATGCATACCTATGATGCTACAGACTATACTGATATTAGGACCGAATCATTATTTGGTGATATAACCAAGCAAACCGCGAAAAACCTTAACGCTAACTTTTGTTATAATCCCTATAATCAAAAGATATATGCTACCATCACCAATACTCCCATTATAGATGATCCCTACAACTCAGTTCCGAACTCTTGTAGCGGTCAGGACAGCTTCAATAACAGTATTTTACTTTCAATCGACGACGAAGGAAATGTTAATGTCGAAATTACTGAAACAGATATAAAGTTTGCTAAAGAAGTTATTTGTCCTGAATTGTTGGATCCACCTGCAGACTATCAGGGTGAATTGTATATATGCTCTGATCCCCTTATCTGGTTTGATTGTGCCACAGGCAATTTCGAAGAAATCGACTTCACACCCGATGATAATGTGTATTTCAACGATATTGAGTACAGTCAGCATACAAACACTATCCTGGGTTTCTCAGACCAAACCATTTCATACATCCCACCCACTCAGGGATATGCTAACGACAGGGTGGCCAGGTACTATAAAATAGAAAGGCAAGGTCAGAATCAGTATACCAAAACCCTATTGGATTCCTATGAAGGACAAATCGCATCCTTTTTTGTTAATCCATACAATGGATTATTGTATGTACATACCAAATTCGATGGAGATAAATGGGGCAGCACTAAATCCCAATTATTCCAGTATGATCCGGCCAACACTAGCAATACTCAAGTTGTGGACCTGGGTAATATCACAAGTTATTATGCTGAATTTGACCATTTTGAAGATGCTCTCATAAATTTATTCAACTACAACCTAACCACTCCGTTTATTAATCCGGCTACAAATAAAATCTACCTGCCCAACGGAGCTCACTCAAATGTAAGTGTGGTGGAATTTGAGGCTACTGAAATACTTAGCTTGAATCCTCCCGACCCTGAGGCCCCGGTTAATCCCGACCACAGTATAACCTGGCTCTCCATTCCACGGCACAACAGGCCTTTACCCCCTTATGAAAACACGCTCACTCAACAAGTATTTGCACAAAGCAAAATAGATGGGGGATATGAAACATTTTTACTGGAACATAACTTTGTTGAAGTAACTCCGAGCCAAATAAAAACTGCTGAATGGACTCAACCAACTAACTGGGAAATAGATGATGATATGGTTAACACCAACAGCATTAGGGGTTACAAACTCGACATTTACCAGAATCCACTTAACAACCATCCCTATATTACCCTTACCGGTGATGTACAGGATCCTGCAACACCAATCGACCTCTATTCGGACAAAGACAATTGGGTAGGCTATTTCCTTTACCAGGAACAGGACATCTTTGACGCCCTGGGCATTACCCTCAACTACGTGAATCAAATAAAAACCCAACACTGGTGTTGCACATTCCATGGTCCATTTACCAGGCAGTTTGAACCGGTAGCTATATTGGAAGGATGGGAATGTGACGACCGGGTACATAATATTAACTATGGTGATATGGTTGTACTGGAAACTGATTATGTACAGGAAGGCTATACTTTTTCATGGTTTGATCTTGTAACAAGGGAAAGTGGTGAAGAAAAAGCAGATGCACAATATTTTAACTACCAGGAAGAGCTTGATTACACTCCGGTTTATATTGAGTTGGATGGCACCAACAACCCACTGGAAATTGGAGCTTTCGTGAACGATAGTTGCGTGGGAGCCTGTACTGTAAGGCCCGATGATACGCTAACAGGCATACTGACATATATGAACAACACAAGTGGCGACAGTTTAACTTTTGAAAACTGGTATGGTACCAAATCAGGTGATAATGTAAAGCTAACCGATTATATTGTGTTTAATCCTGAACGCGGCCATTATGAGGACAGGATAATCAATCCACGTGAAGGACGTGATTATTATAAAGTTTCTTTCAGAAAGGATGATAAACCAATCACAGATATTCAATCCCGGGTTTCTGACATCAGTATCTTTCCCAACCCAACTTCAGGACAACTTACCATTGAGTACAAGCTACTAAAAGAGGCAGATGTAAGAATTGAAACAAGAGACATGTTAGGAAGAAGCCTTAAAACCATAAGCCATGGGACACAACCCGTGGGCTACTACAGTTTAAACTTTAAAACTTTAGATAATATGGGTATACCGCTAAGGCCCGGTATTTATTTGCTACACCTGGTTGTTGCCCATGAAACCACAACAAAAAAAATAGTCATAAACTAAAAACTATGCTGTCATACTGAAAGAAGTGAAGTATCTCCTATGAACAAACTGCACAAATAAGATCCTTCGCTTCACTCAGGATGACAGCAAATATGGTAAACAATGAAATCTTTTTATAAAACAACAACCACTTTTATTATTCTGTTACTAACCCTGGCATCACTTGCCAACCAACTCACCGTAAAGCAAGATGGAACGGGTGACCATACTATCATACAAGAAGCCATAAACCAGGCAACAGAGGGAGACACCGTATTGGTTTGGCCCGGAACCTATGTTGAAAATATTAATTTCACAGGCAAAAATATCACGGTTGCCAGTTTGAACCTGACTACAGCTGATTCCATATATAAACATAACACCATCATTAATGGTAACCAAAATGGAACCTGTGTATTGGTAAATAATGGAGAAACCGATGCCATATTACATGGTTTAACGATCACTAATGGAAGTGGGTTCGAACATACAGAAGGTATTTTTTATGGAGGTGGGATTTATTTAGCTAGCAACAATACCTTAGTAGTTATAAACTGTATTATAACCAATAATTTTTCATCAGCAGCAGGAGGGGGAATTTGTACCGGGATGTATTCTGAGTTACACCTGTCGGGAACCAGCATTTTTAACAACCATACTTTGGGTGCTGGTGGTGGTCTATGTATTTCTTATGAAACATACTGTTACCTGGACTCAATCAATAGGTGTAGTATTTATTACAATTTTGCCTCCTTAGGATGTGATGTACATAAAAATTCATCCTATGAGTTTACATTATTCTTAGACAGCTGCACAACTGTAAACCCTGCAAACTACTTTGTCTCGTCAATTGATGAACTGGGTTTTCAAAAAAATGATATTGAATTTATTATAAACCATGGCCTCATATCACCCACTAATGCCAACCTTTATGTAAACCCTGTAACAGGAAATAACGAAAACAGTGGTCTTACTCTGGATGATGCACTCCAAAGCATTGCCTGGGCTTACCATAAAATTGCTGTAGATAGCATGAATAAAAACACAATACACATAGCTAACGGCCATTATTCCGATTCGACTAATAATGAAAAGTTCCCACTAAACATCCGGCCCTATATCAATGTGATTGGCGAAAGTCGCAATCATACAGTTTTGGATGGAAGGTTTAAAACTAAACTAATTAAAGGCAATAATGAAGTTTCAAACTACAGCTTTCGAAAAATGACCATGACAAGGGGCGACAAGCCATTGTATGCAACGTTTTACAGGGGATATGGGTACGGTTATTGTTATGAACAGAACAACCATGTCCTATTCGACAGCATCCTTTTTACTAATGCCTGGACCAATAGCAGGGGTGGCCTGATGTTTACACGATGTGCTAATATCACTATTCGCAATTGTGAATTCTCATACTTAGAGGGTGGGGCTGGGCTTAGGATGGGTAGTTATCCGGTTGACACTGTTTTTGTAAATAACTGCACCTTTCACGATCACTTACCAGATTACATCCACCCCGAGAACCGAAGGCATGGTAGGGGGATAAGCAACTCAGGCACTACTATTATTACAAATAGCCTGTTTTATGACAATTACACTGCTATGATCAACACCTTATACGCAGATGCCTGGTTAATTAACTGTACATTTGCAGACAACGGTTCAGATTCGTCAGTAGGTATTTGGGTAAGTGATGCACATATGAACATGTACAACTGTATTAGTTTTAATGAAGGGAAATACCCTTTTAGTGTATCAAATATCGAACACCAAACAGTAACACAATTGGATATTTATAACTCCCTGATTGAGGGTGCAGAAGAAAGCATAATTTCATGTGGACCACCCTGGTGTGAAGTTATTTACGATGAATCTAATATAGACACCAACCCCCTCTTTTATGGTGGTGCCGAGTTCCCATATAACCTCTCCGATTACTCACCCTGCATTGATGCCGGCACACTGGATATACCGGATTGGATTGAGTTACCGGCTACCGATCTGGCAGGCAACCCCCGCATATGGAATGGTGCTATTGATATGGGGGCATACGAGTGGAATCCAACGGTAGGATATCCGGAGTTTCCGGAGTTCGTGGATAAGAAAAACAAGCTACTCTCTGTTTATCCCAATCCTTTTGCGTATGAAACTACCATTACGGTTAAACAGCCTGAACACGGACATATTAAGCTTGAAGTGTATAACAACCTGGGGGTAAGGGTAAAGGTACTGATGGACAAGAATTCGATGCCAGGAACATCTGAAATAGCCTGGAGAGGTGAGGATGAGAACGGGAATCAATTACATCCTGGAAGCTACATAATTGTCTTACTAATTGAAAACAAGGAGGCTGAGAGTATTAAAATTATTAAAAAATAAAAATCACACATACTACAATATCAACAAACCGTGGTTAGTTTAAACATCGAACAAGCAAAGAAACTACAATAAAACAGTCTATTTTTGCAAATAGCAATTTATAAAATTAATTGTATCCTAAATAAATGACTAACCGAATTCTATTCATATCAATATTATTTATCCTTATTTCTGTGGGATTATTTGCACAAAAACCAATAAATAAGGATTACAAGTTTAGACCTCCCGTTGATATTCCAATTTATTTGTCAGGAACATTTGGAGAATTACGGTCAAATCACTTTCACTCAGGAATTGATATTAAAACACAAGGCACTGAAGGTAAGGCTGTAAAATCAATCGGAGATGGTTGGGTTAGTAGAATTAATATTTCTACCGGGGGTTATGGCAAGGCTATTTATATTACTCATTACAACGGTCTTGTTTCAGTATATGGTCACCTTCAACGATTTGAGGATTCAATTCAAACGATTGTAATTAAAAAACAATATTCTAAGGAAAGCTTTACCATTCAAATGTTTTTCGAGAAAGATGAGCTACAGGTAAAAAAAGGTGAAAAAATAGCCTATTCAGGAAATACCGGAGGATCAGATGGGCCTCACTTACATTTTGAAATTCGTAATGAGAGAACACAACATCCCTTAAACCCGTTGCTATTTAACGCATTCAAAATTAAGGATTACTACCGGCCCAAAATAACTAAACTGGCAATTTACCCTGTGGATAAATATGCAAAAATCAATGGGGCAAACGACACTGTTTTCTATGAACTATCAGGTTGGGGTATAGAACACATAATAGCAGGCAATCCAAAAATCACCATTTCCGGAAGAGTGTCATTTGGAATTAGCACCTATGATTTAATGAATGAAATTTCGAACAAAAACGGAGTATTTTCAACAAAGCTATATCATGATAGCTTGCTTATGTACGACCTTAACATGAGTAGTTTATCATTTAAAACAACGAGGTTTGTGAATAGTTTGATCGATTATTCATACTACATAAAATCAAAAACCAGAATTGTAAGAACGCAAATTGACACAAACAATATTCTCGATAATTATCGAACAATAATAAACAACGGAATAGTAGAGTTTAATGACACTCTTTTTCATAAAATGAGATATGAAGTCAGGGATGCAAATAACAATGTATCAGAACTTAGTTTTAAGGTTAGAGGAAATATTATTGGTAACAGCAGTGAAGTGCCTGACGTTGAAATAAATAAATTAGCAGGGAAGTATTTTTTGAATACTAAAAAGAACTTTATCTCGGAGGATAGTATTAAGGCCGATTTTGAATCCTATAGTTTCTATCAATCATTCATTTTCGATTTTAAGATATTAAACGGAGATAGCTCATCATATTCTAACATATACCAACTACACAATCAATATACACCTGTTCATAAATATTTTAATCTTAGCATTACTCCTGATCCCATTTCTTCCGCTTTAAGCTACAAAGTTTATATTGCCTACTCACCTGATAACGTGGATTATTTTTTCATGCTAACAGAAAATGAAAATAAAATCCTAAAAACCAAATCCAGATTATTGGGATACTACAAGGTAATGTTGGATACAATCCCTCCCATTATTACTGAGCAAAACTTTAAAGAAGGCAAAATTATCAGTAATCAAAAAAATCTTAAAATAGAAATTACTGATGAACAAACCGGAATCAATACATGTAGAGCAACACTAAACGATGTTTGGATACTAATGGAATACGATTCTAAGAAAAGTTTGCTCACATATAGTTTTGATGACAGGATTATCAAAGGAAAAAATACATTTAACCTGGTTGTTGAAGATATGCTTGGAAACAAAAGTGAATACAGTTGTGATATTATCTATTAAAAATTAAACTGAGCCAAAAATTGTAATCTGTTAGCATCTCCATTTTGATTATCTTGTACGTAAAGTTTTCCATAATTATATTCAACTCCAAAATTTAGTCGTTTAAAAGGTGAATAAAATAAGTTTGCCAGTGCGTAGTAACTATATCTGAAATCAGTCGTAGTAAGCAAGGGAGTTTTTTCAAGTTCTATGTAACTAAAAATAAGATTAGAGCTAAACTTATTATTCCAGTAATGCGTATAGGATATGAAACCACCCATGCTATTCAGCATTACTAGTTTATTTGTATTTAAGTCGGGTACACCATTGTAACCACCTCCTGAAAGATCATCAATAAAGTTTGACACTCCCTTTCCAGCAATAAAGAAAAGATTAACATGGTCTTGTTTCCAAGTATTAATAATTGCAGAGAAGGCTCCTCCATATCCAAAATCTTTTTTCTCAATACTATCAGCATCAAAATATCTGGTAATATCAAACATTCCGCTAAGTGTTACTATTCCCCAGTCACCTTTTTTATTTATGTTTCCAACTAAAGTGGGGATTGCGATAAATGATTTCAAATTTTTTGTAAATGGCCTTATATCTGAACCCCTCATCTCTATTGCAAGAATATAGCTCCAGTTTTTCCCAATTTCGTTTGAATACCTAATCATTGGATTTCGAAGCGTAGTTGAGCTATTGGGACCTTCAAAATCAACAGTTGCAGGTACAACATCTGGATTACCAAAAGTTGTATTAGTTTGTCCTAATAATAAATGTCCCAGTTCTAAATATGCTTCCCGTAGATGGAAATATGATTCAACACCCGTGTTGCCCGTGTAAAAATCTCCTGAAACAAAACCTTTAAGGTTACCCCATGGTGTTTCATAATCAACATTGAAGCTTAATCTTGATTGTCTGGCAGTCAAATGAAAACGAAAAATATTTTCATATGGGTTTGGATTTATTGGTATTTGAGATGTTGTAAAATCATCATAATTATCCAAACCATTAAAATCACAGATGGCATTTAAGTTTACAAAACCTGTAAATCCGTATGATAATTTTTTCACTTTCGTTGAATCTTCCTGTGCTGTAAGTCCAAAAATGATTGCCGTGAATGCTAAAGATAAGATGTATTTTTTCATGATAATAGTTTTTAGGACACTATTCTATTCATAGTATTAGAGTATAACAATGTTATATCAAAAATAACTTAATTAATTCTATTGTAGAAAAATTACTCAGAAAATCGTTAGTAAAATATCAGTTGACAGAAAAATGTAATATATTTGAAGAGCTATTACTACTAAAATTTGATATAGCCATAGAAGTTTTCATTCATAATCCAATGTATGGGATCAGCCAGTTTAATGTAAAGAATTATTAACCAATAATTAAGTCGATGGGAAAAGCTAAAAAATTAGGATTAGTTGGAGCAATATTTTTAATTGTTTCAAGCCTTGCAGGTAGTGGAGTAATTGCCTTGCCACAACAACTTGCTCAAACAGGTTCTATAACACTTATATCGTTTATACTGGTAACCTTCGGGGCGCTCTTTTTAACATTAGTGTATGTTAAGGCAGGCACTATGTTTGATGACCCAAGTCCTACTGCTCTTGCAACATACGTCAATCCAATACTTGGTGCCAAAAGTGGTTTCTTTTATGTTTACGGAAATCTTATTTCCAACGTATCAATTCTTATAGCCGGACTAGGATATCTAGAGATGTTTGTTCCGGGATTGGAAAATTCCTTTTTCCTTGGAATAACAGTGATTATCCTGATTTGGGTATTTATTTTTATGTCATTAAGAGGTGTTGGAATTATTACAAAAATTGTTTCCATAACTGTAACTTTACTTTTGCTTTCTGTAATTACAACAGCAATTGTAGGTTGGGTAGATTTTGATATTGCAATATTCCAAAGTAACTGGAATGTGTCAGGGAAGCCTGAAGGAATGGCAATTATGTCAGGATTTGCAGTTTTGATATTTGCCTTTGTTGGAGTTGAGAGTGTTGCCACAAACAATGCCTTAATTGAAAATCCAAAAAAGATTGTGCCTCTGGCTACAATTATCGGCTTTATAATAGTTGCTGTAATTTATATTGCATCAACAACCGTTATCGAAGGAATGTTTAAAGCTGAAGAAATTCAAAAAGCTCCTGCATCTTTTGCATTATCAATCCAAAAGATTTTTGATTCAAAGTATGCGGGTGAGGTAGTTTCCATTCTTATGGCAATTGCATGTTTGGCCAGTTTCCTAGTTTGGAACCTTTCATCGGCTAGTGCTGCCAAAACCAGTGCCGACAATGGTTTCTTGCCAAAAACATATTCATATACAAATAAGCATGGAATTAATAGTAAGGGTCTTATAATTAACGGAATAATCATGACAATTCTTGAAGTTATCCTCATGCTCATGGGATCTAATGTTGCAGCCGCTTTCAACATAACAGTTACTTTATCGGTATTGTTATTGTTATTCCCATATTTCTGGTCGGGCATAGCCTTACTTAAAAAGGATATGGAATCAGGTAAAGGAAGTATCTTCAATAAAATAATTGTTGGAATATCTTCAATATTTATAATCTCGGCATTTGTATCTGCCACTCTCGATGAGTTATGGCTGGTGATTGTTTTAGTGTTAGTTATCCTCGCAGTATATTCAATTAAGCTTAGTAAGAAAGAGTCTAAAACTAAAGTGTAGTTGGTCGGAAGTCAGAAGACAGAAGTCGGAAGCTCGCTTCAGGCTTCAAGCTTCGGACTTCCGACTTCCGACTAATAGAAATAATAGTCAATAAAACACAAATAGCCCCAACCAAATTGTGGGTTAAGTTTAAACTAGAAAACAAAATATTAATCAAAAAAAATAAAAACCATGAAAGCTAGTAAACATGAATGGCCGGTTCTTATAGTTTCCGGACAATTTCACGAAGCCTCTGATGAAGGTTTTAGATTAAACGAATTAGTGAGTGAACTTGAGGAAGTTCAATATTGTAGTGTAATACCTTCCTTTACTTACGAAGATGCTCAGGAGATTTTTATGTCGAGAGCAGATATTGGTGCTGTTGTTGTTGACTGGGATCTTCCGGATGAAGATCCTGATGAATTTATGTATGCTCCTGAGCTTATTAGTATGATAAGATCACGAAATAAAACAATTCCAATACTTCTGTTGACAGATAGACTTGATATGGAAGCAATTCCTGTTGATGTACTTAAAGCAATTAATGGCTATTTATGGAAAACAGCCGATACAGTTGAGTTTTTGGCTGGCCGCATTGAAATGCACTTGCTTAAATACATAAAAACCGTATACCCAAAATTCTTTGGAGCATTGGTTAAATATTCTGAAGAGTATAAATATGCATGGCATACTCCAGGTCATATGGGCGGTGAAGGTTTCTTAAGAAGTCCAGCTGGTGTAGCTCTCTACAAATTTTTTGGTGAGAATACACTACGTTCCGACCTTTCTATTTCAGTTCCTGAACTTGGCTCCCTACTCGATCATGAAGGTGTTGTTGGGGATGCAGAAAAGAACTCGGCACGTGCGTTTGGTGCCGATTACACTTATTACATTCTTAACGGCACATCAAATGTAAATCAGGTAATTTGGCGAAGTCAGGTGCTTAAGGATGATATAGCTTTCGTTGACAGGAACTGCCACAAATCGCTTAATTATTCAATGGTAATAACTGATGCCTTTCCAATTTACATGATTCCTCGTCGTAATAAAATGGGGATAATTGGGCCTGTTCGTCTGTCGGAGTTTTCTCCTGAAACCATCAAGAAAAAGATCAAGGAAAATAAACTCATTCCTGAAAATCTTAAAGGAAATAAACCCAAGATGTCAACACTCACAAATTCAACTTATGATGGTGTTTGTTACAGTGTTGTAAATATTAAAAAGGCCCTTGAACAGAGTGTTAAAAATCTACATTTTGATGAAGCCTGGTACGCATATGCACGTTTTCATCCCATCTATAGTAACCATTTTGGGATGACAGATGATAAACTTGAGAAAAGCCATCCACCTATTTTCTGTTCCCATTCTACACATAAGCTCCTAACAGCATTCTCGCAATCATCAATGTTACACATTAAGAATGGCGGTATCGATAAGATAATACCATATGAATTCAATGAATCATATATGATGCATGGTTCAACATCTCCGCAATATAGCATGATAGCTTCGCTCGACGTTGCTACCAAGATGATGCAGGACAATGGAAATATTATTCTTAATGATATTATCATCGAAGCAATTCAACTAAGGAAAAAGATGATTCTCATACTTGATGAGTTGAAAGAAGAAAACATAGACGATTGGTTTTTCGGAATGTGGCAACCCGAAGAAGTAGTTATCGAGGGTAAGAAAATGAGATTTGAGGATGTTGAAGATGAAATTCTTGCAGACACACAAAGTGTGTGGGTTATGTCGAAGGATAATCCATGGCATGGCTTTGAAGATATGGAAGATGATTATGCAATGCTCGATCCAATTAAACTAACATTTACAACCCCCGGAATTGACAGTGAGGGTAATATGGCTGAGGAAGGCATACCTGCTTCAATTGTGTCAAACTATTTGATTGATAAGGGTATTGTTTGTGAAAAAACCGATTATTATTCATTTCTCTTGTTAAACTCATTGGGAACAACAAAAGGGAAACAGGGGACTCTACTTGCTGAACTCTTTAAATTTAAGGAGCATTACGATGCGAATACGCCACTATGTGAAGTATTCCCTGAGTTAGTGAATGCCTATCCCGAAAACTACGAAGGAGTCGGACTAAAAGATCATTGTAATGCAATCCATAAGTATTTTAAAGACTTCCATATACTCGACAGCATGCAGGCAGGATTTCAGGTAATACCTGATCAGGTAATGAAACCGGCTGAAGCATATCACTCGGTTGTAGGACGTAAGGTTGAGTATGTTGAGTTAGATGATATGATGGGTCGCATACCTGCAGTAATGATTGTACCATATCCTCCAGGAATACCTATAATGATGGGTGGTGAGCATCTTAGCGAAAAAGCAAAACCAATATTCGACTATCTAAAACAACGCCAGGATTTTGAAAATGCATTCCCTGGTTATCAAAGCGATATTCATGGTGTTGAGCGCACTGAACGTGATGGCAAGAAGTATTTCAAAACCCTTTGTATTAAGAAGTAGATATTTAACCACATTTAACATAATTGTCATTCTGAACGTAGTGAAGAATCTCTACCTGTAATTCTATAATTAAACAGAGATTCTTCGCTTTGAATGAATGACAAATAATCAGAAGGACAAACTAATTAAATTAATACATGAAGGAACATACACAAAAAGTTGGTTTTTTAGGATTAGTAGCCATAGTAGTTGGCTCAATGCTTGGTGGTGGAGTTTTCAATCTGCCATCGAATATGGCTGAAGGTGCTGCCCTTGGAGCAGTTCTGGTTGCATGGGTAATTACTGGTATTGGGATGTTTTTTCTTGCTCAAACCTTCAAAACACTAAGTGATGCACGTCCTGATTTAAGGTCTGGTATTTATACTCATGCCGCAGAAGGTTTTGGAAGATATGTTGGATTTAACTCAGCATGGGGTTATTGGCTTAGTGCAGCAATTGGAAATGTTTCATTTGCTGTTCTGCTAATGCAAGCATTGGGTTATTTCTTCCCAATTTTTATTTCAGGTAATAATTGGCAATCAATTCTTGGTGGTTCTATATTGATTTGGAGCATGAATATACTGGTTCGTAGAGGTGTTAGTGGAGCTACAATACTAAATATAATATCAACAATTGCTAAACTAGTTCCTCTATTTATTTTTGTAATCGTATTACTTTTTGTATTTAACTGGGATAAGCTTTCATTTGATTTTTGGGGCCAGATAGATGGTAGCCTGGGTAGTTTGTCAAAGCAAATTAAAAGCACCATGCTAGTTACTTTATGGGCTTTTATTGGTATTGAGGGAGCAGTTGTAATATCAGGTAGAGCGAAAAACAGTAAGGATGTTGGAAAAGCAACATTCATTGGATTTCTGGGAGCAATATTAATTTATGCTGCCATTAGTATTTTCTCGTTTGGTATAATGAATCAGGCTGACCTTGCAAAATTACCCGATCCTTCAACGGCTTATGTAATGAAGGCCATGGTTGGCGATTGGGGAGCTGTGGTACTTAACCTTGGGGTTATTGTCTCCATACTTGGTGCTTGGTTAGCATGGACTATCATGACAAGTGAGGTTCCTTCTACTGCGGCCATCCATGGTGTACTACCAAAAGTTTTAGGAAGACTCAACAAAAATGAATCTCCCGTTGTTGCATTAACAATCACAAGTATAATAATGCAGGTTACATTAATCTTTTCTGCCTTCGAAAAAAATGCCTTTCTTGCCATCATAAGTATATCAGGGTCGATGATATTAATACCATATGTATTGAGTGCGATGTTCTTATTTAAACAAGCATGGGGAAAAGATAGTTCGAAAAATTATGCCGGTAGTTTAAAAACGAAAGCAATTATTATTGGAACAATGGCTTCAATTTATGGTTTTTGGTTAATATATGCCGCCGGGGTAAAGTACATTCTATTATCAAGTATATTATATGCAATTGGAATTTTCGTGTACAAAAAAGCTTGGAAAGAAAAGGATATCAGCGAACCATTATTCAAGCCTTACGAAAGAGTTCTTGCGATTATTATTGTTGTACTTGCATTAGTCTCAGTGGGAATGATGTTAGCAGGAGTATTGCCTGTTGATAATTGGGTTCATTGGTTTCAGCATCACATAATAGATATTAAAGAGCTATAAATGAAGAATAAGATACGAGATTGGCTAAAGCGTTATTTACTGGCTGATATTATTTGCACCATATTTTCGATGTTTACTGCCTGGGCAATAATGGAGTCATCAGGCGACAGGGTTCTTGCCGCATTCATTGGATCGGCAGTTGCCTCCGTAGGATTTTATGGGATTATTGCTTTTTCAGATGTTAGAAAGAGTATGAAAATCCATGGTTCAGAAAACAGAAAGTATAAGATAAAGTCGTTTTTGATTGACTTCAGGAATCTGATAATCGAGTTTGGTCCGGCTGAAATATTGGATGTGCTTGCTGTACGACCATTCTTTATGTACTTTATACCTAAGGTAACTGGCGAATTTTTACTAGGTACTTTTATCGGTAAGATGATAGCTGATATCATTTTTTTTGTGCCGGCTATCCTTATGTATGAGTTGCGGAAGAAGCATTTGGATTAAAGAATACACCACTTAACTGTCGCAAGTCAGAAGGGTAGGAATTAGCGTTGGGACTTGTGACATGATATATGGATATAATTGGATTAGGGATTTATTATGAATTCATAGCAGGAATACATTCTGTAACATTATTGATAGTGAGGATGCTAGTGATATAGCACAAGTCCCTGCGCACAATCTTTGCTTCAGTATCTTGCGCTAGTGAGTAGTTTTATACTGTTTTGATCTTGACAGAGTATGTTACAGCTGTCTAATTTCTTTAGTTTCATTAATGACTTTTTCTGGAGATAAGTCGATTTCGTTTTTATTTAACAACCGTTTGAATTCTTTGTTAACAGTATAAGCAGTGAAACAGATACAAATATGTGCTTCGATACAATTTTTAACATATTATAAACTGGATGTATTCTTAAATCTGTTTTTGATATTCGAAAAGCTTTTTCAGCCTGCCATGGTGGAATTTCAGATACAAATTAACAAGTTTCGTATGAGTTAATAATTTTTAATCAATTTGGACAACGTATTAATAAATATTTTAGTATATTTGGCGGTACGGAATCAAATAGAATAAATATCGAGGCTTTATTTAAGGGTATTTATTTCATTAATGTCATAACTTCTTCAGGTGAGACTTTAAAACAAAAGCTTGAGGTTGTTAATTAAGTAAATAGATAATTAATTGAAAAGCGGTCATGTAAGATGGGCCGCTTTTTTTTCTTTTAGCCACCACTAATCAAATGCAAAATCTGAACATCATCACTATCTACTACTTGTGCAATTGGATATTGTGGCTTCCTGATTAGTTCTCCATTTATCTTAACAACCATCATTTTGAAAGTATAATTTTTGAGTTCTAGTATTTCAGTAATAGTGAGTTTTTCATTATTGAATGATTCTGGTCGGTTATTTAGTGTGATGTTCATATTTAGTCTTTTAATAATATTTCCAGAACGGTATTGGCTTGCATGTTTGCTACAATTCCAACTCTAGGGGCAAGTGGTGGAAGATCGTCTGAAACTTCTTTTGTTTCATCTCCACATATAAACAGATTATCAGCTTGCCTAGTATGAATCATACTACTATCACCCCAACCTGCCATTCCTAAACCGATTACAAGAGGTGTTTTTGGTAGCCTTTCGGCGATAGTTTCAATTATTATCTTCTTCATTTCGGCTTTGTCGAAGGCCTCTACAATCACATCACAATCTTTAAATAGTTCGATAATACTAACTGTGTCGAGTTTTATATCATGAGCCTGAATAATCGTATTTGGGTTGATTAATTGAATATTTTCTCTTAGACAAAAAACCTTTTTCTTTCCAATTTGACTGAGGAAAAAATACTGACGATTTAAATTGCTTTCTTCAATAATATCAAAATCAGCAATAATAAGTTTGCCAACTCCAACCCTTGCCAAAGCAACTGCACAATTTGATCCTAAGCCTCCACATCCGGCAATCCCAACTGTTTTGTCCTTAAGTTTTTCTTTTATTTGAAGGAAATTCATTAAACGAATATTTTTAACAAAAATAAATGTTTTGGAGTGAAAAAAATTGTTTCTGAATAAAATAACAACCTGCTACATATATAATTTAATGGAGCAGGTTGTTGTAATACTTAGTAATCACTCCAGCTTAGTTGGCGATTTTGTATGAATAAACAGGCACATATTTTTTCTCTACTGTTGGCGGATTGAAACCAGTTGTTGTGTCTGGACCAACTCCATCAATTGATATACCATCTAAAAATACTTCAGTTGAATAGATAAATGTAGTTGGTTTCTCAAGTACTGTCATGAAACTAAAATTCATTACTACCGAATCGCCTAAAACAAAATTGTCAAACGATTTTTCCCATGGGAAAGTTACGCTTGTTACTTCCTTTGTAACCGATCCTGTTTCATAGTAAACAAGCTTAAAGTCAGTATAATCTCCGGTCATATCCAATTTGTATGTTACCGAATACTTATCTGCAACGGGAGGAGAGGAAGGGTCTGTTGAACTCTTCTTACAGCTAATAGTTGTTACTGCAACTATTAGGACAATCATTAACAAATTAATCTTTTTCATTTTTTTAAGTATTAGGTTGAACTAAAATATAATATTTATCAGACGTAATATTATAAATGCAAATATACTAATTACCAGCTGTCTTGCTAAATTGCATAACAATTATTATTGTTTTTTGCTAACCAAATATTGCATTATAAAGACTCATTATAAATATCGATATGCTTTGGTTTGCATATCTGATTATTAGGCTTTTTGAACTTATTGTCTTCTAATTTGTATAATTTTGCACCTCAAATTTAAAATGGAATTTAAAACTAATAAATGCTTAGTTATGAATATCGAAGAAATTAAAAATCAACACAAATTGATTGCAGAATGGAAGTATGATATTACTCCAATCGATAAAGGTTATTCTGATAAAACACTCTATATTAATTTATCTGACAATACAATATTGTCAAAAGATGTTCCGGCTGAAATGAAGGAAAAATTCATTGGCGGTAAAGGATATGGATTAAAATATTTATGGGATGCAACTAAACCCGATACAAAATGGAACGATCCGGAGAACGAGATTGTAATTTCAGGAGGTCCAATTTGTGGTATTACACAGTATTCAGGAACCGGTAAATCATTGGTAGTGAGCATAAGCCCGCAAACAAATTCTGTAATGGATAGTAATGTTGGTGGTTATTTCGGACCATTCCTAAAGTTTTCTGGTTTTGATGCCATTGAAATTCAGGGAAAATCAGAAAAGGAAATAATTATTTTCATTGATGGTGTTACCGGCAAAATTGAAATTCTGGAGGCTCCTGCTGAAGCAATTGACAGTCATGTGTTAGCAGAGCAACTTACCGAGATGTATGCCGATAATGAAAAGGATAGAAAAAATGTTGCTGTTGTTTCAGCAGGTAAAGCTGCCGATCATTCATTAATCGGAATGCTTAACTTTAGTTTCTTCGATTCAAAACGTAAACTTGTTAGATTAAAGCAGGCCGGTCGTGGTGGAATTGGGACCGTTTTTAGAGATAAAAAAATTAAAGCTATTGTATGTAAAGTTCCAGGCGTAAAAGGTAACCTCAATAATGTTGTCGACCTAAAGGCCATCATGGAAAGAGGTAAAACGTTCAATAAAGAAATGCGAGAGCTTGATGATGATCAATGCGAAATGAAAACCAAAGGTACTGCTCACCTCATGGAAATAATGAATGATTATGACCTTCTCCCTACACATAACTATAAATTTGGAAGTCATCCCGATATAAAAAATATCGATTCAGAAGAATGGAAACGTCGGTTTACACAAGGTGTACCTGATGGTTGTTGGATTGGTTGTAATATGTCGTGTGCAAAAGGTATTGATAATTATGAATTAAGAACCGGTCCTTATGCCGGACAAAAGGTAATTGTTGACGGACCAGAATATGAAAATGCTGGCGGACTTGGATCTAACTGTGGTATCTTTAATCCTGATTATATTATCGAAGCAAATTTCTATTGCGATACTTATGGCATCTGTACAATCTCATGGGGAACACTCATGGCATTTGTAATGGAGTGCTACGAAAATGGAATCCTTAACGAGGAAAGAACCGGAGGCTTAAAATTAAACTTTGGTAATTCTGATTCAGCGATGGAAGCAATGCATCAGCTTGCTCGTGGTGAAGGATTTGGAATAATTGCAGGACTTGGTGTTCGCAAAATGAAAGCGCTTTTCGCTGAAAAAGGATGGGGTGATGCCGCATTTTTGCAAGACATTGGAATGGAAAATAAAGGACTTGAGTATTCTGAATATATTTCCAAAGAATCATTGGCTCAGCAAGGTGGTTTTGCAATGACTAACAAAGGTCCACAGCATGATGAAGCATGGCTTATATTTATGGATATGGTTAACAACCAGATACCTACATTTGAAGATAAAGCTGAAGCCCTTCATTATTTTCCAATGTTCCGTACTTGGTTTGGTTTAATGGGGTTATGTAAATTACCATGGAATGATGTTGAACCAACAACAAATGCCGAAACTGATGAACCCGCCAAAGTACCTGAGCACGTTGATAACTATGTTGCTATTTACAATGCTGTTACCGGTAAAAATATCGATAAACACGAAATAATCCGTCAATCGGAAAGGGTGTATAACTACCAAAGAGTCTTCAACCTAAGAAGAGGTTATGGTACACGTGAGTTTGATGCACAACCTTATCGTGCAGCCGGTCCTGTTACCATCGAGGAATACGAATCAAGAGTTGAGCGTTATGATAAGCAAATGAAAGAAATAATAGGTGTTGATCCCGAAGGTAAAACATCTGAAGAAAAACGTGATATCGTTCGTAAATTCCGCGAAAGTCAATATGAGCAACTACTAGATGCAGTTTATTTGAGAAGAGGATGGACTAAAAATGGTGTGCCAAAAATCTCTCACCTTAAGGAGCTTGGGATGGATTTACCAGAGTTGATAGATATGGTTACACCACATCAGGAAAACTAGCAAAGTATATAGATAAAGTAGAGTGGCTGTGTAAAAAGTATCTTTTTTGTCATTCTGAACAATAGTGAAGAATCTCTAATCCGCTTGTTATTAAGGGGATCATTTTCTTCGTTTTTAATCAGATTGAGAATTAAATCTCACTTTTTGTACAGCCTCTTTTTTTATATTGTGATAACCAACTTCCACAAGTAAAATTAAGTGTTGGTTGTTAACAATTAACCATGGAAGCTAAGTATGCATAATATTTCAACAAAATGTTATTTTGTGTGCAACCTAGGTATTATAGCTTATGTCTCCCTTAAATAATTTGACAATTATAAATTGGAAATAAAACGACTTAAAAGAAAATTATGTTTAATGTGAATGAATATTTTGATGGAAAAGTTAAATCCTTAGCTTTTACAAATATAGATGACTCCATAACAATTGGCGTTATGGCAACTGGCGAATATGAGTTTGGTACTTCAACTGTTGAACACATGACTGTTACATCAGGTAGTATGAAAGTATTGTTGCAGGGAGAAACCGCATGGAAAGTATTTGGGGAATATGAAACATTTGTTGTTGAAAAGGACACTAAATTCAAAGTTATTGTTGAAGATCAAACATCTTACAAATGTGTTTATAGTTAGGTTGCTTATTCTTATTTTGAAATAGAATAAATTATAAAATTAAGATGAGTAAAACTGCAGTGTAATAATCGATTTTATACATTTGCAGGCGATATGAAATCATTAACATATCGAACTTCAAAAACTAAAACTACATGAAGCCTCCAAGAAGTTCCAAAAACGATGTTTTCTTAAGATATAAGTTATGGTTGTCGGCAGTATCTGGCGAGGGCATAATAGGAGAGAGCAGTTACAAGTTATTGCGAACAGTTGAAGAGTTGGGCTCTCTTAAAGCTGCTGCTGAGTTTTTGGGTGTTAGTTACCGCAAAGCATGGGGAGATATTAAGAATTCAGAAGAATTACTTGGTTATGACCTTACTGAAAAGCACAGAGGGGGAGTTGGTGGAGGAAAATCAGAACTTACCAGTAAAGCAAAAAACCTTCTGGAAGCATATGATGCATTGCACAAAAAGATGGATACGGCCATCGAAGATGCTTATGAAGATTTTAAAGAACAAATAAAATAACTTCAGATTACAAAGTTTTACAGAGTCAATAATAATGAGAATACTAATAGGCATAGACGATACTGATAATAAAGACAGTAGAGGTACCGGATATAATTCAAGGCAATTAGCAGGTGCCATTGAGTCAAATAACCTAGGTAAAGTTCATGGTATTACTCGTCACCAATTATTTGTACATCCTGATATTCCTTATACATCTCAAAATAGCTCGGCTTGTTTGGATGTAACATGTAACCAGCTGGCAGAAATTACACCTTTTACCCGTGAGTTCATGTTAAATGTAGGAGCTGAAGGTTCTGATGTTGGACTTTGTATTGTTGAAAAAGAAAGAATTACTGAGGAAATAATAAAGTGGGGAGTTGATGCAAAATCAATCGTATTGAAAATGGAAGATGCAGTTGAAAAGGCTGATAAACATAATATTTACCTTGTAGGTCTCACCGGTACTCATATTGGAATTATAGGTGCTTTAGCAGCTGTTGGGCTGCGTAAAGGTGGTAACGATGGTAGGTTTATCTGGATAAATTCGGTGAAAAATCTAAGAGATATCGAAATGGATATTTGTACTGTTGACCTGTTGATTACAAAAGCAGGCATTGATGTTATTCAGTTTGAGGATAAGCACATTGTTAATCCCGACGACAAAGTATATTTAAATGGATGGGCTCGGCCCATATTAAAAAACGATAGTTCAGTTTTATTAGTTGATAATGAAATAAATAATAAGAGTTATGAATGGAAGTGTTCAGCAAAAGAGTTTGTCAAGAGAGTTTCTAACTAACCTGACAATAGAGAAAATACTCGAAGTGCTATTACTGATAATTGCTGGAGCATTAGCAATAGTTATTCATGCACGATTAAGAACCCCATTAAACATTCCTGGGCACCATGGAATTGAGTTTATGGCTATTATTCTTGGTGCACGTTTAAGCTCACAAATTAAATGGGCATCGAGTATATCGGCACTCGGCATTGGATTATTTATCCTATTCCCTATATTGGGATTTAAGGACCCTATGATGGGACTTAATTATATGTTACCTTGCTTTGCATTGGATTTAGCATATAATTATTTGCCATTAGTAAAGTATAGAAATATATTACTTTCACTGGGTGCAGGACTTAGTTATATGATGATCCCTTTAAGCAGAGTAATAATTACATTAACTACCGGATACCCGTATTCATCATTTATCAAACATGGATTTTTCACTCCATTTGTATCATTTTTGATTTTTGGATTTTTAGGGGGAGCTTTGGGGACAGGTTTTTATCACATAGGCAAAAAACTATTAAATAAAGTATAATTATATAAGCGATTGCATAATTTGTGTAATCGCTTATCTTATGAATATCGTTATGCAAAACATTACATATCGCTAATAATGAAGAAATTAATCGTTGCAATCTTGGTGTTGTTTATCGGAATTGTTGGATGTGAAAAAGAGAAGACGAATCATCTACCACCATCAATAAATTTTATTACGGGTAATGATTTTGTGTCATCGGACACCATATTAGGATTAGGAGAATCCTTCAGAGTTGGTATTGATGCACGTAACCCAAATGTAAATCTTACAAACTTTATTATTAAAGTTGAAACGGATATATTGGAAACTTACCTTGACTCAGGTATGAATACCCCAATCTTACATTTCGAAAAATATTTGACAAAGGGAATTAAGGAAAGTGAAAAGTGGATATTTATTATTCGGGATAAAGATGGTAGTTCATCTGAGGTTAGCCTCTTGATTTCAATAGATACTTCATCTGTATTTGGTGGTATTGATTATTTCCAATCGGTTGAACTGGGAGCCCAAAATAATAGTGATGCCAGTTTCTTTTCATGTTCAGATGGGCTTTCCTATACATTATCCGAAGCTTATAATTATCAAGATAAAATAGACATGTGTTATTACTATGATTTTATCGATACTGATGAAAACACAATAGCTTCACCCGGCGCAAATATTGATGAATCGGTTTACATCGGAGAGTTTGGGCTTAATAATTGGACAACTCGCAGAACTTCTCGATTTAAAATTGCAGATATTACAGAAAGTGATTTTTATAATGCGACAAACGACAGTTTGTTGTTAGCCGCATATGGTCAGGCGGAAGGAAATAGAAAGGCAAAAAATCTTCAGCAGGGCAGCATTTTTGCCTTTAAAAATGAAGATGGAAAAATAGGGCTTTTCATGGTTAATTCCTTATCCGGAACAGATGATGGTTTGGTTAATATTTCAATTAAAATCCAAGAGTAGTGAAAGCAAAATTGTTAATAATTATTCTATTCCAAAGTGCCTTGGCTCATCAAGTTACCTTTGGCCAGTTGGTGAATTTCCCCGATACCCTTGATATTCCTCAAATAGTTGTTACAGCAAATCGCAACACTCGAAACATAGAAGATATTCCCGGCAGGGTTACTATAATTGATTCAAAAACCATAAACGAACTCCCAGTTCAAAATGTTGATGAGATATTAAAATACGTTGCTAACGTATATGTTAATCGCAGTTGGGGAATCTTTTCGCAAAACTCAAGCGTTACAATGCGAGGCCTTGATGCAAGTGGCAGAGTATTAGTGCTGCTTGATGGGGTTCCGTTGAATAAATCAGCTGGAGGATCTATAAATTGGCAGTTAATCCCCATTAACTCAATCGAAAAACTTGAAGTTATTAAGGGACCAGCATCAGCAATTTATGGAAACAATGCCATGGGAGGTGTTATTAATATCATAACAAAAAATCCAAGCAAAACAATTCAAGGTGAGGCAGCTTTAATTGCAGGAACATACAACACATTTGGTGGTTTTTTAAATTTATCGGGTACAGAGGTTAAAAATGACAAAGGGTTTATGTGGAGTTTGAATGCATACTACCGTCAAGGTGATGGCTATTATCTAACCCCCGAAGAATTTCGTGATTCAACCGATGCTAAGGCTTTTTTGATGGAGTATAATATATCGGGAAAGCTTGGTTACTCATTTAATAAAAATCATAAGATTGAAGTTGATGCTCATTACTATGATGATTCCAGAGGGCAGGGCAGAAAAGTTTATGAAGAATTAGGCGATTATATGTCGGTGAATACTACCTATTTAAGAGCTAATTATCAAGGTGTTTTTTGGAAAACTATATTAAACGCTTTGGCATTTTATCAATTGGAAAATGAATACAAACAAACGGAATCAGTGGGTGCTAATAGTGGGAAATACAAGTTGAGCGACCGTGAGTCGGAAAAGGATGATATTGGTTTGTGGATTAACGCGACCACCTATCTAACCGATAATAATATTCTAACCTATGGTCTCGATCTTAAACAAGGAAGTGCCAATGTTGTGAATACATATAAAACATCCACTGATATCCTGACTTATGAGGGTATTCTTGATTTTTATGGATTGTTTATTCAGGATGAGATTAAAATTCTTGACGATAAATTGGTAATAGTGGCGGGTGCTAGGATGGATTTTGCCAATTATTATAAAGGAAGATTAATTGTGGAAGATCCTACCACCAACACTGGCTTTGTTGATCCTTCAGATGAATATTTTGATGATAATAATTGGAGTTCATTTAGTCCTAAACTTGCTCTAACTTACAAGCTCAATAAACATTATTCAGCTTATATTTCTTATTCGAAAGGCTTTATGCCTCCGAAACTCGATGATTTATCAAAATCAGGAAAAATTCGTAAAGGTTTTAAATTGGCAAATCCTGAACTTGGCCCTGAATATCTTACAAACTACGAAATTGGGTTTACCATAAAACTAATGGATAAACTCACTATTGAACCTTCATTCTATTATTCTGATGGTAGAGATTTTCAATACTTTGTTGGAACAGGTGATTCAATCGACACAGGATCGGGAGAACTAAAACCAATTTATCAACGTCAGAATATAAGTAATGTAGGGGTGCTGGGTGCCGAATTTTCAACAAAATACTACTTGACTGATGGTTTGCACTTAATAGGTAATTATACTTTCAATAGCTCTAAAATAAATAAGTTTAGAAGGCCAGATACTTATGAAAAAGATATAACTGGAAATTATCTTATCGAAGTGCCAAAACACATATTATTATTAGGTGCTGGATGGAAGAATAGTTATTTCAATTCAACAATTACATACAATTACATAAGCAGTCAGTGGTATGATGATGAGAATACCGTAAAAATAAGCGCCTATAATACAATTGATTTTCAGATTTCGAAGGAGTTTGCAAAAAAGTTTAAAGCATTATTAACTATCCAAAATATCCTTGATGATGATTATATTGATCGAAAGGGTTACCTATCGCCAGGCAGATTTATTACAGCAGAAATCAAATTTAAATTTTAATATACTGATCATAAACTTAATTAAAAATGAAAAAAAATTACTTTTTTACAACACTATCAGTCATTACTTTAACAGTGATAATGCAATTTAATTTAGTTGCACAGGACACTATTGTGCAATGGACATTTCCAACAGAGTCAGCAATGGCTGATGGTGGTATAATTACTTCAAATTTAACTCAGGTTATTGAAACAGCCGGAGGAACAAGTGAAATTCAATTTAAAAATGGCTCAACAACAAAAGCCGCTCAGGCGACAGAATGGAATGATGGTGCAGATGAAAAAAAATGGAAAGTAGAATTTGAAACATCAGGATATACCAATATAAGTATGTCTTCAAAAATCTCTTCAGGTGGAAATAACCCGGGACCCCGTGATTTCAGAGTTCAGTATAAAGCTGATGGTGACTGGACAGATTTGGAAGATTCTTATTTTCAAACCGCCAATGATTGGACAACTGGTGTACTTTTAAATGTGGCACTTCCTGATGTTTGCGACGATCAATCATCAGTTAAATTGAGATGGATAATGACATCTGATACAGCAAGTGATGGTACTATTGTTAGTACTAATGGAATTTCAAAAATTGATGATATTTTTATTACCGGTGATATGATTGATGGCATTGAAGAAGCTACTCTTGCACAATCAATAAAAGTTTATCCAAATCCTACAAGTGATTTTATTAATATTGCAATAGAAAAAGAAGCTGAAGTGAGCTTGTTTGATCTAACTGGCAAAAAATTGATGATGTTGAAAGCCGATGGTTCAACAATTATTAATGTGAGTGAATTTAATTCCGGATTGTATTTTTTGAGGGTAGTAGATGTTAGCTCAGGAGTGGTAGTTACTAAAAGAGTTATGATTAAATAGAAAATTGCCACAGATTCACAGATTTCATCAATGTAATAATCTGTGAATCTGTGGCTACCGAAAAACTAATAATTACTATGATAAAATTTGAAGAAGCTTACGAGATTGTTCAAAGTTCTGCCAGTTTATCCATGAAAACAGAGAGTGTTTATTTTACTGAATCATTGGGGCAAATATTGGCTGAAGACATATTTTCAGATATTAATATGCCTCCATTCGATAAATCAGCAATGGATGGATTTGCATGCCGTAAGGCAGATATTAAAAATGAACTTGAAATAATTGAGATACTTCCGGCAGGAAGTATACCTGAAAAGGTAGTTAGTATAAACCAGTGTACCAAGATAATGACAGGTGCTATCATCCCCGATGGTGCTGATTGCGTGCTAATGGTTGAGCATACAGAGGAAACTGAAGACGGTAAAATCAAATTTACAAAGGAAAGTACAAATACAAACATTTGTTACTTTGCCGAGGACATTGTTAAGGGTGACCTAGTTCTGCAAAAAGGAATAGAAATAAAACCACAGCATATAGCCGTAATGGCATCGGTTGGTTGTACCAGACCACTTGTTGCAACGAAACCTAGAGTTGGTATTATTTCTACAGGTGATGAACTGGTTGAGCCAGATAGTATTCCGTCAAAATCACAAATCAGAAATAGTAATGGATATCAATTAATAGCACAGGTGGTAAGAGCCGGAGCAACTCCTAATTATATAGGTATTACTAAGGATTCTGAAGAAGCAACTTTCAATACAATTAAAAAAGCCCTCAACGAAAATGACATTGTTTTATTAACTGGAGGTGTATCAATGGGCGACTTTGATTTTGTTCCTGAAATAATGGAAAAAGCAGGAGTTGACATTAAATTCAGAACCATTGCCGTTCAACCTGGGAAACCAACAATTTTTGGAACCTACAAAGAAAATAAATTTATATTTGGTTTACCAGGAAATCCGGTTTCATCCTATACCCAATTTGAGTTACTTGTTCAGCCTCTAATATCAAAGTTAATGAATAACTCAAAACTTCAAGAAACAATAAAACTACCAATGGGGGCGGAGTATAGCAGAAGAAAATCAGTGAGGAAGTCATTTATACCAATTAATATTATTGATGGAAAAGTATTCCCTGTTGAATATCATGGGTCGGCTCACATACATGCATATGTAAGCGCAGATGGGATTGTGTCGATAGAAATCGGTAATGAAAAATTACATATAGGAGAATTAGTTGATGTACGACAAGTTTAACAGAAGAATAAATTATCTAAGAATCTCGGTAACCGATAGGTGTAATCTGAGATGTGTATATTGTATGCCTGAATCGGGAATACAACTTATCGATCACAGGGAGATTATTTCGTTTGAAGAAATAGTTGAGGTTGTTATACTTAGCATTAGTCGTGGAATAGACAAAATAAGAATAACAGGTGGTGAACCTTTGGTAAGGAAAGGAATTGTTGATTTAATAAGAATGATTGCTGAAATTCCAGGCGTTAAAGATTTTGGGTTAACAACAAATGGTATTAACCTGGAAAAATATGCTCAACAATTAAAAGATGCTGGACTTCATAGGGTTAATGTTAGTCTGGATACACTTGATCCAGATAAATATAAGGAAATTACACGACTTGGAGATATCCAGGATGTATTGGACGGAATTGCAGAAGCGAAAAAAGTTGGGCTAACTCCTGTTAAAATTAACTGTGTGATTAAGAAATCATCACAAGAACCTGATGCTGTAGCTGTAGCAGAATATTGTAACAAGAATGATCTTCAAATAAGATATATTAAACAGATGGATTTAAGTATGGGCCATTTTTCTGTGGTAGAAGGAGGAGAAGGTGGCGATTGCAAAATCTGTAACAGGTTAAGGCTGACTGCAAAAGGGATGATTAAACCATGCTTATTTAATAATCGGGAATATAGTATTAGGGAACTTGGAGTTGAAGAAGCATTAAATAATGCTCTTTACCACAAGCCAAAGTGTGGGTCGGTTAACACAGTTGGAGAATTTTATAATATTGGGGGATAATATATATGGATGGTGAACGGCGAAAAGCTGAAGAGATAATTCACAGAAACACAAAAACTAAAGGCCAATGACCAATGACTAAAGACCAAAAACTAAACCAATGAAAAAACTAAGTCACACTAACAACGATGGAAAAGCTAATATGGTTGATGTAGGCCATAAGCCTCAGCAAATCAGGGT
>JABMPH010000118.1 GCA_013203805.1 Bacteroidota bacterium | reverse complement strand
GATATTAGCTTATTACATAAATTAGATTGGAAACATAAAATAGAACTACGAGACGGCATTGAATCGGTTTATAAAAACTATTGTGCTTTTGATTGAAAAATTGAAACGGTCAATACTTTAAAACAGTGAATAACAGAGTCATTTTATTACATCTTACTAACAAGTTTAAACCTATCAGCCGTTGGCTGACGGACTTAAAGTATAAACATTGCAAATGAAAAGCCTAAACCTAAATGCTCAATGATTGTGTTTATTTGGGTATTTCTAGGTAGTATTGTTGGAATCGGATGGGTGTTTGGGCGAGAGTTTCTTTTAAAGATTAAAGAAAAATGGAATACTCATGGGGGATAAGCTCCTTATTTTATGATAATTAACAACACAATTTTACTATAATTCAAATTCCAAAGATTTATTTCTTTACAGTATATTGGTGATGAAGTAAATAATAAACGAACCTAGAAAAAAAAATAAGATAATTAATGTAGTATGAGTAAAAAGAAAATTATAGTTTTTATTCAGGCAAGGATAGGAAGTACGCGGTTCCCAGCTAAAGTGCTAAAAAAAGTGTTGGGTAAAGAACTCCTTCTTCATATGTATGATCGGGTAAGGCAAGCAAAAACCGTAGATGATGTTGTTATTATCACTTCTGTGAACCCAGAAAATGACCTAATTGTAGAACTCTGTAAAAAGAATTCCATCAAATATTATCGAGGTAGTGAAGAAGATCTTCTGGATCGGCATTATCAAGCAGCAAAAAAATTTGGGGCGGATTTTATAGTAAAAATCCCTTCGGACTCTCCTATGGCTGATCCTGCGATCATTGATAAGGTTCTTTCCCTTTGGATCACTGATAATGATAAGTTCGATTATGTAAGCAATTATCATCCTCCAACTTTTCCAGATGGTCTCGATGTGGAAGGATGTTCATTTTCTATTCTTAAAATTGCATGGATAGAGGCTAAGAAACCGTTTGAACGAGAGCATACATTTCCATTTATTTGGGACAATATTAAGCGATTCCGTATTGGAAATATTGAGAATCCTCACGGTAATATGTTTATGACACATAGATGGACTTTGGATTATGAGGAAGATTACAAGTTCATGAAGAGGGTATTTGAGGAATTAAAAGACAAACCTGACTTTTCTATGGAGGATATTCTGAATTTATTAAACAAAAATCCAGAAATAGAACTTATCAATCGAATGCACACGGGCATAAATTGGTATCGGAAGCACGAGGGTGAACTTAAGACTGTAACGAAAGATCAATATTACAAGAATGAACAACACCCATAAATTGTTGAAAATATATACTAAACAGCAAAACAGACCTAATATGACAATTTACGAATTGCTTAAAACTTTTAAGTAGATAATATGAATATCAATGAATTACATAAAGGTAAGGGTCAAAAACTTTACCAAAAAGCACGCACTATAATTCCTGGAGGCACCCAGCTTCTTGGTAAAAGAGCAGAAATGTATCTTCCTGAGCAGTGGCCATCTTATTACTCAAAAGCAAAAGGCTGTGAGATTTGGGACCTTAATGGTCGAAAATTTACAGATTGTTCAATGGTTGGTATTGGAACTTCGGTTCTGGGTTATTCCGACCCAGAAGTCAACGCTGCAGTGATTGGAGCCGTGCGAAATGGAAGTATGACAACATTAAACCCACCTGAAGAAGTGGAATTAGCAGAGTTACTTTGTGACCTGCATCCATGGGCAGAAATGGTACGTTATGCACGAACAGGAGGCGAAGTAATGGCCATGACTGTAAGGATTGCCCGGGCAGCGACCGGACGCGATAAAATTGCCTTTTGCGGTTATCACGGTTGGCATGATTGGTATATTTCTAGCAATCTTGCCGAAGACAAGGCATTGGATGGCCATTTGCTTCCAGGTTTAGAGCCACTCGGTGTTCCTAGAGGTTTAAAAGATACGATGCTTCCATTCCGCTTTAACCATTTGGAAGATCTTCAGCACATTATTAGTGAACATGGGCAATCATTGGCTGCTATTGTAATGGAGCCTTGTCGCGATGAAGGTCCAGCCCCTGGGTTCCTCGAGAGTGTTCGTAATTTGGCCACACAAGTTGGTGCAGTCTTAATCTTCGATGAGGTTACATCTGGTTGGAGGATGGCAACTTCAGGTATGCATATGATTTATGGTGTGTACCCTGATTTAGTGGCCTTCGGGAAAACTATGTCAAATGGTATTGCCATGGCAGCTGTTATCGGACGAGCTGAAATCATGGATTTTGCGCAAAGAACTTTCATAAGCAGTTCTTACTGGACTGAAAGACTAGGACCAACTGCGGCCATAGCAACATTAACTAAGCATCGACGTGAGAATATTGGACAATATCTGACCGAAGTTGGTACACAGGTTCAGAGGGCATGGAAGAAGATCGCTTTGCAGGAAGGTCTAATAATCAAGGTGTCTGGTATTCCTCCACTAGCCAGTTTTAGTCTAGAATATGACAACAAACCAGCTCTTCTTACTCTTTTCATTCAGGAGATGCTAGATCGAAAGATTCTTGCCTCTGACCGTTTTTACGCCAATTTCTGTCACAAAGAGAGGCATCTGAAGCAGTATTTCAAAGCCTTGCATGAGGTTTTTCATATTTTATCTGATGCCTTGCTAAAAGATGATGTGGAAGCCCGCTTACGCGGACCAGTGAAACACATGGGATTCAAGCGATTGACTTAATTGCAAGAATATGATATCCGTAAATGAAGTATATATCCTGACTAAATGAATCAAGAGAAGCCGCCTGGCACTTTATATATCTGCGTATTTACTTGATTTTTTTGTTAAGAATCAACTACAATAATTAAAAATAAATTAAAACTATGTTTTTCATCCCAGATCTCCTTGTTTATGATTTCGATGGTGTCATGACCGATAATCGCGTACTCATTTTTCAAGACGGTACCGAAGCAGTATTTGTCAGCCGTGCTGATGGCTGGGGTATTGCACAATTACGTAAAGCTGGTTTCAAACAGATCATTCTAAGTACTGAGACCAATCGGATTGTATCAGAAAGAGCTAAAAAACTCAAAATAGAAGTCCACCAGGGAAGTAGTGATAAAGCAAAGGATCTTGTCGCATATTGCCAAACTAATGGCATTGATTTAACAAGAGTGCTCTATGTTGGCAATGATGTGAACGATTTGGATGCAATGTGTCTGGTTGGCTACCCTGTTGCTCCAGCAGATGCGCACCCTGATGTCCTTAAAATTGCTAAACGTATCACCCGAACAAATGGCGGCGAAGGAGTTATCAAAGAACTTTCTGAGTGGCTGTTGCCTACTAAATTAACAAATAAATAATTTTAAGAAATGGAAGATGTAAAAATGTTTGCCCCATGTGAAATCTGTGACACTAATTCTTGGGTATCAACTTATAGAGGACCAATTCGTGCTGGTGGATTTGGCTCATTCAGAAATGATGCAGTTATTGCTACTTGCAGTGGTTGTGGTGTTGAACGCTTAGCTGAAGCTGATTCAATAGATTCAAAAGCATATGATAGCAAAGAATACAGGACGGTTGTTGACCAAGGACTGAAAATAGAAGATTTCTTCAGTCAAGCTGATCCAGTACAGATTAATTATATGATTGCAGGTGCTTGGCCTTTTTCTTTTCGTGATAAGACAGTTGCAGATATCGGATGTGGTGGAGGTTCTTTTATTGACAATATCAAAGGACTAGCTGAAAATATCATAGCTATTGAACCAACTGCTATGTATCAGGATTCATTACGTAAACGGGGGTATGAAGTGTATAGCTACGTAAGCGAAGCAATTGTGAAACAGGAGGAAAGTGTTGATTTGGCTGTTTCATTCCAGGTGATTGAGCACGTACAAAATCCGCGCTCTTTTCTGGCTGAAATTTATGATCTATTGAAACCCGGAGGTACCTTGCTAATAGCCACACCAAATAGAAATGACATCCTGATGAAATTACTACCAGATGAGTTTCCAAGTTTCTACTACAGAATTGTACACCGTTGGTATTTCCATCGCGAAAGTTTAGCCCGTTGTGCAGTAGAAGCAGGCTTTAAAATTGAATCGGAGAAATACTTACATACAATGAATATGTCAAATATGTTATCATGGCTTATTCAGCGCCGTCCTACGGGTAACCTTGGCACTCTACCAGGTATAGACAATACAGCCGATGCCCTCTGGAATACTTATCTTGTGACAAGTGGACAAACCGACACATTATTCCTTGAGCTTAGTAAGCCGATCAAATAATGGATTTCATTGCATACTCAAACTGAATACCAGGAACTAATGATGGAAGTTGAGTATTCCAAAATCATAGTTAGGTTTATTGCAATACCAAATCAAAAATCAAAAAAACAGAGATATGTTTGATATTAATTTTTACATGAATACCCACCAAATCAAGAAAGATTTGGAAAATGGTTCAAAGATAGATAAAAAAGAGCTTTTTGATCTCCTAGATTCCTATCGACATAAAGATCCTATAATTTATAATATTGAAACAACGAATGCATGCAATATGCGTTGTAAGATGTGTCCTCGAACAACAATGATGACGAGAGATATATAAACGATTGAACGTGATGTTTTTATTAATATAATTGATCAAATTAAGCCGCATAAAAAAGAGGATTGGGATAGATGGGAACAATTTGTTTTGGACAATTATGGGATTCCAAAAGAAGAAATGAGTGAAAATAATTTCTTTTTATATATTATTCCTAAAGTAATTCAGCTACACGGTTATGGAGATCCTCTTCTTGACAAACATCTCAATGAATATATAAAATTATTAACAAAAAAGGGGGTTAGTTCATATTTTAGTTGTAATCCAGCAAACATCAATATTGAACAAACTGAATTAATGCTTAAAAATGGCTTGAGCTATATTAAATATTCTATCGAAAGTGTAGATGACGAAGAGTTTAAAAACATTCGAGGAAATGCTTCTAATTTTACAGAAAGTTTTGAAGCCATTAAAAAGATAATTAAGATCAAAGAAGAAAATGATTACAACACGAAAATCATAATTACGATGCTTGATCTTAATAGAACTGGACAAGTAGAGGAATTTAAAAAATTAGTTAGGGTTTTTGAAGAGCTGGATGTTTATATTTATTTAAAAAGTGAAGATCAACAATGGTATAGAAAAGACTACCATGGCACAAATTCTGTTCATTGGAGTGAATTCTGCAAACATCCATGGATGTCAATGACCATTAAATCAAACGGCGAAGTTGCAATGTGCATGGAAGATTATAATAACGAAATTGTACTTGGAAATGCAAATCATGAATCTTTATATGACATATGGAATGGCCAGAAATATATTCAATTCCGAAATGATCATTTTGATATGACCAAAGGAGTGAAATGCAATGAAGAGTGTGACATGAAACTAATTGGATAATACTTTAACTAATATTATGGAAAGCGTTATTGTAACTGGATCTAAAGGCTTAATAGGCTCTGAGATTACTAAATATTTACTAAATAAGGGATACCAAGTTTTAGAGCTTGATTTTCTATTAGGTCATGATCTTACTAATGAAACTTTTGTGAAAGATTACTTTTCTAAAACTAAAGCAAATTTTCTCGTTAATTGTTTTGGGTTAAACGATCATGTTTCATCCAATGATAAAAGAGAGTCTCTATTTACTATTTCTTTAGATACAATAAAAGAATATTTAAATGTTAATACAATAGCATTACTTTCTGTATGTTGTGCTTTTGCGGCTGAAGAAAATACCGAATCTAAAGGAATTGTAAATTTTGCATCTATGTACTCCTTTGTGTCTTCTAATCCTGAATTATATAATTGTGCTGAAAAAAATATTGGATACGTTTTATCAAAGGCAAGTGTTCCTCAAATGACAAAACATTTGGCCGTTCATCTCGCTCCTCGAATTCGAGTTAATTGTGTTGTTCCTCACGGTGTTAAGTTAAATCAAGGTGAGGATTTTGAAAAAAAATTCTCTAGTTTTTCTCCTATGAAAAGACTGATGGATAAGACAGAGGTAAACGGCATTATTGAATACTTATGTTCAGATAAGTCAACATATATGACTGGCTCTATTCTTATGATTGATGGAGGTTGGTCAATTTGGTAAAATGAATCATTAAAAGAGTTGTAAGACTAAACCAAGAAAATTGCACAATAAATCTTTACGATTAAAGAGAATATCCAATAGATAAAAATTGTAGGGCATTTTATTTCTATTTCTTTTGCAACATAAAATATTATTTAATCAACTCACTTTAATAGTAACAGATAATTAAAATAAAACAATAAATCAAATATTATGGATTTTAATAAACTCGAGAAACCGTATTTAATCGCAGAAATCGGAATTAATCACAATGGTGACATACAAAATGCGAAAAAACTAATTGATGCATCCTTTGCCTGTTCTTGGGATTGCGTAAAGTTCCAAAAAAGAAACCCGGAGTTATCAGTACCAGACCATCAAAAAAAGATTGAACGGGATACACCTTGGGGTAAAATGACTTATTTAGAATATAAATACCGCGTTGAGTTTGAAAAGAAGGAATACGATATTATTGATCAATATTGTAAAGAGAAGCCATTGGATTGGACAGCTTCTGTTTGGGATATTGACAGCTTAAACTTTATGAAACAATACGATGTGCCTTTCATAAAAATACCTTCAGCTCACTTAACAAATGATGAGGTTTTAATAGAATCTTGTAAAACCAATATTCCAATTATCATATCAACTGGAATGAGCACGCTTGAAGAAATTGATCATGGGGTTGAGATTCTTAAAAAATATGCTAAGAGTTTCGCAATATTACATGCAAATTCCTCTTATCCCGCCTCACTTGATGAACTAAACCTCAAAATGATTCCTACATTAATAGATAGGTATAATTGCGCGGTTGGATACAGTGGTCATGAATTCGGATTAGATTCGACTACAATGGCAGTAGCATTGGGGGCTACAATTGTTGAAAGGCATATTACTTTTGATCATACCATGTGGGGGACAGATCAATCTTCAAGTGTAGAAATAGCAGGGATGGATAAACTTTATAAGCAAATTAGTACTGTAGCCCGTATTATGGGTGATGGTCATAAAGTTGTCTATGAGAGTGAGATGCCTATTAGAAAAAAACTTAGAGGTTATTAATATTTCAAAATGGGTTGAATAAGCTGTAGGGATTGAAAACAATCAAAAATCATAAAATTACACTATTTGTAAATGAGGCAGATCTAATTATCAATAAATATTATTATGAAGAATAACTTATTTGAATATATAAAAAGCAAAGGAGATGAAGAAATACTAGATCTTATTAAATATAGAATAAGTGAAAAAATATACTATTATGGTGATCATTTTAAAAAATCAAAAAAAGAAAATAAAATAAAATATTGGTGTTTTGCCTTTATAAAATATGTATATATTATTTTAATGAACAAAAAAAGCGATTTTAAGTCTCATTTACATCTTGGCTTATCTGCAACATATAATAATGTAAGTCGTCAAAGTAATTCGGACAAGATCGCTTAAAAAATAAGAGACACTTTCCG
>JABMPH010000117.1 GCA_013203805.1 Bacteroidota bacterium | reverse complement strand
TTACCGGTGCCTTTAAATTCTTCGAAAATAACCTCATCCATTTTTGATCCTGTATCAATTAAAGCTGTTGCTAATATTGTAAGTGACCCTCCATTCTCAATTTGACGAGCTGCACCAAAAAATCTTTTTGGTTTTTGTAAAGCATTAGCCTCAACACCACCCGAAAGTACTTTTCCGGAAGCAGGTGAAACAGTATTGTATGCTCTGGCAAGTCGTGTAATAGAGTCTAAAAGAATAACAACATCATGACCACATTCGGTCAACCTTTTAGCCTTTTCAAGAATCAGGTTAGCAATTTTAACATGTTTTTCTGCAGGTTCATCAAAGGTAGATGCTACAACTTCAGCATTTACGCTACGTGCCATATCTGTAACCTCCTCAGGACGTTCATCTATCAAAAGAATTATAAGATAAACTTCAGGGTGATTAGCTGCAATAGCATTGGCAATTTCCTTAAGAAGAACTGTTTTTCCAGTTTTAGGTTGACTAACAAGCAGTCCGCGTTGTCCTTTTCCAATCGGACAAAACATATCCATAATTCTGGTTGAAACAGATTCGTTTTTATGTCCTGTAAGATTAAACCTTTTATTGGGGAATAATGGAGATAGAAAATCAAAAGGTACTCTATCGCGTACGTCTTGAGGTAACATCCCATTTATTTTATTTACTTTAATTAAAGGGAAGTATTTTTCACTTTCCTTTGGTGGCCTTACCTGACCTTGGATAGTATCACCTGTTTTTAAACCAAAAAGCTTAATTTGTGAAAGTGAAACATAAATATCATCGGGAGAGTTTAGGTAGTTATAATCCGATGATCTTAAAAAACCATAACCATCAGGCATAATTTCTAATACGCCATCAGCTTCAACAATACCTTCAAATTCAAATGAATACTTTGGCTTTTGCTTTTCAACTTGTTGAATAGGTGTTCTTCCCTCAATATTTTCTGATTTTCTTTCCTGGATAATAGGCTTTCTTTCAACGATTTCTTCCTTTATATCCTCAGTTTTTGGTTTTTCTCCTGGAATAACTTTCTCATGTCTCGATTCAATAATTCTTGTCCTTTTACGTGGCCCTTTGTTTTCTCTTCTCTCAGGAGTCATTCTTTCTTCAAGCGGATTTGCCTTAGTTGTTTCGGGAGGAATTATAAGCTTTTTAGCAACATTTTTTTCATCAATGATAGCAGTAGTTTTGACTACAGGCTTCGTTTGCTGAGTGATAACTTCTGGCTGCTTTTTATTCTCGCTTAAAGTTTTGTCTTCAGGTTTGGTACTAACAACCTTTTTAACCTGATTTTGATTTGGGTTGTTCTTTTGTTCAGGAGATACTACTTTTGGTTCGTTTTTTTTATTTCTTGGTGGTGATACCCTTTTTTTAGTTCTTTGTGCTAAGGTTTTCTTTTCCGCATCAAGAATGTCTTTGGATGGATTAAGAGCCTGATGATCAAGAATCTTGTACACCAGATCTTTTTTGAGTAGCTTATCAGACTTAGGAATGTCGAATTCCGCAGCTATTTGTCTTAATTCGGTAACGAGTTTACCGTTAAGTTCGACAATATCGTACATAAATTGGGGATTTAATTAGTAATTCAACGCTTGATACGATGAATCTTTAAAATTATAAATTTTTGATTTAAGTTTTGGAATATAAAAATTAACTTTTTTCTAAAGTAATTGCAAATGTACTATTATTTTTCTGTATTTAACTACTTTTGCAAAAAAATGATAAAATCATGATACAACGTAAACAATCTATATATTTATTTCTTGCCGGAGTAATATTGCTTATTACTTATTTTGTTCCATTGGCAAATTTTATTGGTGAGTCGAATTCGCTAGTATTGTATATATATCAGGTAATAAGCCTAGTACCTGAAACTGAAACGGGGTTGAGTCCATATTTTATTCTCCCTCTCTTAACTAGTATATCGTTAGTTATAATTATTTCCTTTGTCACAATTTTCTTTTATAAAAAGAGAAAGAGTCAATTACTGCTGGTAAGATTTATGCTTCTACTAATATTAGTTTACATTGGATTATATTTCTTTCACTATATGGATGTCCTTGAGAATTTGTCTGGTGGATATGCTTCCTATGAATTTGGGTTAGTAATTCCTGGAATTGATATTCAAATACCCACCATAATATTTATAATTCCTTTGGTAACCGCAATGTTGTTGTTTATGGCAGCCAGAGGAATAGTAAGTGATGAAAAGCTTATTCGCTCCACTGAAAGGTTACGCTAAGAAGCAATATCGTTAGTTGAATTTTCTTTTTATTTCAAATACTTCAAGTTCGGATATATTGCCAGCATCAATAATAAACTTTGTAATGGTTATTAGTTTGTGTATTCCTGAGTTACCTGAAGCTCCAGGGTTAATATGAAGCAGATTGTTCTTTCTATCTGCAATTACTTTTAGGATATGCGAATGACCGGAAATAAAAAGACCAGGCTTATGTGTTTGAATCAGCTCCCTGCCTTTTTGTGAATACCTACCGGGGTATCCTCCAATGTGTATTATAATTACTTTGAGGCCTTCTATGTTGAATAGTTCAAATTCGTTTAATTCTTGCCTAAGACTGCCACCGTCAATATTACCGTAAACTGCCCTAGTTGGTTTAAATTTCTGCAGTTTATCGAGGGTTTCAATATTGCCGATATCACCGGCATGCCAAATTTCATCACAATTGCTGAAAAAAGAAAACACCCGTGGATGAATATATCCATGGGTGTCCGAAATAAGTCCTATACGCTTCATTTCTAGAATGTAGCAACAAGACCTAATTGCATATTCTCATTAAATTGAGTGCGAGGTCCAATGGGCGCACCTTTTATATCATGGAATATAGTATTATCATCATATATTAATTCGGTGTTAATATTAACATTCAACCATGAATTAACTTTTAACGTCAACGCTACTTGCCAGTTAATATCAATATTTTGAGGATTCTTCAGATAATCAGAGAAGAGTTCCAGCTTTGTATTGAAATTAACATTTTCGAATATCTCATAAGTAAAAAGTACTAGAGCTTTAGCACCAAACATTGTTTTTATTTTTTTTGCATGTGTTAATGTTCCTGTTGCTGAGTCAAATGTTGCTGGATCAAGACCAAAGGATCCTAAGTCGGCTAATACCTGATCGTTAACGATTAACCACTTTGCTGTGGCTGGAGAAAAGTTCAAGCTAAAAAAATCATTTGGCTTCCATTCTATACCAGGACCAATATCTATTGTTCCGGGAGCCATAAATTTGGATATGAAATTTGTTGAATCAACTTTATAATCATAACCTTTTGCAAACTGTGATTTGAATGTTAATAGAATAGTTGCGTAAAGTTTTGGGTGAAACTTGTACCCATACGATGATATTAATTCAATTTTATCATCGGTTTTCATTGGGTCGTTATCGCCAATTAATGAGTACCCTAACCCAAGATCTAACCAGTTATCCCACTTGTGTTTTTCTTTTGTATAATTGGCAAGTATACTATATTTACCAGTTGTTGCCAAAGTGTTTTCTCCGCCGGCCGACCAGTTGGAGAAGTAACTCTGAGTAAAATTTAAGCTAACTTTATTCTCAATCTTCCAATTTTTAATGGTATCGGCTGTTTGAGCCATTGAAATCAATCCAGAAAAGAGAAAAATGATTATGAATACTTTCTTCATGTTGGTTTGTATATTATTAATTAACTTTATTTAAATGAACATCCATTTGTGGGAAAGGAATATTGATATTATTCTTATCTGCATTTTTATAGAACTTTTCGTTCATTTCAAAAAATACTCCCCAATAATCTCCAGGTTTTACCCAAACACGAACAGTTAGGTTTACAGAACTATCTGCCAAAGCACCAAGTACAATAAATGGTTCGGCAGGTTCATTTAGGATTCTTTTATCTTCTTTAATAAAACCCATAATCATTTCTCGTGCTACATCGTAATTATCACCATATCCTATTCCAAATGTCCAATCAACTCGTCTGAATTCCTGTGTGCTGAAATTTGTCAAGTTTCCATTGGATAATGGTCCATTCGGAATTAATATTGTTTTATTATCAGGTGTAGTTAAAATTGTTACAAATATTTGAATCTCTTTAACTGTCCCCATTTCTCCCTGAGCACTAATGAAGTCCCCTATCTTAAAAGGTTTGAAAAAGAGTATCATAACACCTCCGGCAAAGTTTGATAATGTGCCGTTAAAAGCCATGGCAATAGCTAGAGATGCTGCAGTTAACATAGCAATGAACGTAGTCATTTGTATGCCAACCATTCCAAGAACACTGATGATTAGTATAATTTTAAGAACTATACTGAACATGCTTTTTAGAAACGATTTTAACGCAGGAGTAATATCTGTTTTGTCCATTAAAACAAATGTCCTTTTGGTAATGATTTTAATTATCCAAAAACCAATAATTAATACGACTATTGCTCCCAATAGCTTTAGTCCATATTCAACTCCTGTTTCTGATAGCCACGTTACAAGGGCATCTGCATTAGTCGATAGTACTTCGATTTGATCCATAGTATTAGTTTTATTTAAAAGTTTATTTGTGCCTTTTTGAATCTATACATAATTATATTAAACCATGATAGTTGCATTATTTTGCATTCATTGTTTTCTGCAAAAATATAAAATTAATGAAATTATTTGCGGAGATCAGTTTTATTTAGTCTCTTTTAAGCTGCGAATGCTAATTATTAATGGTAAAATAATTAATTTTCATTTGGTTTGTCAAAATGAACATCCATTTGTGGGAATGGCATATTGATCTCATTTTTTTCAGCATTTTTATAATAGTTTTCATTAATACCAAAATAAACACCCCAATAGTCTGATGATTTAACCCAGGCCCTAACTACTAAGTTCACAGTACTATCACCTAAGTCATGAAGTGCAATAAATGGTTCAGCTGGTGAATTTAAAACTCGCTTATCTTCCTTCAAAAAACCCAATACCATGTCTTTTGCTGTGTCATAATTATCACCATAACCTATTCCAAATACCCAATCAACACGCCTAAGTTCTTGTGTGCTGTTATTCACAAGTACACCATTCGACAGGTGAGCATTTGGGACTATAACAGTTTTGTTATCGGAGGTTAAAAGATATGTATTAAAGATTTGGATTTCTGTTACAGTACCACCATGACCCATAGCAGTAACATAATCGCCAAGTTTAAATGGTTTAAAAAACAGAATCATAATACCACCTGCAAAATTTGATAAACTTCCTCTAAATGCTAAAGCAACGGCTAAAGAAGCTGCTGTTAACATAGCAATGAATGTGGTCATTTCAATACCAATCATACCAAGAACACTAATTATTAATACTATTTTTAGTGTTACCGTGAGCATACTCTTTGCAAATGTCCTAAGCGCTGCATCAACTTTCGACTTTTCCATTAGTTTAATGCCCCTGTCTACTATTATTCTTATAACCCATAATCCAATAAGTAGTACAACAATGGCACCTAATAATTTCATGCCGTAGTCAACACCATTTGTAGTTATCCATTTCATTAAAGCGTCTGCTTTGTTAGTTATTGTATCAATATCTTTCATGATAAAATATTTAGTGTTTTTAATATCAAGTTATGGGTTAAAACCATGCAATTTCATTTCAAATACTTAAGTTTCTACAACCCTTATTTTTAAATTAAGACTGGAGCTTGAAGCTTGAAGTCCGAATAAATTATTCTAGCTTCCAACTTTGGACTTCAGACCGTTAAAATTTATATTTGGTTAATTTCATTAACTTTTTAACCTGATGTATTTTAAATGCATAGTTCATCGTTTCGTGATTAGTTATTCAATTGGATTATATACCAGTTCCCTGTTGATTTGGTATATGTCCATCTTTACCATCGCTTTTTTTAAAGGTAATTGTTATATTGTAACTAGTTCGTACTGCCTCATTATTAATTATACCAGGATACCATTTCATAGTTTCAATAATTCCAACTGCCTCCTCAGTACATCCACCACCGAGAGTCCTTATTGCGACAATATTGGATGGAAGTCCATTTGTTTCAACAACAAACATGATTTCAACGTCTCCGGTAAGCCCGAGTTTTGAGGCTGCTTCAGGATATTTAAGTTTACTATAAATAAAATCCAAAATTGAAGAATATTGTGGATCAAGTATAGGAGTTGGTGGAGCATTTGTTTGCTTCGGTGTATATATTATTCCTGAACTATCAACAGGAGTGTGAGGTAAAACTATATGCTTGTAGCCTCTCCGCTTTGTAAGTTTAAGGAAAGTTTTGGGGTTATATTTTATTTCAAATTCAGAGGTGCCGGTGGTTGGTTTGCCATTTGCTAATGCC
>JABMPH010000116.1 GCA_013203805.1 Bacteroidota bacterium | reverse complement strand
TTTATGAGTTTATTGATAAAATCATTCAAGTAATCAAAACTTATTATCCTTGATAGCATAAAGGCTACCTCAAAAAAGTGTGTTTACCTAAAAAAACATAGACATGCGGATTTTAGGTTGCAATGCGTGACTACTATTATTACCGTTCAACACTAAATCAAGTCGATTTTTAAAAGTCCATTTCCATCACAATAATCTATTGCAGAACTATAACAATAATCCTCACCTCTGAATACTAAACCATTTTCCACCGGATTATTATGTAAATACGACAATCGTTGTTCAAGCATAGTGTTCGAATCAAGTTCAACAGGATGATTTCCATCTTGCCAAACTTTATAATTAGTTATTCTTTTTAGAGATGTGCCAGCTTCTTTAAAGTTTCTTAATAGCCAATCTTTTCTGCTCTCTGGTATTCTTTTTATTTCTCTGATAATTTCCTTTGAAGTAAACTTTTTAAAATCTCTTACTATATT
Source organism: Bacteroidota bacterium (assembly GCA_013203805.1). Classification (GTDB taxonomy): domain Bacteria; phylum Bacteroidota; class Bacteroidia; order Bacteroidales; family F082. The sequence goes on along the minus strand of JABMPH010000116.1, from coordinate 11,984 downwards.
TGATAGTTGTTCCTTCCCCGAACTGCTAATTATTAAATGTAAATGACTTGACATTATACACCATGCATGTATAATCAGCCCTTTTTCAATTTGACAAAACTTTAATGAAGGTAAAATAATATCACAGTATTCTTTTCGCGTAAATAAATCTATCCAGTTTACAATTGTAGGGGTAATAAAATAGATGCCTTCTTCATTATGAAACTTATACTTTTCTTACATGTATCAAAAATAGAAAAAATTCATCTAGTCTGAATACTTTTGTTGTGTTAAAGCACGTATTGCAAATGTGTGCTAGTAAAGAGGTTGCAGGTTCGAGAGTTGAACACTTTTATTGTGTTAAAGCACGCATTGCAAATGCACGCTAGTAAAGGCTAATGCGTAATAATCCTACAAACTCAACATATACTGCAACGCTATATTACGCATTGGCTCTGCCTTAAGCGGACGAAGCGAATACATCCTGTTTGTTATATTTGACGAAATTAAGGATAATCTATGCCTTAACGCTATTTCATAGCTAACCCTCCCGTCGATAATAACATTGCCATTATTGTGGTTCTCGTAATATTTCCTGTATAGGATAGCCTGTGTTGTACCGCCGGTAGCAACAGTTGCATCTTCGAAATCAAAAATAGCTTTGTCAAGATTTTCCATCTTACTGAAATACTTAAGGCTTATGCCTGCTGAAAACCTGTCGTAGTTAAATTCAACATCCATTTTAACCGTATGCAGAAACCGGTATTTAAGAATATCCCGTTTAGGGTTTACACTGGTTGTTTCGTATGAAAATTCCTTACTTCCACTTGGATTATAGTCTTTTGCAAAAACATATTCTGGTTGCAGAGTTACCGGTAATATGTAGTTATATCCAAAAAGCGTATTAATTGAAATTTTATCAGATGCTTTTATTTGTCCGGTCATTGATATATCAATTCCTGTAACCTTTGATTTCCCGGTGTTTACAAACTTAAACCCGGCAATGGCGAAAGTGTAGGTAGGATCCCAAAAACCAAATAAATATTCAATTGTGTTATTATATTCTTGATAGAATAATGCTACATCGATATAGCCGTAATATTTTGCAAATTTAAAGCCTTGTTTAATACCGATTTCCGAATTCCAGCTTGTTTCGGGTATCAGGTCGGGATTGTCAAAAACTCCAAAGCTCCCCAATGTTGTTTTGATATACCTTTCGGTGATTGTGGGGAAACGATATCCTTGTCCTATAGAAGCGCGCAAGTATGTTTCCTGACCAAGTTTCAACGATGAACCAATCCTGAAAATTGGTTTGCTGTCTTTTATCGAATCGTTTATTTGATAATTTTCAAGACGAACACCAGCCGATACATTAAGAGCATTACCAATTTTTTTTTCAGCTTCCATATAAACAGAGGTATTCCATAAATAATTTGACGGTGACCCGGAAGCTTCATAAAGGTGGGCGTATGATTGTGTGTACTGACTGGTTGCTCCAATTATAAAATCGAGATTACCTAAATTTTTGAAACTCTTTCCAAACTGGTAGTTATTGTATATGAACAATGTTTTTGTGGACTGATTATTATTAGCATCATTGTTGGCATACATCACCCTTGAGGCAAACTCATGTTTAAAACCCATATCACTATAAAAATTAACGAACGGATCCACGTAGAATGTTGTATTATTCGAAAGCAGGACAGCCCCCGGATAAGCACGATAGAAATTAGCTGTATCATCAAGCCAGGCGAAAACCGTACTCGATTTCTCATACATCATATTACCATTTAATCCAAAATCCAACCCCGATATTCTTTTTGACCTATGCCTTAAATTGAAATTTAGTCGGGCTTTCCGGTTTGCCATATCACTATCAGATATTGGTATCGTATCAACAACATATGGCCCGGGAACGGGTGCTCCTAAATAACTTGAATTTGCAGAGAACATACCCCCTACAACCAAATCGGTTTGTTTATTGCTCAGCCTTTGTGAATGAAGAAAGCTGGCTCCGGAAGTGTAGTTTATGCCATTCCACCACTGTGTGGCCGGGGATCGGGGAGGAGAGTAGTAACCTCCGTGTACCTTAATTTTGGTTTCAGGCTGAATACCGGGGTAGTTGGTTCGGATATATATGGCACCGCTTAAGGCTGAAGCTCCTGAAAGTACCGATGATGCTCCTTTTACAACTTCTATTTGTTTAATGTTTTCAACCGGAATAAGCGACCAGTTTGTTTTACCTGCATCGCCTGCTGTTATCGGGATGTTATCAATAAAAACTGCAACCTTGCTTCCCACTCCAAAAGTAAAACCACTACCACCCCTTATCTGTGGTTCTTCATCAAGAATTGTAAGACCCGGAACCATATCGAGTATGGTTTCAACTGACTCGGTATTATGGGCATCAATTAATCTTGGACTTAATATTTCAATGGAAACAGTTTGATTTTCAATGCTTTTATCGAACTTTCCTGCTCTTATCACAATTTCATCGAAATTGGTACTGAATGGAATCATTTCAATATTTAGCTGCGTTGTATTTCCCGCTGTGATAACTACTTCAACAGTCTGGGCCTTCATTCCGGTATATGAAGCTACAAAAATATAATCGCCCGGAGGAAGGGAAATTGAAAAGTAGCCATTGAAATCAGTGACAGTTCCAATGGTCATGTCTTTTTTCTGAAAAATATTTACACCAACCAACGACTCTGAGGTTTCCTTATCTGTAATCCTTCCCGATAAAATTCCATTATTCTCACCAAATACATACAAACTCAGCACTATAAATAATGATCCAAGAAAGTATCTGGCACAATAAGGAACACTGAAGAGTTTAATTTTCATTAAAAAAACTAATGGTTAATTAATAAGTTGTATGAGATAATTACCTATTGATTAGTACCTTTTTTGTAAATGTATTATTCGAACTTGTTGCAACTATAATATATATTCCAGATGGAATATGACTAACTTCAATTCTGTTTTTTTCTTTCGATAAAATAGTCTGACTATGAATTATCCGTCCGTTAATATCATGTAATTCAAAGGAGTAGGGTTCGGAGGTGTTATCCTCGATTTCAATATTTAGCATATTATTTTGAAAAAAGGTCTTAAAGCTATTTTGTGAAAGTTCATTTACGGAGCTTCCGTTATAAATGAATCGAAGATCATCAAAAAGGGCAGTACTACCAATAACGGCATTTACACCATTGCCACTTGTTAAAATTGCAAGAAAATACTGCGGGTTGCCAGATGAGGAGTAAACAAACGGGATGGAAAATCGTGTCCACTCTGTTACTAATTCCGAAGGTAATTCATAATATGCACTTGCAATATAGTTTGATTCATCGCCGGGTATTTTGGTAAGGCCTGTATGGAGTACAAATTTTACAGTTCCAAAATCGCCCACAGTTGGGTTACATTTATACCAGCCCACAACACTATCAGGTCTTTCGGTTAAGGTGCTATGCCATTGGTCGTTATCAATATCAGTAAAAACATAACTTGAATCGGCAGGTAATTGAGTGTGATAGCGTCCGTTTGATACAGTTCCGGTTGCGATAACTAAACTACCAACATTAAATAAACTTATTGAGTAATTACCTGTGTGTGCATCAGTACTTTTTCCCCACACAACCGGAGCCAGATTATTGTAGAAAGGGTCGTCAGAAGTTTTTATCGAACTCCAATCGGTTGGTTCATCAACACTTGTCCCTGCATCTTCCCATAGCTCAAATCCCGGATTTTGAATTTGCTGCTGACAGATAGTTGTACTTGTAAAGAGAAAAATCAAAAGTAATGATGTAAAAAAAGTCTTCATATAATTTTAGTTTATTTGTTTTTAAATCGATATCCAATTTGAATCATGTATCTAAATCAGGTTTTTTTCATGTTTATCACATTCTTATTTGGGGTGTAAATGTAAAAAAAAAACCGGGAAAACTGCGATAAACAATTTTCCCGGTTATATGATTAACTAGGAACGATTTTTAGAACAAGTATGAGATACCTATGTTAATACCAAGCCATGAATATGAAGGTTGGTTTTTTGTTTTAGCAGCCATATTATATTTGAAATTTATATTCATTCCGGTATTACCGCTTCCAAATGGCATTACAACTCCTACTTCAGGAGCAATACCAAAATGCCAGTCTTTACCTTGATAATAATAAATTCCCATATAATCTCTCGATTCTATGAAATATGTACCTACGCCTGCTCCAATATAAGGCTGTATTGTTCCTTGTGAAAAATAGTAATGAGCAGTAACCATTAGTGGCATAACATTTAAGTATCTACGATGGTAACCGTATATTTTTTTTGTCCCCTCAACAGTTGTTGACCACCCAAAATTTTCGTAAAAAACATTCCAGGCACCAATACCACCAATTGCGATACTTTCAGTAACAAATCCACGGCCTTCAATTGAAAACCCACGGAATGTGGGCTGTCCGATAAAATCTTTTGTGTCTCCCATGGGGAAACCCATATTCCAATCAAAATTCCATATACCTCCACCCTGACCAAAGGATGAAATTCCTAATAGCACTACAAAAATGCTGGTCAAAAATATTTTATTTCTTTTCATCGTTTATTGTTTTAGGGTGTTTCTAATTGGTCTTTATTTCTGGAGATAACTCAAATGCTTTATTTATGCCGCTGCTTATTCTACTATCGTTTGAACCACTGCTCAGCACTCCATTAATACCTCCTGACCAATAGATAGGAGTTACTGTATCGTTCTTAACTACCCGGTAGTCATTTGGATCGGCCATCTCAATTAGAATTGTCCCTGTTGTATATGAGCTATAATATGGATAACCCCAACCATAACCCGGAGGATAATATCCAGGATAACCAGGATAATAATAGTTTGTTTCACGTGATGTGGACTTTTTCCATCCCCAACCCCAACCCCAACCGGGATAATATGGATACCAATACCCAACACTTACATTCTTAACAGTAATTGATGCTGCTGATATTCTAATATCTGGTGTATCTTGAGTAGCTTCTATCAAACGGGTGTAGCCATAAGCAGTCATGTTATCAGCTATTGTTTTGATAATTAGATCATTACTTTTAATTAATGAATGATCGGTGGTGTCATCCCTAACAGCGTAAACTGTATCAGACATAAAATAGGTTTTCAAGGTTTTAAAATCTACTGAATCGTAATAGCCAACCATTACAATGTCTGTTTCACTAATCGAAAGATTTTCGTTAGGATAACAAGATGTTAGCATCACAATTACCGCAGGCAGTATTATTGCTGCCAACATTTTGATTTGAGAAAATGTTTTTATCATGTTAAATTTTATCATTAGTTAATATAATACTTGTTTTGAGTGCAAATTTAGTAAAATTATTATTTAGATAAATTCTAAACAATAGATTCTTATTGATGTATATTTATTTATTCCCTCCAAATTTAAACACTGCTGAAAGATAAACATTAAAGCCAAAATAATAGACATCCATTTTGTTTTCCAATTGTCCCTGTAGTACTCTATTATCAACAGAATTATATTCGACGGGGTCGGTGAAATTGGCAATTTGTTTAACGTTTTTATCATAACCAAAGGATAACTCGCCACCGGCCACAAGAAGGTATTTTTTTAAGAAATAAAATTGTACCCCACCTGTATAATGATATATATTGATGTCGGTTGTGTTTATTTTATTGTAGTCGTTATATTGTTTATAATCAGCCTTGTTGATGTTATTGAAGTCGGTTCGGAATCCGCTTAAAAACATTAGTTTTTTGCTTAGTTTCCATCTGTACCCAATAGCAACATTTAAAACAGGTTTTGCAACATCAGCAACCGATAACCAGTCTTTATTTTTCATTTGGCTGTATATGAGTTGGGATGTAATATCATCTTTCACAGGAGCATCAACCAATAAATACGGACTAATACCATTAAAGTATTCCATGGTAAAATACAGCCTGTTTTCAGATTTATTGACTTCATATATAAATCCAAATGAAACCGAAAAAGGAAATTTGATCCGGGTTTTTAAGTGATCTCTGGTTTGACCATTAATAATCATGTAACCGGGCATAAATTCATTATTGTCAGGATTTGTGACATTGCTCATGCTTTGGATTCTGCTAGCTTCTTGTCCAGTTGAAAAAATGGATAATGACTTCGATGTAAAATTTAGGCCAAATCTCCATCTATCTGCTATATAAGTAAATCCCAGCTTTGCAATAAATCTATAATCTGTAAATTTAAATGACTCTGAATAAGTCCCTTCCGAAACTAATCCAGGGTTTGGAACACCGTTAACCCATGTTGTATCAGTGGTCGAGAATGCATTTGCCGATGTTGAAATTTGATATGACAGATATGCGGCAGATAAAAACAAACTTCCCCCAATTTTAAATCTTTCAGAAACATCGTATGATCCTGCAACCCCAAACCAATTATCAGAATATTCGAGGAAGTAGGTGAAAGATGTATTATAGTTCTCCAAACCGGGACTACTCTTAATAATATCAATTTCCTGTGAGTTATAGTAATTGATATCAAACCTTTCTTTCATCCTTGTAAGTACTGTAAATGCAAATGCAAACCTGCTGTCTTTTGGACGATAGCTATACGAAAAAAATTGCGGTTGTACGTTGAAACACACATTGGTTAGGTTAATTCCCGAACCTAAAGCATTCTTGAAATAATATACCCCCCATGTTAGTAACGATGCGGCAAACGAGAGATTGGACCCGTTTTTTATCTCAGAAATTGTGGATGGATTAAAATATATGGAAGTATTACCACCATCTCCAGCAACTACAGCACCAGATAATAATGATGATTGTGAATTGAAATTTAATGACCAATAATGGTTCATTAATTGCCCTGATGAGTTAATGCTTATTGCTAATACCGATAACAATAGAATTATTTTTAGTTTGGATCGAATCTCTTTCACAGGCCTAGTTTTTTACTAAAATAGTAAAATTAGGAGAACCAATTAAAATATGGGTTTATATATTCAAGACTTGATATGTACTATTAATTATAAAAATCAGAACTTATTCAATCCCAGAAAAATACTTCATAAACTGAACGCGTTCGTATGCCGCTGGGTTTTCTGCTTTTTTCACACTCATTTTACCTCTGAATTGATCAATTGAATTAAAATTCTTTTTAATCATCCACTTTTCAATTTCATTTAGAATAATGGGTATTTCTTTAAATCCTTTTTTATAAAGTACCGACGCTATCTGCACTGCGGTGGCTCCAACAAGTAGCTGCTTTATGGCCGCTTCTCCATCGTGTACACCAGTTGATGAAGCGATGTCGCAATCCACGATTTCGCTTAACATAGCGACCCATCGTAATGATTGAGCCAAATCAGCAGGAGAACTAAATATATTTGAGCTTTTAATTTCTAAGCTATTAATGTCAATATCGGGAGAAAAGAATCTGTTGAACAAAACAAGACTTTTAATGCCTGTCCATGATAACATTTCCATTGTTTTTGCTAATCCCGAAAAATAGTAGCTAAGTTTAACAGCTATGGGGATCTTTATAATTTTACTTACTTTCTCGATTATATCAAAATAAACCTTTTCATTTTCAGCACTACTCTTCTTAGGATCCGATGGCAAAACAAAAATATTTAGCTCAAGCGCATCAGCACCAGCTTCTTCAATCTTTTTTGAAAAATTCACCCACTCGTTATCACCCATGCAATTTATTGATGCGATAATTGGAATATCAACTTTACTTTTGCATTCTTTAATTAGATCAAGATAAATGGCCACATCATTTTCAGAACTATAATTTTGTATGTAATCGAGTGCTTCGGGATAATAGTTACTTGTATTCCCCAATTCGTAGGTTTGATTGGCAACCTGATTAATTTGTTCTTCAAAAAGTGACTTTAATACAACTGCTCCCGCACCTTCTTTAGCAATTTCAATAACATTTTCAACGGAGTTTGTTAAACCCGAACTCCCAACAATAATAGGGTTTTTGAGTTTGAATCCCATGTAAGTTGTTTCCAGACTTGCCATTTATTTTAATTTTAAATTTAAGTAACTTATGTGCTGTAAAAATAGCAACTTATATCTAATAATTATAGGATGTTTAGAATTAAAAATAAATCTAAATAAGGGTTATCTGCCAATCTGTTTAAGCTCGAAATACTTGTCATGTGTTTTAATATTAGTTTTTCAATTGTTAATTGGTCAATTACAGCACAGTATTTTCCCCGAAAATAATAGGAAATTATAATTAATAATTATTTGTTATCATTTACGCTGTGTGATTATATTTGCATATTTATGAATAGATAATAGATAGTTGAAAAGAATCCTGATTATACAAACTGCTTCTTTGGGAGATGTGATACTTAGCACACCACTTATTGAAAAACTTCATGTTTTCTATCCAAATACAAAAATTGATTTTTTGCTTAAATATGGTTATGAGGGAGTTTTGAGAAGACATCCATATTTACACCATGTTATTGTATGGGATAAAACAGATAAGAAGTATAGTAACTTATTGGAGCTTATAAGGATTTTTAGAGAAAAAAAGTATGATCTTGTTGTTAATGTTCAGCGGTTTGCATCATCGGGTTTAATTACAGCATTGTCAGGAGCAAAAGTTAAAATTGGCTTTAATAAAAACCCACTTTCTATTTTCTTCTCAAAAAGAATTAAGCACAAAATCAGTACTGAAATTAACAGTCCACACGAAATTGAGCGAAATCTTAATTTGATTGAATATCTTACTGATAAAAGTAAATATCCAATGAGGTTATATCCTCAGAATCATGATTATGCTATGGTTTCACAATATAAAACTAAGCGTTATATCACATTATCTCCAGGGTCGCTATGGTTTACCAAACAATTCCCGAAAGCCAAATGGGTTGAGTTCGTAGCATCAATCGACCATGATATGGTAGTATATATGCTTGGTTCACCAAAGGAAAAGGACTTATGTGATGAAATTATTGTAGAATCGAATCATGTTAACAGCCTTAATCTTGCAGGTAAATTAACATTTCTGGAGTCATCAGCTCTTATGAAAGATGCAGTAATGAATTACGTAAATGATTCTGCTCCAATGCATATGGCTTCAGCAATGAACGCGCCGGTTGCTGCGATCTTTTGTTCAACTGTTCCCGAATTTGGTTTTGGCCCTAAATCGGATAACTCGCGCATAATTCAAACCAGCGAAAAATTGGATTGTCGGCCTTGTGGATTACATGGAGTTAATAGCTGTCCGAAAAAACATTTTAATTGCTCATTAACAATCAAAAATGAGCAATTACTTAGCTTAATACAGTAGAATTATTTGATGTATAATATTTTAAAAGTTATAGATACTAGTTTATGAAACTGGATGAAGAAATTGAAAAGTCGGTTGAATTTTTAAAGAAAGGTAAAATAATACTTTATCCAACTGATACAATATGGGGAATAGGTTGCGATGCGACAAATGCGAAATCAATTCAAAAAATATATAAGCTAAAGGGTAGAAATGAAAATAAAGGCATGATAGTATTGCTTGATTCTCCTGAAAGACTTGATAAATATTTAAAAAAAGTTCCCCCAATTGCTTATGATCTTATCCTTAATTCTAAATCACCACTCACAATAGTTTATCCGGGAGCCAAAAATCTTGCAAAAAGTATTATTGCATCTGACGGAACAATTGCCATTAGAATAGTTAAAGATGAATATTGTAGTGAAGTAATTAGATTGTTGGAAAAGCCAATAGTTTCTACATCTGCTAATTTTTCAAATCAACCTTCTGCTACAACTTTTGAACAAATTGATGTTGGGATAAAAAAGGGTGTTGACCATGTTGTTTCTGTTTTTCAGGATAGAGTACGGGCTATAAAGTCATCAACAATAATTAAACTCGAGGATGATGGTTCATTTTTAATACTTAGAAAGTAGTTATGCTCGAAATTGTACAAATCCAATTAAATCCAAAACTTGGCCATTGTGAATACAATCTTACGAATAGTATTCCACTTCCATGAAAAAAAATACTGTTTCATATTGACAAACGCAAATATATTATTATATTTGCAGTGCTTGTTTTGTTTGTTTTTCATAATTGGGCCCACCCAATAGACCGCCTGGTCTGGGTGGGTTTTTATTTTTGTCTCTTTTTTATCTATAATTTGTAGGAAATTGCAACTTCTAAGATATTAAATACTCAATTCCTTCTTCGCTAATTATTGTATTTTCAAAGATCACGCAGGCCTCAGCTAATAAACTGGTGAGTTCCTTATTTCGGGCGGAAAAATGCCCGAGAATTAATTTAGTAGCATTTGCATTTTTTGCCATGTTAGCAGCATCCCTTGCTGTAGAGTGAAATTTTTCATGCGCTTTATCTTGCATACTGCTATCAAATGTAGCTTCATGATAGAGTACAGATACATCTATAATATATTTCATTATTGATATATCATATCTTGTATCTGAGCAATATGCGTAGGATAACGGTTGTTGGGGAGGAGTTGTTATTTCATTATTGGGAATTATTGCTCCATCTTTACAAACAAAATTTTCTCCATTTTTAATATTTAGTATTTCCTCAATTGATGGGTTAAATAGCTCAACAAAACTTTTTTTTATATTTAGCTTCTTTTGTTTTTGTTCAAACTTAAACCCCCATGTTGGAACTCTATGAACCAATGGAAATGAATAAACACTAATATCCTTATTTTCAAATATTGGATTATAATTATCATTATCAAGCTCATGGAAAAGTAGTTCGTACTTTAGTTTCGTTTGAACAACCTTTAGCTGCATTTCAATAAGTAGTTTGAGTGCTGGTGGACCGTATATATTCAACGGTTTTTCTCTTCCCAATAGATGATAGGTAGATAATAAACCAATTAAACCAAAAAAATGGTCGCCATGTAAGTGACTGATAAAAATGTTATCAATTTTGTGGTACTTTATTTTGTATCTAATTAATTGCAATTGAGTTCCTTCACCGCAATCAATTAAATAGTAATTATTATGATTAACTACTACCTGGCTTGATAGATGGCTGTTTTTGGTTGGTATAGCAGCCGAATTACCAAGAATTGTAATAGAAAAATTTGAAGTGGTTTCCATGATCTCAAAAATACATAAACCTTGGGGTTAAGAGCAAAAAAAAATCCCTCCGACATTGTCGAAAGGATTTTTATAGTATAAAATAAGGCTATTGAAAACTACTTATTTTTTTCAGCTTTTTCTTCTTTTTCAATTTCGCTTTTCAAATTAGCAAGAACATCTAAGTCGCCAAATGTTGTTTTTTCAACTTTTTCGTTAATTTTCTTTAACGCACGTTTCGATTTTTGATTCTCAGATGTAGCTTTCTCAGCTTGTTTAGCTTTTGTAGCTCTAGCATCTTCTTCAAATAATCGTGTGTATGAAAGTATGATCTTCTTATTTTCTTTTGAAAATTCGATAACTTTGAAATCAGCTGTTTCTTCAATTTTTATACTCGATCCATCTTCTTTTTTCAGATGACGCAAAGGAGCAAAACCTTCAACACCGTAAGGAAGTGATATCAATGCACCTTTTTCATGGAGATTAATTACTGTTCCCTGATGAACTGAATCAAGTGTAAATACTGTTTCGAAAACATCCCAAGGATTTTCTTCAAGTTGTTTGTGACCTAGACTTAAGCGTCTATTGTCTTTATCCAACTCAAGAACCATCACAGCTAACTCATCGCCAATGTTGCAGAATTCTGATGGGTGCTTCACCTTCTTAGACCATGAAAGGTCAGAAATGTGAATCAATCCGTCAATTCCTTCTTCTAGTTCAACAAAGACACCAAAGTTTGTGAAATTACGAACGGTTGCTTTATGGGTTGATTGAACAGGGTATTTCGACTCGATGTCTTCCCATGGATCTGGCATTAGCTGCTTCATTCCAAGTGACATTTTACGCTCATCTCTATCAAGAGTGAGAACCACTGCTTCAACTTCTTGTCCTACTTTTAAGAAATCCTGAGCACTTCTAAGG
>JABMPH010000115.1 GCA_013203805.1 Bacteroidota bacterium | reverse complement strand
AGATTGGGATGATTATCTTGAACCTAATGCCATTGAGTTATTATATAATTCCATGATAAAGGATGATGGGGATATAGTAGTTGGAGCATGTGTTTATGAAAATGAATTCGGTGAAAGGATAACAGAATGGAATAGTTATCTTTTAGGTACATCTCAGGCTGACTATCTAAAGTCAATGTTTAGATTACAATTACAATTAAATATTTGGGGCCGCCTGATAAGACGGGAAATATTTGATGTTGTAAATATCCCGGATCATTTTTTTGGAGGGGAAGATATCATAGCTAATACTATGATGATATGTTATAATAAAAATTTGAAGATCAGAACTATTGACAACTGTATTTATCATTATCTGGTTCGCAAAGAATCCCTTACTAATTCTATTTCTCCCAGCGAATTCATGGACTATACAGTAGAGGTTGAAAAAATACTTATAGAAACTAATTTTGAAGAACTTGTGATGAAGGAATGGGCTTATTATATGATCGTTTCAGCCTGGCGGAAGTACTTAAGAAAGGGGGGGCGTAGGTTTTTGAAAGATAAGGTTTTTGTAAAAAATCTATATGGGAAATACTTTGATCTAATAAAACAAGATCTTGATTTTTTTGAAAGATTTGAGTTGTTTTTGTTTAAATTGAATCCAACAATCGCTCGTCTTGTTTCAAGGACTTTATTTAAGCTCTCTGTTCTTAAATAATTAATACATGAAATTATCGATTATAACAATAAATCTGAATAACAATAAAGGGCTGGCAAAAACCTTAGCTAGTATTTTTTCACAGTCTTTTTTGGATTACGAAACAATATTGATCGATGGGGACTCTAATGATGATAGTGTAAAAACAATTAAGCGATTTGAGCATAAATTAAACTACTGGACTTCTGAACCTGATAGTGGCATTTACCATGCAATGAACAAAGGTATTAAGAAAGCATGCGGCGAATATTGTTATTTTCTGAATTCCGGTGATTATTTTGTTGATGAAAATGTGCTTAAAAGAGTTTTTTTAGAAAACCATAACTTTGATATAATTCAAGGGAATCTAAAGGTATGCATAAAGGGGAATGTAATTGGTGTAAGCCGGGGAAGAGAGAATTTAACGTTTCTGGATATTTATTCAAGTAAAATTAAACATCAGGCAAGCTTTATTAATCGAAAATTATTTGAAGAATTTGGATCATATAATGAAGATTTAAAAATTGTTTCGGATTTTGAATTTTTTATGAAAACCATTGGTTTTGAGGGCGTAAGCTATAAATATATTGATGTTGATATCTCATATTTCGACAATGATGGGCTAAGCAATAAAAATCCTGAAATGGTGTTAACCGAAAGGAATATGGTTTTAAATAACTATCTCCCCCCACTAATGCAAGAGGATTATAAAAGCTTGCAAAAATTGAAATACTTTGAGGTTTTATTACATTATAAAATCACTTATTTAATCCTACGTATCTTAAATAAATTAATCAAAATGCTTAAACATTATAAAATATTCAAATAAACCTTTCATATGAGTAGGTTCCTTCGATTTCTAACATAATTAAATTCCTTAAGGTATTAATCTTTATTACAAAAATAATATCCTCCTCAAGAACATTTTCTCTTATTAAACTCCTATGAAAATCCTTCTGCTTTGTGATGAATATCCTCCAAGTGTCCATGGGGGAATAGGTAGTATTACCAAAATTTTGGCCAAGGAATATGTAAGGATGGGACATCAGGTAATTATATGCGGGTTTTATCCTTACTTTAGACAAGGAGCAGATTTTGAAATTCAAGATGGGGTTAATGTTTACAGGGCGTTTTATGGGAGCAAAATTAGATTAAAAGTATCCAAACATTGGTTTTTGGGAAAAATAATTAACATAAAAAGACCCTTTAAAAAATATACTCAGTTTCTGAAACAAATAATTGACAAAAATCAAATTGATATTATAGAGATTCCTGATTACAATGAGGCATTTGTTTTTTCGGGATCAAAATTTCTTTCGTTTCCTGATTTTGGGATACCTCGAGTTGTGAAGCTGCATGGTTCATCAACATGCTTGTCTCATATAAATAAAAGCTATTCGTACAATTTGAAAATATTTGAGAAAGAAAAAGCCCTATTATCAAGTGCTAACCATATTGTAGGCGTAAGTGAATATATTAGAAAATTAAGTTTTGAATTATTCCAGCTTGAAAATAATAATTCCGTTATTTATAATGGCGTAACTATAAATAGGGAACAACAATATGAACCTGATAATAATATTAATGTTATATATGCCGGTAAAATAACAGAAAAAAAAGGCGTTCATAGTCTTTTAAAGGCCTGGAATTCAGTAATCTCGGAATATCCATTGGCAAAATTGTTTCTTTATGGAACGAGTACTCCAAAGACTTTAAAAAGTTCTCTGGCATTAATTGAAGAGAAATACAAATACTCTGTTAAATTCATGGGGTTTACGAACAACGAATATTTATCATCAGTTTATCGCAAAGCAACATGTGCCATTTTTCCGTCTTATGCTGAGTCATTTGGTATGACCCCATTAGAGTCTATGAAAGAAGCTTGTCCCACTATTTTTACCCGAAGAACCAGCGGTAGTGAAATAATTACAGATTTCTATGATGGAATTCTTATTGACCCTGATAATATTGGGGAAATTTCTGATGCGATCTTGTTTATGTTAAAAAACAGAAAAGAAGCCACTCAAATGGGTATAAAGGGCGCTGAGAAAATAAGGAAATATTTTACTTCAGGAAGAATAGCAGAGCAACAAATAAATCTTTTTAACAAATTAATTTCAAATGTATAACCCACAAGTATGGGGGGCGACCAACGGCCAGTTAAAAGTTTATTATTTTCTGGTGCTAATATCTTTATTTTTCCTTTTATATAGGTACAAAAAAAATGGTTTTTATATACTAATAATATTACTATTTTTTCCTGGCTTGTTTGCTTTTGCAGGGAAAAACTATCTTAATGTTTACCGTATATTTTTAACATTTCTAGCTCTATATTGGTTAATTAAAACGAGAGTCCTAAAACAATCTAAACAAACATTAACTATTTTCAGTTTTGCTTTTTTTTCGATCACATTTTTTCTTACTTCTTTTGCAAGTGATGATTATACTACAATTGTATTTAGTCAATATTCTAGATTTTTCCTGCTTTTTGTAATGT
>JABMPH010000114.1 GCA_013203805.1 Bacteroidota bacterium | reverse complement strand
GTGTTACCCCTCCAACAACATTGGTGCCGTATGCAATCATTTGTTGTGCGTGAAAAGTTCCTTCACCACCTGTAAATCCCTGGACAATTACTTTGTTATCCTTATTTAGTAAAACGCTCATATATTTTTGTGTTTTAAGTTTAAGCAGCCCAAAAGTAAGAGTTTAAATAGAATATTGCAAGAGGATTTTTATTATTGAGGGGGTGGGCTGTTGCATGCAACAGCCGTACAAAAATTTATCCATAAGGCGATATTTAAATTTGGATGTCCATAGCTTACCCAATTTATATGCGCTAGTATTTATAAATTTTGTATTTTAGATAATTATTAATCATAAAGAGGAATTTATTATGAAAAAAGAAGTGCAAGGAAATGCTACCGGTGGAGCATTTTACGGATTTGGTTTTATAGGTGCTGCTATTTATTTTATTGGGAGCGCTACAAGTTTTTGGATGGGGTTATTGGGATTCTTAAAAGCTATGATATGGCCGGTGTTTTTTGTTTATGAGTGGTTTAAGCATTTGGGAGTTTAGGGATAATGTGTTAGTGTGGTGATGTGATGATGTGGTGATTGGGGTTTCGAATTTCTTCCGCCAGCTGACGGAAGAAATTCGGGAAAGGTTTAAAAAATGTTTAATCCTTAATAAACCTATAAACCATCGGGTTATTATCGATTTGCAATAAATAAAATCCGGGTAACAGGGATGAAACATCTACCCCTCCGTCAGGATTTAATTTTGCTTTCTGGATCAGGCTGCCCAGACTATTATATATACTTATATTTTCGTACTCGAGCTCATATGGGAGATTGAGGTATAAAGTATTTTTTACAGGATTAGGATATATTATATAGTCCCTTTTCTCATTCATAAAGTTTTCTACATCAGTAACATCCTTAATCAATTTTGTTTTGACATAAACGAGCTTAAACGGAAGGACATTATTGCCATCTTTTCCGTTGTACATTGTTGTGAAGCCATTGAAGTCCATTTTGTTGGAAAAATTGGATTTATTTTGAATTGGATACAAATATCTCATTACATTAATTGAATCCTCTTGTGGAAAATCAGCCAGAAAATCACTTATCTCCAGTATGTTATCCTGATACTTCAGAATTTTAGGGTAAGAATGTTTAAAATTGCAGTATAGTTGTACCGATCCATCAAGCTGTTTATGAATACTCATTTTCACAAGGGTATCTGTACTTTGAAATAATTCAAAGCTGGTAAAATTATCTGTTGAATTTTCTGATAAATTTATTTGTGGCCCATTTTCACCCCAAGGTTCAAAATACCCGACACAGTAATTACCCTCCCGGTCAGAATCTATATCAAAACGGTTATAGGTTGAATAAGTATTATCGTTAAGAATGATTTCCGGTTTCTGCCAGCCATCCGAAGTTTTAGAAATAATTTCAATATTATATGTATCTTTAATCGCACCATGACGCTGGTATATACAAAGAAGGTCGCCGTTACTGTTAAAGGCAGTTTTACCAACATAATTTGTGAAATTGTTAATAGGCCTGTCAACATAAGTTTTAATTATTATCGGAGTTGCCCATTCCTTTGTATTTGCACTATAGTTTGAATAGGACAATTCTCCCCCATAGGTATACCAACCATATTTAGTGATTAAGACATGTACTAATCCCTCATTGTCAGTTATGATACCAAATGGTAATAGTCCATTATTTAGTTTAGTAGTTGAAAGGGACGTGATGGTCCATCCTTCATCATTTTCTACTGCTCCGTACAAATCATAAGCGAATTCATAACCGTAGCTTACTGTACCATTAATAAAACCCTCATCTACTGTATATACTATTACTTTTTTATTACCCGGAGCAAGACCTATCATGGCAGTTCTGATATGCCCTTCTTTCCCGGTAATTATTTGTTCAGTACTCCAGGTAAGGCCATCATCTTCGGAGCTATAACAAAACAACTTATAGTTATGGACATAAACGAAGTGAATATTCCCTAAGCTGTCAATTACCCCCTGATCCCATAAATAATTCAGTACATTGCAAAAACCGACAGCAGGATATTGTTCTGTTGTATCAATTATGTTAAAATGATAGCTATTATCGTTTTCCTGCGCAAAACATGAATAGTTGGAGAAAGTGAGCATAAATAAAGGGAGTAATAGAAACCAATAGTTTTTTGTTTTTTGAAAGACTTTTTTCATTACATCAAGTATTAATTAGATTAAAATATTTATAAAATTCATAAGCTTAATGTATCATATTGAATAAATTAAGTGAAGTTATGGAATATAATAAGCGACGCCAATAATTTAATTATGCTTTTTAGCTTATAAATCTTTCCATTTATCTTCCCTATTGGAGCCTTGAATATCAAATATTTCTTAGGATTAAGATTGTTCTTTTCTCCTTTAGCTTACAAGCACTGTTTCACAAGTTCAAAATTTATTAACTTTGCTAAATGCAATTCGACGATACCATTTGTGCGCCAGCTAGTCCTCCGGGAGGCGCGATAAGTCTGATAAGACTAACAGGAAAAGATAGCTATTCCATACTTGGTTCTGTTATACAATTCCCTTCAGAAAAGAAATCCTTAAAAGATCTGTCTCCCAATACCATTCATTTTTCGCGCATAATGGATGGTCAGGAAGTTATTGATGAGGTAATGATCAGCTTATTCAAGTCTCCACATTCATACACCGGTGAAGATATGATCGAAATATCCTGTCATGGTTCGGCTTATATTCAAAATAAAATACTAGAACTACTAATTACTAAAGGAGCCCGGCTTGCGCGTCCGGGTGAATTTACCCAGCGCGCCTTTTTAGCAGGGAAAATGGATCTTTCGCAGGCAGAAGCCGTTGCTGACTTAATAGCTTCAGAATCGGCTGCTGCGCATCGTGTAGCTATAAATCAGATGAGAGGAGGATTCTCTGAGGAGCTTAAAAGGATGCGAGCCCAGTTACTACAACTGGTTTCAATGATTGAGTTGGAGCTTGACTTTGGTGAGGAAGAAGTTGAATTTGCAAATAGGGATGAGTTAAAAGCTTTGGTTACTAAGCTTTTGAAATATGTTGATAATCTCCGCGATTCCTTTCAGCTGGGAAATGTTTTGAAGAATGGTATACCCGTGGCAATTATTGGGAAACCTAATGTTGGGAAGTCTACCCTTTTAAACCGTTTACTTAAAGAAGAAAAAGCCATAGTATCTGATATTGAAGGAACTACACGCGACTCTATTGAAGACACGATATTTATCGATGGTGTGCGATTCCGATTTATCGACACGGCAGGAATACGGGAAACTGC
>JABMPH010000113.1 GCA_013203805.1 Bacteroidota bacterium | reverse complement strand
ACAATCTTCATCTGCTGTGAAACGTTCAGTAAACTCTATGAGGTTTTGACCCTTGAATATATTCATAAATCTCTGTATTTATATGACTTCAAAGATATGTAATTAAATGATGACCTCTATAAATTAGTTTTTGCACTTACAATGCTATGCGGTATTAGTTTATCTGCAGTGAGTCAAAATAATCAAGTATCTATAAAAGTAGATAATCAGGGGCAACCACAATTTGAATCAAAATATATGTTGGTTCATGATCAATATAAACAAAAACTTGACCCTGTTTCTAAAATCTATACACAAAATATTACAAGTAGAGATAACGATTGGCTGTATTTATTAAATGTTGCCACTAATTACCCGGTATTTGGAAATCCAAAACAATTTATATATACTTATTCATTAGATGGATTTAAGGAGAGTACCTTAGTAAAGGAGTTTAGTGGAGGAATTTGGAATATCCATAGCTTCGAAACCTGTTCGTACGATACGGTTGGAAATATACTTACATCTCAATGGCGTACATGGCAAGATGGAACTCTTAAAAATAGCAGTAATGAAATATTTACTTATAATGCCAATAGCCAAATTCTTACATATATACAACAAGCATGGGAAAATAGTAGTTGGCAGTATGTTAACAGAGGTACTTATGTTTATAATGGCAATGCAGATATATTGTCAGTACTTATTGAAGAATGGGATGGTGTTGAATGGATTAACTCTTCGTTCGAAGTTTACACATACGATGCATCGGGCAATATGGTAACTGCCGTTGGTAGTGTATGGGCTCTGGGTACTTATTGGCTAACTGAACGACAACATTCATATAGTTATGATGCTAATGGTAATATGATTTCCGGGTTAACAGAAATGTGGGAGGATACTATTTGGACAAACTATTATCAGGAAAGCTATACCTACAATAGTGCAAACAATAGGGTAACTTTTAACGATGCGTTTTGGGAAAATAATACATGGGTTAATAATTCAAAAATTGATTATTCGTATGATGGATTAGGTTTCTTAACAACAACTGTTACTCAAAACTGGAATAACAGCAATTGGGTTAATCAGTTAAAAGAACAATATTATTACAATATGTATGGTAGCGTTGAAACTGTTATTACCGATGTTTGGGATACTGATGCATGGGTAAGTTCTACATTGCTCCAGTATACTTTTGACCAATATGGTAATGCAACTAAGGGTGAGTTTTTTAACTGGATAGATGGTGATTGGGGTCATACATTGGATGGACTTATCCACATATATTATAATCTTAATCTTAACGTTGCCTATTTTACAGGATATTTAACAGAAGTATCATACATATCGTTATTGGTATATGTTGATGAAGTTGGAAACAATAATGTTACCGGATTTACTGCTATGCCTAACCCTGCAAGTTCATCAACAATTATATCCACAAGCCTAACAAACGAAACTGCAATTGATATTAGCTTATATAGTATAAATGGAAAGAAAATTCAAACAGTATATAAAGGGGAACTAGTTGCCGGATTGCACAATTTTAATGTAAAAACAGAAAGCTTATCTGCCGGTGTTTATATAGCAAAGTTAGTAACCAAATCAACAACAAAATCATTAAAAATCATTATTAAAAATTAATATATTATTATCGAAATAAAATTATTTTAAAACTAAATACTAAATATCATGAAAAAATTTAATCGTTTTCTTAGTTTAACATTCTTGGCAATCCTATTGTCAATGAGTGTTTCAGTAATGGGGCAAGGGCCTCTTACTGTGGATGTAATACAGCCCGATAACTCTGGAATAGTATGGGTAATTGGCGAAACATACACCATATCATGGATGGATAATCTAACAAATGGTGTAAATATCTGGTTATGGGATCCTAATAAATCAGGAGGTGCTGGTTATCAAACTTCTGCACTTGCTACAAATGTAAGCGGGTCTACATGGACATGGGATATGAGTTTATATACTGCCTTAACTCCTGGTACCGAATATCATATTAAAGTTGAGAGTTACACTAGCCCGACTGCATATTCTAATATTGGTGCTGATTTCGCATTAGTTTATGAACTAGGACATGCAATTAATATAGTACAACCTGATGTGGCAAATATTAGTTGGAAAAGAGGCACAACACATATTATTTCATGGGAGGATAGCGATTATATAGAAAGTGTAAATATTTATTTGGAGAATAGTGCTATCGCTATACCTGGGGGTACTAACACCGGTGGTACTAATTGGGAAAAGCTTTTAACTTCCTCTGCAGTTACAGGAACCACTTGGGAGTGGGATATAGCTGCAAATCTTACTGAAGACGCTAATTATAAAATTAGAGTTCAGAGCAATACATCATCAACCGTTTTAGACCGAAGTGCTAATACATTTTGGATTACTGAAACCTCTGGTGTATTTAATGAAATTTACCAACCCACAAGTGCTACAATCTGGGCTATAAGTACGGATCACCTTATCTCTTGGAGGGACGAAATTGAAGAACCTGTATATCTATATTATAGCAGTGATGGCGGTACCAATTACACCCAAATAGGTACTACTTCTTTTGTGGGAAGTACTTATGTATGGACAACCCCAGTTAATGCATCAGCCACTGCCAGGATTAAAATTGTAAGCTCTGATGATGATGCTATTTTTATTGAAAGTGATGTTTTCACCATATCTGATGTAGTAGGTAGCGTATCTGCAATCTACCAACCTTTAACAACCGCTAGTTGGACTTTAGGTACAAAGCACTTAATTTCATGGCTTGATAACCTTGAAGGAACAGTTAATGTTTTTTATTCGATTTATACTGGTTCTTGGAGTGCTTGGACTGCTGTAATTGGCGGTAGCAATGTTACAGGTGCCACATGTGTTTGGGATATACCTACAGGTTTAACAACCGGAAATAATGTTTGTAAAATAAGAGTTGAAAGTAGTATTGATAATACCGTTGGTTTAGATAGCGATCCTTTCGACCTAACTTTAACAACCGGCACTTTTGTAGATGTAATCCAACCAAGCGTAGGTGGTATTGTTTGGGCACGAAATACTAGTCATTATTTATCTTGGGATGATGATTTATTAGCAGGGGAAAATGTAGATATTTCTCTATGTAAATATACTAACTCAACTGACGCTATAGGTACTGAAACATCTACAGTTTCTTTGTTTACAGATGTTGTAGGTAGTACAAAAGTATGGCCTATTGGCACTACCGCTGCTGGCTATTACAGGATTAAAGTATTCAGCCACGATGATCCATCAACTGCATTAACTGATTATAGCACTAGTACATTTACCATTAGTACCAGTGTAGGCAACTTTATAACTGTAAACTCACCTAATGGCGGTGAGAATTGGTTGAATACCACAACACATTGGATAGCTTGGGATGATGATTGTGTAAATGAGAATTTCGATATTATATTATATGAGTATACTAGTGCAGGTGCAGATGTAGCTAATTATCCACTAGCTACTGACATTGGGCCAGGAAGTGCTTGGGAATGGACTATTGCTCAACTACCTATAACTTCAACAAACAAATTTAAAATTGTGGTGAAAAGTACACTAGGGCCTTTGCCAACAGATATAAGTAATGGTTTCTTCTATATTAACCCATTTGGAAAATCAGTAACCTCAATTGGAGATATTGCAGGAGATATTGCAGCAAGTGTTGTTATTTATCCTAATCCTACAAGTGGTCAGTTTAGCGTATCAGCTCCCGGTAACATAACTAAAGTTGAAGTACGTAACCTACTAGGTCAGGTATTGTATAGCGGAGTAGAAACAACAATTGATGTTGTTAGTTACGATGCAGGATTATATATTGTAAATATTGAAGTTGAAGGACAAGTTATTGCGAAAAAATTGTTCATTCAATAAGCTTTATTTTGTTAGTGAGCACGTTATGCACTTACTAACTTAAGTAACGCATAAAGTATTTAGTTTAAAACCCGGTTTGCGAAAGCATATCGGGTTTTTGTTTGCTTAACTGTCATATCGAGAAACAAGACCCTGGAAAAAGGGCGCACATAGTGAGATGACATGAAATCCCCATTCTCGAAAATCATGAATTTTGTTTTTATCATCGAATTAAACGAATTAAACGAATTTTCGTTTTTCGCATTGCGAAAAACTAATCTGGGACAAAAATAAATAGAGTTCCTTCGCTATCGCTCAGGAGGACAAAAAATTTTTTCTCGCAAAGGCGCGAAGTCGCAAAGAAGGAAACCTGTCATATTGAGTGAACTAAAGCGCAGCCTAATGACCTGCCTTTGCCGGCAGGCAGGCGAGATATCCCATTAGCCTGAAAGCAGGGGAGGAAGCATAACGCAAACTATCTCTGCGGTCTCAGGGGAATGGGCTACACCGAACCTATGTTTCTCAATGTATGTAACATTATCAAAATGATAGAAAAATTAATTCATCATCACATAAAACTTAACATCCAATATATTAGTTTTGTAGTAAATAATTTTTCCATGAAGTTCACCGTAAGCAAAACAATAATAAGCATCAATTTTCTTAGCATAATATTGATCACAATTTTATCCACATGGTCGATAAACGTAGCTAGTCAGGAAGTTGTAAGGTACACACTAAACGATGTTATTGAATTGGCGCAAATGCAATCGCCCGACGCACAAATTGCAAAACACAGGTTTATAAGTAGTTATTGGGTCTACCGAAATTACAAAGCGAATTATTTGCCAAGCTTGAGCTTTGCTTCTACCTTACCTTCAATCAGTACCGGTTTTAAAGATCAGTTTGTTGGAGGTGTAACAACATCTGTTTTTGAAAATGTAAACCGTTATAGTCTTGATTTGTTGTTGCAGCAAAAAATTGGATTTACGGGAGGTTCCATCGAAGTTAGTTCAGGTTTGCTAAGAACAGATAACTTTAAAAGCGACACAACCTGGCATCAGTATACAGCAAACGTAATTAACTTCGGGTTAACTCAACCAATTTCAATGTATAATCCTGATAGATGGGAACGTAGAATAGAGCCTCTAAGATACGAAGAAGCGAGAAGAACATATGTTGAGGCCAATGAAAAAATCGCTGTTACGGTAATCGATTATTTTTTCTCCTTTTTGTTGGCTCAGATACAAGTAAGTATTGCCCGTAAAAATTACTCTAATTACGATACTCTTTATCGAATTGCTGAGGGGAGATATACACTAGGTAAAATTGCTGAAAATGATTTGTTACAACTTGAACTTAATTTATTAAAAGCTGAAGCAGCAGTGGAGGATGCAGATCTTAATTATAATAACCGACTGTTTATTTTTAAATCTTTTTTAAGGATACAGGAAGAAACACTTATTGAATTGGTTCCTCCCTCTGAAACAAATCATTTTGAAGTATTTGTGCAAACAGCATTGGAACAGGCTAAGTTTAATACATCAGCCGGATTGGAGTTCCAAAGACGTACACTAGAAGCAGAACGAATAGTTAAGGAAGCCAGAAATGGGAGGCTAGATGCTAACTTGTATGCTGGGTTTGGTTTGGGGCAAATTAGTAATGGCAGCATTCAGGATGCATACACCCAGCCATTGGATGAAGAATTTGTTTCGTTAAGAATATCCATGCCAATCCTCGATTGGGGGCGTACAAAAGGAGATATAAAAATTGCAGAATCAAATTTGGCACTTGTGGAAACCTCCATAGAGCAGGAGAGAATAGATTTTGATCATAATATTTTTCTAAACGTTATGGAATTTAATATGCAGGAAAAGCAACTTATGATTGCAGCTAAATCAGACACAGTTGCACAAAAGCGATATGAGGTTACTCAAAAGCGATATATGATTGGTAAGGTAAATGATGTACTTGAATTACAAAACGCTCAAATTGATAACGATAATGCAAAAATGGGATATTACCGCTCACTAATGAATTATTGGAAAAGCTATTATGATATCAGAATGCTTACCTTATATGACTTTAAAAGAAGTATTCCCATTACAATTGATATTGATGCTTTGGTTGAGTAATGCCATATGCTATAATCAATATAATACACTTATATTTTTCTCATTCTTTTATCTGTCATCCTGAATAGAACGAATTGGAGGATCCCCCCTTAGGCCGCAGCAAGATGGCTAAAACTAAAAATCTATTGATTTATTAAGCTCATTCTGAAATTTAATTGGTATAAGCCCCAGTTATGAAGGCACTAACCCAATCTATTGATTTATATTCATTTGATAATAATTCTATTATTTATAATTAATCTTAATTTAAAAATATTCTTAATTTTGCAATTATATATTTGAGATTCAATTTAACTATTGAGTCATTATTAATTGAAAACAATCTTAAAATAAATATTTATGGCAGTATTAGTTGGAAAAAAAGCCCCATTATTTGAAGCCAATGCCGTTATTAACGGTGGCGAATTTGTTGAGAAATTCTCTCTGGAACAATTCATTGGAAAAAAACATGTTGTTTTCTTCTTCTATCCTTTGGATTTTACATTTGTATGTCCAACTGAAATTATAGCATTTCAGGAAAAAATGGATGAATTTGAAAAACGTAATGTTGCAGTTGTTGGATGTTCAGTTGATTCACAATTCTCGCATTGGGCTTGGTTAAATACAGAAAAAAATGATGGTGGAATAAAAGGCGTTACCTATCCTTTGGTGAGTGACTTGTCAAAAACTATTTCAGAAAATTATGATGTTCTTGCCGGATCATACGACATTAATGAAGATGGTGAAGGTGAATTTAATGGTGACCCTGTTGCGTTCCGTGGATTATTCTTAATTGATAAACAAGGTGTTGTACGTCATCAAGTGGTTAATGATTTACCATTGGGTCGTAGTATTGATGAAGCAATTCGCATGGTTGATGCTCTTCAGTATTTCGAAGAAAATGGTGAGGTTTGTCCTGCAAACTGGAAACCAGGTGATGATGCTATGGTTGCTGATGCAGTTGGAGTTGCTAAGTACCTCAGCGAACATTAAACCCAGAATCTTTGAATGTGAGTTAAAATTAACTTAATCAAAAAAAACACTGAATAATTTCGGTGTTTTTTTTTGTTTATGAATTTCAAAAATGCAACTAATTTTTAATTCTGTAATTTTGTATTCACAAGTATTGTTTGTCCGATTTCTCTACCGATTATTCTATAATTTGAAATATGATAGCTTAAGGTTGTATCGGGTAATTTTAGAGATTTCCAATATTCATCGGTAATTATCAGATAATCTATGTCTTCACTGTTAGCGGTAATAAAAAAACTATCACCATATAATTGGTCTTCAGTTTTTTGTCGTTCATTAAACGACATTAAACTTATAATTTCTTTATAATTCTCCAACTCATTAAAAATAAAGTGCATAGGTGCCACAATTGTTTTGTCTGTTTGGGGAGGCAATATATATTTTTCTGTAATGTTTCTGTTTTGGATTGGTGAGAATTTTTGGATGGATAAACGAATATCATATATAAGTGATGAAACTATAAATAGGCCAATGAAGAATATAAAAATATAAGATTGTTTATTTTGGGGTAATATGTATTTTCTTCCTGTGGTTGAAAAGTGCTGTTTCGAAAAATAAATAACCAGCAATACGATATATGGATAATAAACCACTGAATATTTACTCGATTTATTTATTGAAATAATTGCTATTGATAGAAACAATATCAGCAAATAAAGTAGTAACCCCGGTTTTTGCTTTTTTAGCTGTGAAAAAGCAAATATTATAATTAGAATTGTGAAAATAGTTAAGGTTATTTCTTTAGGACTGTGAAATAGGCGATAATGTTCATTAAATAATCTTATAAATAAATTACTTATAACACTAATGGGATCACTTGAGATTAATGATGTAGAATTAGCTCCAGAAATTATATTACCCCATTGAATTACTTCCTGAATAGAATTAAAATGTACAAAATATATCATTGAAATAGAAATAGATACAGCTATAAATATGAGTATACTTTTGTATTGTTTTCTGTATAGCAATAAAATTATACCGCTCGAAATAAAGACTAATCCGTTAAGATGTATCAATACTGAAGCCCCAACAAATATGGCGGAAACAATTACAAAAAAGAGCTCCCTTTTATTATTTCTACTGATGTCTAAGAAAATAAATGAAATAAAACTGAATGCCATAAGGGGAATCTCTGGGCGATAAACAAATGAAAATTCAAATACATGAGGGGCAATAATAAACAGGCCAGCAACAAGCAGAAACCCTTGTTTTGATACAATCTTGTTAATAATAACAGTATAATAATAAAATGCTGCCAAAAAAACAATTAGTGAAACTAAACTAACTGATTTTAGTGTGATTAATGAAAAACCAAAAAGATTTGTAAATATAATTCCAATCCATATTGTTAGCTTATGATATCCAAGAATACCAGTATGGTTGTTGAAGTAGTGTTTCATCAGAACATTTCTAACAACACCATCTTTATTTAACCAATATACTTGCTCCCCCAACCAGGCATCATCAAGGTGTGGAATACGGTGAAATAAGCTATAAATAAATAATGCAAAAATGCAGTATATAAAAATATTTATTGGTCGTTTACCAAGTATCATATTATAATTTTAGAAAAGACAGAATCTATTATCTGTATTAATTCAATAAATGAATTCCTGAAATATTTTTTATTCTACTACATACAAAAAATGTTTTATAGTCTAAACCAATTATCAATAGTTTCATTAATTTTTGGATTAAAGGTATTATGAGTAAACTCATTTGTTCGATTGTCGTAACTGTAATCCTTTCCCCACTCTTTATGCTTCTCAACAATATCATGTAACGCAGAAATAATATAATCCAACTCTTCGTTGGTCATTGTTGGATGCAGAGAAACCCTTATAAATCCAGGCTTTTTTGATAAATCACCACTATTGATTCTTTCAACAATCTTTTTTGATTCTTCTGGACTTACATTAAGTAAAAAATGGCCATAGGTTCCTGCACATGCACACCCACCTCTTAATTGGATGCCATATCGGTCGTTAAGCAGGGTTACTATTAGATTAAAGTGAATGTGCTCAAACCAAAATGAGAATATTCCAAGTCGTTCTTTAATATTTTCAGCCATTATGTGAATACCATCTATCTTCGAGAAACCTTCAAATGCCCGAACTACTAATTCTAATTCTCGTAGTGCGATTAGTTTTGTGTCAAGCTGGTCTTTTAACTTGATTGCATAAGCTATTCTAATCGCCTGAAGAAAACCCGGTGTACCACCATCTTCACGAAGCTCAATGTCATCATAATATTTATGACCACCCCAAGGGTCGGTCCATTCCACTGTACCTCCACCTGGATGGTCTGGCACTTCTTTTTTGTATATTTCTTTGCAAAAAACAAGAACCCCTGAACTACCAGGACCTCCCAAAAACTTATGCGGAGAAAAGAAGATAGCGTCAAGTTTTTGCATTTTATTAGCAGGGTGCATATTAATGTCAACATAAGGAGCCGATCCTGCAAAATCTACCATTGCTAAACCTTTGTACTTATGCATAATCTCAGCCAACTCAAAGTAGGGAGGTATAACTCCTGTTACATTTGATGCTGCTGTGAATGACCCGATTTTTGTTTT
>JABMPH010000012.1 GCA_013203805.1 Bacteroidota bacterium | reverse complement strand
GATTAAATAAGAATTGTAGAAATTTAGTTTCTTCTTCTGCTTCGTTGGTCTTACGATCATAGCGTGAAGTGGTTGATACTAATGAGCCGGCATCCGTATCCCAGTTAAGTGTTCCACTAAGCACTGACCATTCATCTGTACCAGGCTCTTCGATATTAAAAAATCGCAATTGGGTTGTATTTTTTGCATCATTATCTGCGAAGGGCAGACCATCAGCTTCGATTTTTTGATACATATATTTTGGTGTGAAAGTTAGATTATCCGTGAGCACAATTTTAGCAGCAATTTGTCCACCCCAATATTTTTCATCGTCAACGTTTTCTTGTATAGCGAATGCAGGTCCTGGACTTGGAATAGTCGCTCCTGAGCTTGCCTCAACCCAAGACGATTGATATTCACGATCATAAATGCCTGAATTCTGGCCTGAGTAAGCGGTTACTCGCAGGGCAAACATGTCATTTACAGGAACATTAAAGATAGCGTCAATACTGCTGTTGTTGTCGCCTTCAGTGACTGTCGATCCTGAAACATGAACAGAACCCTCAAATTGTGAGAGATCTGGCTGTACGGTAATCATGCGGATAGTTCCACCCATGGACTTTGCGCCATAAAGTGAACCTTGGGGTCCACGTAACACTTCGATTCGCGACACATCCATCACACGAGGTAAGATAGATGAGTTAACTGGCGTATCGTCAATATAAAAACCGGTAGTATTGGTACCAAAAATACCCCGAATGGCTGGTGAACTAGAATCAAACTGTCCATCTGCCTCATAAGCCAAGCCTAAGTTAGGAACCTTTACAGCGAAGTCGATTAGTGTATTAGCACCCATGCGCTGTAGTTCTGTTTCACCAATTGTCGTTACAGAAATGCCTGACTCTTGTAAAGATTCTTCTCGTTTCGACGCAGTAATAACTATGGTTTCTACACCGGAAAATTGTTCATCTTTTGCGTTAGCATCTGCAGCTTCTTCTGCAAAAGTAACACTGTTTAGTGATGCTGCTAACACTGTACTAATAGCAACAGCAAGTATTTTTTTTGTTTGCTTCATGTCTCATCCTCATTCTATTATTGTCTTAATCCCTTTCAATCAGGGCATGTGTTTCAGATAGCTCGGCAAAAATATATCTTTAATATCAATATGATGCAGAGGTATATCCCAAAAATAATTATTCTTAGGAAGTTGAGTAAAAAAACAATAGGATTAATAAAATCTCGCTTCATTGTCTTATATCAAATTGTTAAAGAACGTAATTAAAGTCTCAAAAAAATTATACCACCAAAAGAATTGAGACTAACAATTTTAGATTAAATACTTCTAATCATCCAGTAAAACTCCATCTAAAAATTCATCTTTACCTAGGCGAAGAATTTTCTCTATTGGCTGAGTTTTATAAATTCTTAGATCATCTTCATCAGGATCAATCATATCCTTCAGTTCTTCCGAAAGCTGCTCGATATTTTCTTTTGTTGTCTGATAAAGAAAAATTGAATACTGCAAATGGCGGGCAATACCACCCAAATGGCGATAGACTCGCTGCAAACGTTTTGATGAAGTTATATCATAATAAATAATATAATTAGCCAATGAAAGTCCCCCCCTGATTTAACTGTTTAGCGATTCAAAGCGAGATTTTAGTTGCTGTAGCATTCTTATAACTTCATACTCAAATCTGTCATAGATTTCATTATAAAAACTGGACATTATTTCAGGGTTGATTGTTTTGGCTTTATTATTTTTACTCCATCCTGCAAACAACGTGGTCAAGAACGCTAATAGTACAGGTAACAAATCTACCTGAACCTTATTGCTGAGTTGACTTTCTGGTGATAACCCAT
This sequence comes from Bacteroidota bacterium, assembly GCA_013203805.1. Lineage (GTDB taxonomy): Bacteria > Bacteroidota > Bacteroidia > Bacteroidales > F082. The sequence goes on along the minus strand of JABMPH010000012.1, from coordinate 380 downwards.
GATCAGCAGCAATTAGAGTGATTTCAACTTTAGCCATTCCTTCTAACCAAGCTGACAACTCATTTCTTGCTATTTTATTAAATTTTGTTGAAATATATTTTGAAGATAAATAATACAGGCTGTCTATCATATTTTCAGGACTATTTCCTGAAATACCTGAAGTTGAACATAAGTGACGAATTTGATTTTCAAGCCAATAGTTGTAAGTTTTTTGATATTCCAGATCAAATTCACAATATTCAAGCCAGTTTACCAACTTTATTTGTTCAGAGGCTTTACCCGATAAGATGGCCTCCAATTTACCTCGGGTTGAAAAAAATATAACTGGGATTCCTTGTTTGGCACAGCAAATAAATGGTAATACTGAGCCAGTATAGTTT
>JABMPH010000112.1 GCA_013203805.1 Bacteroidota bacterium | reverse complement strand
TACAAGTTACAAAATAACAGTCTGAAAAGCAATGGATTGAAATGAAGGGATTTAACTATTGGAATAATAAGGTTTCCAAACTGTTGGAGCTGCTGCCTAGAGAAATATTAGCTAATCACACATCAATTACAACAGGTTTTCTGCTGTATTTTTAAAAGTTTTTTGAGAAGGTATTTCCTGTGATGTGTGTAAAAAAAATGCCACTGAAAAAAGAGAGTAAAAGGAGGTGGTTGCCTCCTTTTAATGTTTTCAATGTTGACTTGTTAGTGTTGTCAGACTTACTAATGCAAAATAATAAATTAATCTTCCAAAATCTTTCCGCCAACCATTCCGATAATTAACCACTTCCCATTCTGTTTTTTAAAAACAACTGTCCATTTTGCGTATGTGAGTTTTTGTCCTTTATCGTCTTCTCTTAATGTCATTTCAAATGAATTGGAAATTGCAGTATCGTCAAATACGTTTACTGTTAGGGGAGTATGATGGTTAACTATTATTTTAGATGAACTAAGCCAGTTTTTTTCCCATTTTTTAAGCGTTTTCTTATTCATTGGATGTGGGTCTTTATTGAACCATCCTACAAAATTTTCATGTAAACAGTCCATGTAGCCTTCCAAATCACGATTTTCCCATGCGGATATCATCTTTTGTTCAAGTTTCAAAACCTCTTTTTGTTCTTGTGTCCATTCCTGAGCATCTACTGTATTTGGAAGCAAAATTATTGCGGTAAGGCAAAAAAGGTAAATCAGTAAAGTTTTAATTTTTTTCATGACAGTTAATTTTTGGTGTACCATACAAGTTACAAAATAACAGCCAGAAAGGCAATAAGATATTAGCTAATCATACATTAATCATACAGGTATTTATGCTGTATTTTTTGGTCACATTTTATGAGACGGTTTTTTCCCTGTGATGTATGTTATAATTAAAAACCACTGAAAAAATGGTAGAGAAAGGAGGCTATTAGTCTCCTTTTTATCTTATTATGTTTGGGTGATTATTAATATCATTCAATTATTAAATATACTTTATCCTCCCATAGGCGGGATAACTCCAATTTGTTGCATCAGACCAAGATTGTCCATGACCCACCACATCTCAACAATCTTTTCGTCTTTAATGCGGAATACCTCCATCCCTTTTACTGATATTTTATTCCCTGTTGGCGGAATCCCCATGAACTCACCTTTGTGTGTAGAGTTGGTAGTCCATACTTTTGTCACCTGATCTGCTTCCGCTACAAGATTATTGATGGAGACATGCATATCGGGGAATCCTGTCATTACTGCCTGACACATAGCTTTATATTCAACGCTATTCTTGTCTCCACTTTCTAAATGTGCAACGAGATCTTCACTAAAAAAATCCCCATAAGCATCAATGTTACAGTTGTTCCAGAAATCATTTGTCATCGTTTTAATAAATTCTTTATTCTTGTTTTCCATGATATAAGATTTTATGGTTTAACATACAAGTTACAACTTAAATATCTCACATACAACCCCTTACGTTTATCATAAATATTATTAATCACATTAAAAATTCAAATTATGGAACTAAGAAAAGCTCAACGGAAGCAGGCAAAGATTAAGCTTGCTTTACAAGGACCCTCTGGGTCAGGAAAAACAATGTCAGCACTTCTGTTGGCAAGTGGAATCACTGATTGGTCAAAAATTGCTGTAATAGACACTGAAAATCATTCAGCAGACTTGTACTCTGATTTAGGACAATACAACGTCTTAGCACTCTCTCAACCTTTTACCCCAGAAAGGTATATAAAAGCCATTGAAACCTGTGAAAATGCTTCTATGGAGGTAATTATCATTGATAGTATAAGTCAAGAATGGGAAGGCAGTGGAGGTATTTTAAATATCCATGGAAACATGACTGGGAATTCATTTACAAACTGGAATAAAATTACTCCACGCCACAATGCATTTGTACAAAAAATCCTACAAAGTAACTGTCATATTATCTCTACAATCAGAACCAAACAGGACTATGTACTATCTGAGAAGAATGGTAAATACATCCCTGAAAAAGTTGGATTAAAGGGTATAACAAGAGATGGGATGGACTATGAGCATACGATTGTACTGGATATTGATATTAAACACCTGGCAAAAGCATCTAAAGACAGAACTGGTCTTTTTATGGATAAACCTGAAGAAGTGATTACACTTAATCATGGTAGAAAGATTTTAGACTGGTGTAATTCAGGCATTAGCCTTGATAACATTAAATCAGAGATTCAATCAGCTAAAACGGTAGAAAAGCTAAGAGAAATTCTTAGTGCTTATCCTGAATTTGAAAAAGAACTCAAACCTCTTGCTATTGCTCGCAAAGAGCAACTATCTGTAAATATTATTAACCTTAATCCAATCAGCGGAAATGGAAATGGAACTAGTAAAAGTAAATAACCGACCAGCATTTGTTGAAGATGTAGAACCTGTAAGGGAAACATCGGACAGTCATTTTATGGCTGCTAACACAGTACCGATGAGGCTAGATGATATGAGAAATACTCATACAATCCCTGTATTTGCAAAGGATAATGAGAGTACAATCAGCCATCAGGAATTCATTGAAACAGTAGCATTTATTACTAATCAGATCTTTGGAGGAGAGACCATTTTAAAGCCAGCAGTAAGGGTTTCACATCCCATTAAAGGAAGAATTCCAAGTGCTGTTGGCAAGCCAGCAAAAGAGCTCCTAGAGCATGAAAAAACACTCTATTTTGAGCGAATGGCATTTGCTATAGAACTACCATCAATAAACGGGAAAGTGGCTAATAATGGCTTAAATTTAACTATAGGAGGTGTACGTAGTTACAACCTTGAAAACTTGCATTCCCGTAAGTCAGAGGAGAGATTTAAACTCTTTATTGGCTTTAAGAATCAGGTGTGTACAAACCTTTGTGTTTCAACCGATGGATTCATTGGTGATGTAAAAATCAGGACAATTGCGGAACTGGCAAAAGCAGCTTATAATTTGTTTGGTGAATTCAATGTGTTTAAGGAAATTGAGAAATTTAACTATCTCCCTGATACTATGATTACTGAATCTCAGTTTGCTCAAATTGTTGGAAGAGCAAGGTTATACCAAAACATGCCTTTTAAGCAAAGAAAGGAATTACCACAGTTCCCTTTAATGGATTCACAGGTTAATCTGATGGTTAAGGATTACTACTCCGATGAAAGTTTTTGTAGAAATGATTTGGGGAATATCAACCTTTGGAAGCTTTACAATCTATTTACTGGTGCAAATAAAATGAGTTACATTGATTCATTTTTGGATAGAGGTGTTGGATGTCAAAGATTTGTTGATGGATTGCATCAAGCAATTGGGATGAGTAAGTATCATTGGTTTGTGAACTGAAAATAACCACTCTCGTAAGGGGGTGGTTCATTTTAATGTGTTTTTACTTTTGGTAAATTCTACACTAATTTTGTAACTTGTAACAAACTAGACTTCAACCCATGTTTAATAATTATTCTGTATATTAGAGGTTTATGTAAAATTATTATTTATGAAAATGTTAAAAAAAATATTAATAGTAGTTATCGGCTTGAGCCTTTTTTGTGGTTGTTCCAAAACAGTTACCGAACCTTTAAAAGTTGATTTTCTTGGTGAATACAAGAATGTGATTCAGGGTATAGATTCCAAGTGTGAAGAACCCTATAACTGTCGTGTTATAGTTGATTTTAAAGGGACAGGTACTCCACTTATGAACTTTTCAGGGACATTTGAGTTTTGTGGCTGTGGTTCAGATGGAGAATATGCTCCAACAGAATCTTATATGGTTGCAACCAATGGGGACACTCTAATTGTTTCATGTTCTGGAAAGGTTGTTGAAGGAAGACTAGACGATCATCCTGAGCATGTTACTTCGTACTGGAGGGATCCATTTGTTATATTAGGAGGCACTGGTCAGTTTGAAGGAGCTACTGGAAATGGAATGACTGATGATTACAATAGTAGTGAAGATGCCAATTCACACCATCACTGGGAAGGTACTATTACCATGAAGAAAGGTGAATAATATATTTCAATCAAATATATTAATAGGCTCAGCACTTTTGTTGAGCCCTTTTTTTGACCATCCGTCCAGAACCATCGGAAACTGGATGGACAGACATTGGTGATTGCTGTATTTTTCTGGTTTTTGAGAATATCTTGTTTCATTATCAATAATTTCTATCCTGTGGTTTTTATAAATACGATTTCCTCTCATGAAACTTTTTATGGTAATTACGTAAACAAGCAAGTTGAAACAATTTCTACTTTATTTAAAAAAGGGGATATAATATGGCACAAAACAAAAACACAAAATTATTAAGCGTAGCACTGATAATCTATATCGTTGTTGTATTAGTTTACGGTGTTCTCTACCTATTGGCTCCACAGGTACTAGTAGAGGCTCAAGGAGGCGACTTACCAGTAGCTTCAGGCTGGCTTCGGTGGTCAGGAGGTGTACTCATCGCTCTTGGCGTTGGTGCAATTATGGTTTATCGCAATCCAGAAAAGCAAGATGCTTTTGTAGTATCAATAGCTTTAGGTTCTCTTTTAGCTGGACTGGCGTTATTGTATGCATTATTTTTTGAAACGACTGGCGATATTTGGTTTACTGTATTACCAGTGATTATCCTTTTAGGCATCTCTTTACTTTTATGGTTAGGCAGGATGCAAGCAAAAGATGTACTCTGCCCAAAGGAAGAAGAGTAAATCAATATCTTAAACAGTACCATTCTATTACTAAACATTTAATTAAACTTTTTTACATTTTGGAAAAATAACTTTTCACATTAATTAATTAATTGAGCAGGAATTGTTTTATTGGCGGTTACACATTACCAGAACTGAGAGTGTGTAGCCGCTAATCTTTTTTACAAATAGCTCTTTCATACAGTTTATTAGTAGGTCAAGTTGATATAAATTTTCAAATTGGTTTATGCTGTATTTCTCCCGAATTAATCCATAATAATTTTAGTACAAACAAGTGAACAATTACAAGTGGTAGTTGCTCTCAAAAGGCGTGGTAGATGCCCATATAAAGCCCCGAGACCACGGGCAATAACTATGTCAAAAATTGAATTAGATGTCCTTAAAATAGCTGAGATACAGGTTCAGTATACACCAAAGATTAAACCTTCAGAACGTGTACAGATTACCTGTTCCAAAGATGCAGAGGAAGTATTCCGTTGCATCTGGAATCATCCTCTGGAACTAAAGGAATGTGCCTATGCATTATTTCTAAACAGGGCTAATAAAGTAATTGGTTATTTGCTAATATCTGTTGGTGGAATTTCTGGTACAGTAATAGATCAACGTAATATATTCCAAACTGCATTGAAGGTAAACGCATCCTCCTGTATTGTCGGACACAACCATCCTTCTAATAATCCAACTCCAAGCGAGGCAGATTTGAAAATAACCCAGAAATTAAAAGATAGTGGAAAACTACTTGATATTTTATTGGTTGACCATCTGATAATTTTAGAGGAAGGATATGTTTCATTGGCAGATGAGGGATTATTATAATAATATGTTGAGGTATCGCTAATTGCCTGATTGCTACAGATAAGCACAGCCTATGCCTTATGGTGTAGTGCTATGTTGTAACAATTATTCAACATCTACCAGTTCCGAAATAGAAACCTCCAAAGCCTGACTTATTTTAAACAATGTTGAAATTGTTGGGTTGGTTCTGCCAGCTTCAATTCTTGAAAGGTTACCCTTTTCAAAATTACAAACAGCAGCTAAATCCTGTTGAGAAATATCCTTAGATTCCCTCAAAATCTTAATCCTATTACCAATTTTTATTTGAAGTTGGTCAACTTTCATTAGTTGTCATATCTGACAACTAAGATTTTGTTTTATCTTTAACAATCGGTTATCATAAATGATAACTACAGAATTAAAACCAAAGCGTTAGCTTCCTTTGAATCATCAAATCTAGCTACAGTCCCACGCTTTTTCTTTAGTATAAACTTCATCATTGGGGCTGGATGAATCAAACAAACATAATTATGAGTGATAATTTTAATGCAGGTGCTGCCACTATGTTATTGTGGATATTAGCTGTTGCAATGAGTATAGGAGTAGGCGTATTAACATGGAATTGGATTGAACCTGAAAGTTTTTGGGGATTTATAGGATTCTTATTTTTATGGGGAATCGTATCTAAAATAGGACATCTTATAGTTTTTGGAGTATTTGCATCCTTGTTTAGTGGTAATTAATAATTAATTCAAATTTGAAATATTATGAAATTAAAATTGTTACCGATACTTTTCTTTATTCTTTTTTCATGTACACCAGCTACAAAAAAGAATGAACCAAATGAAATAGAAATAATTCCATCTGTTACCACCTTTAAGAATGTTGAAATAGAACAAATAATGGTAAAGCAATTAAATGGGTATTTGACCGCATTTACTCAAGGGGATTCAGATATTGCTATTTCTTATATTTACCCAGGAATGTTTGATCTTATGAAAAAGGAGTTCCCTGATGAATATAGCCCTGAAATAATGAAGGAAATATTAAGTAAACCTATTGAAGATTTAAAAAAGATGCAGAAAGAGAAAAACGTGAAATTTGTTTATGAGATAGGTGAAATTACTAGACGAGTTAACTATGGGAATGATATGCTGCTTACTATTGTAGTCAGGGTAAAGATGAAGAATGGGCTTGATGATATTTCAACGGGAGATGAAATTATTGCAATTAGCTTGGATAAAGGACAAACATGGAAATTTCTTCAACTTGATAAAGAAATATCGCCAAAAGTTTTGAGGCTAAAATATCCTGAAAGTATAGTTAATAAAGTAATTAACTAATATTGATTACTTAAATATCTAATTTGAAAAATTTATACCGAATATAGTTCGGTCAGAGTGCAAGAACTATTCAATTCCGGTCAAATTAGTATAACCCCGGTCATAAATACTTTGTATGCCCTTGCCC
>JABMPH010000111.1 GCA_013203805.1 Bacteroidota bacterium | reverse complement strand
TACCCGAAGCAGGTGTTGTGATTGTTGTACTTGGTGGCGATAACTAACGAATTGGTATGGGTGGTGGAGCCGTTTCATCGGTGGCAACAGGTGAATTTGGAAATGATATCGAGCTTAATGCTGTACAACGTGCGAACCCTGAAATGCAAAAGCGGGTTGCAAATGCGATTCGATCAATGACTGAATCATCAAATAATCCAATAGTTTCAATTCACGATCATGGTGCTGGTGGACATTTGAATAGCCTAAGTGAACTGGTAGAAGATACCGGTGCTCGAATTAATATAAACAATCTCCCCGTTGGTGATCCTACGCTATCCTTTAAGGAAATACTTGGAAACGAATCTCAGGAAAGAATGGGGTTAGTAATTAAGGCAAAGGACTACCCTGCCCTGGAAAAAGTATCACATCGCGAAAGAGCACCTATTTACAAAGTTGGTGAAGTAAGTGATGACATGGAGTTTGTAATTACGTCAAATGATGAAAGTTGCCCCGTTGATCTTAAACTGGAATATCTCTTTGGTAAACCGCCAAAAACTGTTCTCGAAGACACAACTCAGAAATCAAATTTTGCAGATATTGATTACACACTGGAAAACCTCGACAAGTATTTGATAAATGTATTAAGACTTGAAGCCGTTGCCTGTAAAGACTGGCTTACAAATAAAGTTGACAGATCAGTAACTGGAAAAGTGGCTATGCAACAATGTGCCGGACCATTACAATTACCATTAAATAATTTGGGAATTGCTGCTTTGGATTATCAAGGTAAAAGTGGCATTTCAACAGCAATTGGTCATGCTTCGATAAGCGCATTGATTAGCCCTGAGGCGGGTTCACGACTTGCCATTGCTGAATCATTAACCAATCTTATCTGGGCGCCTGTAAGTAACCAATTACAGGGAGTAAGCCTTAGTGCTAATTGGATGTGGCCTGCAAAAAACCAAGGTGAAAATGCACGACTATATAATGCTGTAAAGGCTGTTAGCGATTTTGCAATTGAACTAGGGATTAATATCCCAACAGGTAAGGATTCTCTTTCGATGACACAAAAATATCCTGATGGAGACGTTGTTTATTCGCCTGGAACTGTAATAATTTCAGCCGTTGGTGAGGTAACTGATATTAAAAAAGCAATTACTCCGGTAATAAAAACCATTCCAGGAACTAAACTTCTTTATTTAGATTTGTCAGATTCGTCTTATGAATTAGGTGGCAGTAGCTTTGCTCAATCATTAAATAAAATTGGATCTGTATGTCCAGATGTTGCAAATGCTAAGTATTTTTCTTCAGCATTTAATGCTATTCAGTCGTTGCTGGAAGATGGGAAAATTCTTGCTGGTCATGATATCAGTGCGGGTGGTATGATTACCACATTGCTTGAAATGAATTTCGCCAATTGCGATCATGGAATGAAAATTGACTTATCTGAAATAAATGAAGATGATATTGTTAAATTGCTTTTCAGTGAAAACCCTGGAATTATTATACAGATTGATGGAGATGCGATTATATCGAAACTTAAGGAGTTTGGGATTAATTTCAATATTATTGGTGAAGTAATTACTGAACGTAAAATTGACCTGATACATAGATCAAACAAATATGTATTTGATATAGACCGACTGCGTAAATTTTGGTTCCACACTTCCTATAGTATGGATAAAAAGCAAAGTGGTGAGGGACCTGCACATTGTAGGTTTAAAAACTATGGCAAACAAGATCTTCATTACAATTTTCATAGCCGTTTTACAGGGAAAGCTATTGATCAGGGAATAGAAATGAGTCGCAGAACACCATCGGGAATTAAAGCAGCAATTATTCGGGAAAAAGGCGTTAACGGTGATAGGGAAATGGCATATGCATTACATCTTGCCGGCTTTGATGTTAAGGATGTTCATATGACTGATTTGATCACTGGGCGTGAAGATCTATCGGATGTGAATATGATTGTTTATGTTGGGGGTTTTTCAAATTCGGATGTACTGGGTTCAGCCAAAGGATGGGCAGGTGCATTTTTATTCAATAAAAAAGCCAAAGAGGCGTTGGATAATTTTTATGCCCGTGAAGATACTCTCAGTCTTGGAGTATGTAATGGTTGTCAGTTAATGGTTGAACTAGGACTCATCTACCCAGAGCATCCCGAAAAGCCAAAGATGCTACGTAATGATTCCGGCAAATTTGAATCGGGTTTTGTTAACGTTGATATTCATGAAAATAATTCAGTAATGCTCCACTCTTTATCAGGCATGAGACTAGGTATTTGGGTAGCACATGGGGAAGGCAAATTTAGCTTCCCTTATTACCACGATAGTTATCATCGTGCAATGACATATAGTTATGATCTTTATCCTGGCAATCCAAATGGATCCGACTGGGAAACTGCTGCGATATATTCTAATGATGGTCGTCATCTTGCTATGATGCCACATTTGGAACGTTCGTTTTTACCATGGCAATGGCCCTATTACCATAAACGCAGAAAAGATGATGAAGTTACCCCATGGATTGAGGCAATGGTTAATGCCCGGAAGTGGGTTGAGGAAAAAACCAGATAGTCATTCCGAACTATTAGAGAACGCAATGATAGACTTCAAATAAATATTATGTAATCCTTAACGTAATTCCCTATTCATAGTTCACTTTTAATATTAAATTAAAAATAGCGCAAAAAATATCCTGAGATTAATTTGGTTTATATTATAAACTACTTTACATTTGCATGATAAAAATTAAACATCATGACAAATAAAGAAAAATTACAGAAAGAAGAAAGTTTTGATCTTATCACCGAGATGATAAACAGAGCCAAAGGGAATATACAATCGGGATATATTTTCTTTTTAATATGGGGATGGATAATAGCTATTGCCTCATTACTGAATTACATTCTATTGGAATTCACTAACTATGAACATCCCGAGAAAGCGTGGTTCATAATTATTATTGGTATTATACTTTCGGCTTGGTATGGATATAAAATTGGTAAAAACGCAAAAGTACATACATATGCCGATAAGATTTATGGTCAGATATGGTTTGTGTTTTTTGTGAACTACATAATTGTTTTAGTATTTATGAAAGTACTTAATTACAATATTACCCCACTAATATTGTTATTGGCTGGAGGGAGTACTTATTTATCAGGAATAGTTATTAAATTTAAACCTTTAATAATAGGTGGATTAGTACTTTGGGGAGCAGCAATAATATGTTTTTTAGTACCCGGGGAAATGCAGTTACTTGTAAGCGCCATTTCAATTATACTAGGATACCTTGTACCTGGTTATATATTAAAGAGTAGAAACAATAGTCAAAATGTTTAAAAACCTTGATCCTTTATTACATTCTCAGTTGCGCTTGTCAATTATATCGTTACTGATAAGCGTTGAGCAGGCTGATTTCAGTTTTATAAAGGAAAAAACAGAATCAACCGCAGGAAATCTAAGCGTCCAACTGGATAAATTATCACAAGCAGAATATATTGAGATAATTAAGGGATACCGTGGACGAAAACCTCACACCTCTTGTAGGATAACTAAAAAAGGAATAAAAGCTTTTGAAGATTATGTAACTGCATTGAAAAGTTATATTGATATTAGTTAGTGTTTCATGATTTTTGGTTTATATTATAGACTAATTTATAAATGAATCCAAAAGTTCTATTATTGAAAAAAATTACAGCATCTGTCAAATATATAGCCACCTCGTGACTTAGGTTTATGAAACATCTGTTTTCCGGACAAAAAGCTTGAGATTTCAATTGTTAAGCTGCTACAAAAGTGTCATTTTATATGATATATATCATAACTATAAATGTTATAAATTAACAGTCAATATTTTTTTATTTTTAACATCCTTCCCTCTGTTATATAATTAACTAATAATCTTATTATTATAGTTTTCCTAATTTAGAACCAGTATAAATTTATAATTATCCTAATGTTAAATAATGTTAATGTACTGATATGGCATATTTTTGCATTTCAGAATTCTAATACTTAAATTACTTTTAATAAAGTTCAACATTATGAAAAATCTTAAGTTTACAATTATCGTACTTGGTTTGCTAACCCTCTTACCGGGTAGTATTTTTGCTCAGGATATAAATATCTCAGCTGAGCTTCGTCCAAGATTTGAATTTAGAAATGGTTATAAAACTTTAATTCCTGATGGAAAAGATCCAGCCAGTTTTATTTCGCAGCGGACACGTCTTAATGCTTTCTATGGAAATGCAACATTCAAAGCACAACTTGTACTTCAGGATGTGAGGGTATGGGGTGATGTGGCTCAGCTTAACACTAGTGACGTGAATGGAACAGCTATTCATGAAGCATGGGGAGAAGTTATGTTTTCAAAGAAACTCTCAGTAAAAGTTGGACGTCAGGAAATAGTATATGATGATCACAGAATTTTTGGTAATGTTGGTTGGGCACAGCAGGCACGTAGCCATGATGCTGCAATTATTAAATATTCCCCATCTGAAAAACATACGATTGATATAGGACTGGCTTATAATGCAAATGGAGAGACACTTTACAAAACTGATTACACAGTAAACAGCTACCGCACGTTCCAATACATATGGTATCATGGTAATTTTAACAAAATTGGTGTGAGCTTCCTGGCATTAAATAATGGAATGGCCTATATGGAAAAAACTAGTACTGATACATCTCAAATAGTTGTTTATAGTCAAACAATCGGCCCTAGAGTTACTTATAGTGGTGATGCCATAAATTTGGACGCAGCAGTTTATTATCAAGGTGGTAAAGATAAATTCAACCATTCATTATCAGCAATGTATTTCTCAGCAAATGCATCTTATGCTGTTTCAAAGAAATTTAGTGTTGGATTTGGTGGAGAGTACCTTTCAGGAACAAGTTCACAAGATCAAGCAACAGCTAATGCAGATGACAATTCATTCAAACCTTTCTATGGCACAAATCATAAATTTAATGGTTGGATGGATTATTTTTACGTAGGAAGTTACATGTATAGTAACGGATTAATAGATATTAACTTACCTTTGGTATTCAAAGTTGAGAAGTTCACATTTAAATTAATCCCTCATTATTTTATGGCTGCTGCAACGGTTTCAGTTTTTCAACCTCAGCCTACCGGAACTCCAGACACTTGGAAAGATTATAGTAGTGGGTTAGGAACTGAAATTGATTTTACTGCAATATATGCAATGTCAAAAAGTGTAGTACTTAGTGCCGGTTATTCCCAAATGTTTGCAACCGAAACAATGCAGGTACTGAAAGGCGGTAATTATGAGAACACAAATAATTGGGCCTGGGTAATGTTTACATTTAAACCAACATTTTTTCAATCTAAATAGGCTCTTTAAAAAAAATAGGCATGTCAATATTTTTAAAAGCAATATTACCTCCAAGCAAATGGCAGTTTGCAGTTGCACTTACTGCTGGTGTGCTATTCGGACTATCGGCATATATACTTTATATTTCCAATGCAACTTCATACATGTCTGACGATCCCACTACTTGTATTAACTGTCATGTTATGAACACCGAATATGCAAGTTGGGCAAAAAGTTCACACCGTGAAAAAGCCACATGCAACGATTGTCATGTTCCTCAAGACAATGTATTTAATAAATACTATTTTAAAGCGAAAGATGGACTTAGGCATGCAACCATGTTTACATTGCGTCAGGAGCCACAGGTAATTATTATAAAAGAAGAAGGGAGTGAAGTGGTACAACAAAACTGTATTCGTTGTCATAATGAATTAATTACCGACAACAAAATGCTGGCAAAAACCAAAAAGTTCGATCATTTTAGAACTGATGGACGTAAATGCTGGGAATGTCACCGAGAGGTTCCCCATGGACGTGTGAGAAGTTTATCATCTGCTCCAAATGCATTTATACCTGATAATAGAAAACCAATCCCGGATTGGATTAATAAATTAGTAAAGTCAAAAACCAATTAAAATATTGAAATCATGAGTAAAGGAAGAAAACCAGTAGTTAACTGGATACTATTTTTTGCAACTATTGTTGTCGTCTTTTTTCTGGGTTTGTTAGCTTCATCAATAACCGAACGCAGGGCTGAAGAAGTTACAAGCTGTAAACCAGAAGTAAAAATAGGTGAATGGGAACCCCGCAATGAGGTTTGGGGTAAAAACTACCAATCAGAATACGAATCCTACGAAAAAAATAGCGAATCAAATTTTGCCACTAAATACAACGGTAATGCAATGATTGACATGCTGGAAGTTGACCCAAGACTTGTAGTATTATGGGCAGGTTATGGGTTTTCGAAAGATTACAATCAGGGAAGAGGGCATACCTATGCTATTAGCGATTTAAGAAACAGTTTAAGAACCGGTGGTCCTGTTGATGATAAAACCGGCCCGATGCCTGCAACATGTTGGACATGTAAAAGCCCCGATGTTCCTCGTATTATGAACGAAAAAGGAGTTAAGGAATTTTACACAGGAAAATGGGCTCGTTTAGGACCTGAGATTGTTAATCCTATTGGTTGCGCCGATTGTCATAACAACCATACAATGGATCTGCAAATTTCACGTCCTGCACTTGTTGAAGCTTTTGAACGTCAGGGGAAAGACATAAACAATGCTACGCATCAGGAAATGAGATCATTGGTTTGTGCACAGTGCCATGTTGAGTATTATTTTGACAAGAAAAGACCGGGTGCGGAAGGCTCAGCATATCTTACTTTCCCTTGGGATGGTGGAATGTCAGTTGAAGCTATGGAAAAATATTATGATGATATAGAATTTAGCGACTGGACACATAAGCTAAGTAAAGCTCCTATGCTTAAAGCTCAGCACCCGGGTTATGAGGTATACCTAACTGGAGTGCACGCCGAGCGAGGTGTAAGTTGCGCCGATTGCCATATGCCTTATATGAGTGAGGGTGGTAAAAAGTATACCGATCATCATATCCAATCGCCCTTAAACAACATAGAAAACTCATGCATGGTTTGTCATAAAGAGAAAACCGCACAATTACTTAAAGATGTTTATTCGCGTCAGGATAAGGTAATTGAGAATAGGGACAAACTTGAGGAGTTGGTAGTGAGGGCACATGTTGAAGCAATGAAAGCGTGGGAACTAGGTGCAACTGACGAGCAAATGAAAGATATCCTGATGGATATCCGTCATGCACAATGGCGCTGGGATTATGCTGCTGCCAGCCATGGTGGTTCATTCCATTCACCAGTGGAAATATCAAGAGTAATTGCAACAGGTATTACAACTGCGCAGGAGGGCAGAATTAAACTTGCACGTTTACTTATTAGTCTTGGATATAAGGGAGAAGTACCTTATCCTGATATTACCACAAAGGCAAAAGCTCAAGAATTTATTGGGTTACCTATTGAGAAACTAAAGGAAGAAAAACAGAAATTCTTAAAAGAATTGGCTCCTGAATGGGACAAAGAAGCTAAGGCCAGAGAATCGAAAATGCCAATTGTTTACACTAATAATTAAGGTTTCAAATTTCAAGAATGAAAGGCTATTCGATGTTATGTCGGATAGCCTTTTGTTATAGTATATTGCCACACCTGCCTGCCGCAGGCCGTGATTCGTAGATTAGTATTATACTTTGTAAATAATTTAACCATATTTGACGTTTCTTAATTCTATGATAAAAAATCGAAATATCTGGGAGCGACCTTGGGAATATAAGGAAGGAATCTTAATATCAATTACAATATTGATACTCGGATTTATGCTTGAATTTGTAACTGATGGAAGAGGTGTGCTTCAATTGTTAGAATATCCTAACAATCTTTATTTTGGATTAGGTATTATTTTATTTTTGATATTGATTTCAATAACTGGCAGAAAATGGGCAGTAATTGAGTGGCTTAGGAGTATACCGGCAGCCATATGCTCAATCGGTCTACTCCTATTTGTAAGCCTGTTACTTGGACTAACAATGCAATACGACAATAGTGCTCCTGAAATTATTAGAAAGTTAGGGTTATCGCATGTAGTATCGTCTTGGCCATACTTGCTTGCAAACCTATTTTTGTTATTAGCTTTAGGACTTACGACAATCAAAAATCTTGTGTCCTTTAAATGGAGTAAATTAGGTTTTATCGTCAGTCATCTAGGATTATGGATAGTCCTATTCGGAGCAAACTTTGGAAGTGTTCAAATGCAGCGATTACAAATGGAAATTCCCGAAGGCGGGATTAACAATAGAGCCACCGACAAAGCCACAAATCAGGTTTTTACAATGCCATTCGCCATTAAACTTGTTGATTTTATATTGGATGAATATACTCCGAAATTAGCATTGGTGAATAACATTGAGGGAACACTGCATCAGGGCAATGGCAATGATATTATTTTGATTGATACTACCAAAACACAAACCTTGGAGAATTGGCAAATCACCAATGAAGAATATATTTATTCATCGGCAAAAGCCGGTGACAAGTATTATTTTGTTAACGAGATTGGAGCAGCTCCATCAGTATTTGTTTCGGCAACAAATAAAAATGGAAAAATGGTTGAAGGATGGATTAGTTGTGGAAGCTACAATCGGCCATATGAATCTTTAAAGCTCGACGAACAATTCTCATTAGTTATGTTATTACCAGAACCTAAGGAATTTACATCAATAATCGAAATTTATCAGAAAGATGAAAATCCCATAGCTATTAATCTGGAAGTTAATAAACCCAAGGTAATAGGCGACTGGAAGATTTATCAGCTTAACTACGATTCGAATATGGGTAGATGGTCTGACACATCTGTTGTTGAACTAATAAAAGACCCCTGGCTTCCGGTTGTGTATACTGGAATTTTTATGATGCTTGTCGGTGCCCTCTATATGTTCTGGATGGGTACAAAAAATAAAATAGCTGTTGTTGAGACTAAAACTAATGAAAGGGATTAATTATGGAATGGTCTGATTTTCCGAACTTTGCAATATTAATAATATTACTTTGGACACTTGGTCTGATTTTCCTTGGAAATTTAAAAATCAAAAAGTCATTTCAACTTATTGGATCGTTACTCCTTTCTCTAGGGATGATTATTCTTATTGTTTTACTTGTCAATCTGTGGATACAACTTGAGAGGCCACCTTTGAGAACCTTAGGAGAAACAAGACTCTGGTACAGTGTTTTCCTTGCAATTGTTGGATTGATATTTTACTGGAGATGGAAATACTATTGGTTCGTGGTTTTTAGCTTTTTTATGGCAGGACTATTTCTCGTTCTAAATATTTATATGCCTGAAAACTTCAATAAAACATTAATGCCTGCACTCCATAGTCCTTGGTTTGTTCCACATGTTATTGTTTACATTGTTGCTTATGCACTACTTGGGGCATCGAGTATTGTTGCTGTGAAACAACTTTACGACAACTATATTGGTAAACCAAAAACCCCCACTTCAATAACGTTGGCCGATAACCTTGTTTATCTTGGTTTTTCGTTTTTAACCATGGGATTATTATTTGGCACATTGTGGGCTAAAGAAGCATGGGGACATTACTGGACCTGGGATCCAAAAGAAACATGGGCATTTTTAACCTGGGCAGTTTACCTGATATATATTCATGGTCGCATTAAAAATTCCATAACCAACAAAACAGCTTTATGGATCTTGGCTCTTGGATTCGTTGTACTTCTGATGTGCTGGTTTGGAGTTAATTATTTACCCTCGGCGGTAAATAGCGTG
>JABMPH010000110.1 GCA_013203805.1 Bacteroidota bacterium | reverse complement strand
TGACAAAAAGTGGCTACCACTGAATTGTAATAAGGATTTCCAAAAGGTCCATATACATTGGGGATTACAAGACCAGTAAATTTTGAATGATTTCGTTCGGCCCACTGTCCTAATAGTTCCCGTCCTTCTTTCTTTGATTTGCCATACAGGTTGTCGCGTTCTTCCTGAGTAGATGAGGAAAAAATGATATGTGGTGTGGACTTGGTTGCCTCACAAGCTGTAATGAGCCGCTTCACTAATCCGATATTTGTCTCATAAAGTATTTCAGGATCCTTGTGCCGATTCATGGCTGCCAAGTGGACAATAACATCGCATTGGACAACAAAATATTTTAGGCTTTTCTCTTCCTGGAAGAAAGCATCCTCGAAGGGGATTAACTTGAATTTGTCCGGATAAAGACCCATCGTATTATAGAGATGAGTACCAATAAACCCAGATTGACCCGTAATTCCAATTTTTATCATAACATCTTCATTTGTGAATATTAATGCATTTAATCGGAGGATTGCAATACTTCAGTTTCTCCCAGGATATCTTTTCTAATCATCGGTAATTTAAGCAAAAGCTTTTTTGTCTCTTCCACATCCAAACGGTGAGTATTATGCGAGTTGTAGTCTTCAACAACAGAAACCTTTTCCTCGCCTTCGACGAAGTAGCTGTCATAGTTAAGGCCGCGGTTATCGGCAGGTACACGATAGTAATTTCCCATATCGAAAGCCCTCGCCATTTCTTCACGGTTTACCAGTGTTTCATAGAGCTTTTCTCCATGGCGAGTACCAATTATATGCATCTTGCTCTTTGATTCGTACAACTCGGTTAACGCTCTGGCCAAATCAGCGATGGTTGAAGCTGGAGATTTTTGTATAAACATATCCCCATTAGTACCATGCTGAAAAGCATAGATTACCAAATCAACGGCATCTTCCAAAGTCATCATGAAACGAGTCATATTAGGGTCGGTTACGGTAATATCTTTTCCGGCTTTAATCTGGTCAACAAACAACGGGATTACCGAACCGCGCGATGCCATGACATTACCATAACGAGTACCACAAAAGACAGTTTTGGAATCATCTTCCATCGAACGGGCTTTCGCTTGCATCACTTTTTCCATCATCGCTTTTGAGATTCCCATTGCATTGATGGGATAAACGGCTTTATCTGTACTAAGCACAATCATGCGTTTTACGCCATGTTCAAATGCAGAATCCAAAACATTTAGGGTACCCAAAATGTTTGTATTTACAGCTTCGATTGGGAAAAATTCACAGGAAGGTACTTGTTTTAATGCCGCAGCATGAAAGATAAAATCGACACCCCGTACGGCGTAATCTACACTGCGCTTGTCTCGAACATCCCCTATATAGAATTTTACCTTCGGACTGTTCAATCGATGGCGCATACCATCTTGTTTTTTCTCGTCTCGACTGAAAATACGGATTTCTTTTATTTCAGTGTCTAAAAAGCGATTCAGGACTGCGTTGCCGAACGACCCAGTACCTCCGGTAATTAATAGTATGTTATTTTTGAACATAGCGTCTGCGTATATATCCCTCTAAATAGTTAATGATACTTACTCAAATAATATTTATCTAAAAGCGCCTGTTTTTCAATTGATGTAGGATAATTTATGAGTACTGCTCTATATTTTCCTTTAAATACGAACATACTACCAGCAGCAATACCTATTATCCCCTGCTGTTCAATAACACTTCCAATATCTTCTATTTTACCCGCTCCACCCATTACCGTTACCGGAATGCTGACGACTTCTCTTATTTTATTTATCAGAACCATGTCAAACCCCTTCATACCACCATCCTGATCGATAGAATTTACAACAAGCTCTCCGGCACCTAATCTTTGTATTTCTTTCGCAAATTGAATTGGCTCAATACCCGTGGATTTAGTTCCATTGTAAATGAATACTTCGTACTTGCTACTAATGGGTTTTTTTCTCACATCCAACACAACGACAACACTCTGACTGCCTACCCGGCTAGCAATCTCTGATATAAGATTTGGATTTTCAACTGCTGCAGAACTTAATGAGATCTTTTCAACTCCCAAATTAAATATTCGATGCGCCTGTTCAACCGTCTTAATGCCGCCCCCATAACAGAAAGGCATTCTGCATTCGTTAGCCAGATTTTCAATCATCTTATAATCTGGCTCTACACCTTTGGCTGATGCATCTATATCAACAACAATAAGTTCATCAACTTCCTTTTCATTAAAGATTTTAACTGCGTTGATTGGGTCTCCAACATATTTAAGGTCTTTAAATTTTATGGTTTTTACAAGACCTTTATTATGAACCAATAAACAAGGAATAATTCGCGGATAAAGCATTTTTAGAGTTTCGCGAAGTTATTGAGTAATTTAATTCCATTTGAATGACTTTTTTCAGGATGAAATTGAATACCATAAATATTATCCTTGTTTACAGCGCTTGCATAGGTAATGCCGTAATCGGTTGTTGTAATTACATCTTCCTGATTATTACAAACAAAATAATATGAATGTAGAAAATAAAATCTTGATTCCCCGTTAAAACCTTCCAATAAATTATTTTCCTTTACAGGTGTCATGGTATTCCATCCCATGTGGGGCAGTCTAGTTTTATACGGGATTAAATTTTCATCGAATAGTTTTACCTCTCCATCAATCCACCCCAAACCCGGGAGCTTGCCTTCATTGCTCGATTTGGCCAGCATCTGCATACCAACGCAAATCCCTACAACCGGAATTTTATTTTGCAATACTTGTTTTTCCAATTCATTGCGCATTCCAGAGGCATTCAGTTGCGACATAGCGTAGTCAAAAGCGCCAACGCCAGGTAAAATTATTTTTGTAGCATCCTTGAGGTCTTCTGCTTTATGAGCAACCTTTGTTTTAATGTTTAATCGTTCATAAACATTTACGAAGGCTCGAATATTACCTAAACCATAATCAATTATTGTTATCATTTTTTGCGTTTTTTCACTTTTTCGACCCCCAATAAATGTAACACCTTAGCACCCAATCTAAAAATGTTTTGTTGATTTTTGTAATCCCAATAAAACTTTTTATGCATTGTATAATAGTTGCGAAGTTCTTCTGAGGTAATACCCAGTTTTGTTGCTATGTAATTAAATTCATCTTCAATTGTAGCGGGATCGTAAGAAGGTTTTTTTATCTTTTCCAGAGCTTCTTCTCGAGTCAATTGCCCTGTTAGAATCAAACTTGAGTATTGTACTTTCCGTGTATCATATCCAAATCGTTCAGGAAGCCAATAGCCTTCATAAAATTTAGTGAACCGTGATTCATAGTGCTTCTGAGGATAAGGCTTCCAACCATATTCATTTTCTAAAAGAGATAACGCATCTTCTTTTATTAATGGCATATTATTAAGTGGTTTTATTACTTTAACTCCCTTGAAATATTTTAAATATATTTTGTGGCGGAGGATGGAACTGAAAGGATAGGTTTCCATTTTGATGGTTCCAAACTTACTCCTTATATCGTTGTTATGTGCCATGTCTGTCCCGTAGTAAAACCATTCCATCGGATACTGTACACATTCTGTCGCGAAATTACCTCCATTCAAAATGTACTTGATTTTGTATTTCTCGGCAAATTTATATAAGGTTGCAACAAAAGCATGATCCTGAGGGATATCTATATGAGGAACACCCGATTTAAAAAATGCCAGTTGGAAATCTTTCATTTCTTCCCAGTTGATTACCTCAGTATATAAATCAAGACCCAATTTATCAATCATTACATTAATGTTGTGCACTGCAAGTTCAGAGTTCCAACCTCCATCTACATGAAAGACTAGTGGGCGTAAACCAAATTTTTTAACCGCTAAATGAAGCATATACGAACTGTCAACTCCGCCGCTAATACCAAGGAGACAATCAAAGTCTTTCCCTTTACCGTTAGCCTTAATCTTATCCATGGTTTTACTCAGTGCCTGTTCCCCACGATAATCGGTGTGCCAATTGGGTTTTACATTGTTGCTAAAATCATGACAATGGTCACAAACCCCGTTTTCATCAAAAGTGATGCCGGGGTCGGTGGTGTCCATGACGCAATTGGTGCATATTTGGAATTCGTTTCTGTTTTCCATTTTATTTTTACTTTCTTAGTTTTGAAAAGGCCATGCTTAATATTTTACTGCTTTCACCTGATATCACTTTGCCAGCGATCGTTAATAAAATCAAAAGAGATTTCTTTATTATATATGGACTAACCAATACTATTTTGAAAAAATATCTATAATAAGTTATCTCAGAAAAATGTTTATTAAAATTTCCCATGATTTCCTTTTGTGATTCAATAATATAGTTATCTATTGTTAAAAAGTCTCTGGGATAAAAGGAAATTAGGAATTTTCTCTTAACTCTTCTAATAATCCGATTTGACCCATCATCGTTAAATACTCTATTATAAATATTCCATAACTCATTAACAAAAACCTGAGAATATTGGTATGATGATGAATTGTCTCTTTTTACTGCAATAATGAATTCCCCGAAAATATAGTTAATTTCGGCTTTCATAGAGGCTGTTAATATATACCTAAGATGAGTCAAATTTTTCTCTGATTCCAGCACTGTTTCATCAAAATTAATTAAATCTTTATTTATTACTGTAGAAGAAAGTAATGTGTTGTTTAAACATGTAGCATATAAGTAGTCCTCATAAATCTCATATTTCTTATTATTCTTTTTACAATCAAGAGGCTTTTCTTGCATGAACTCTTTGCCATAACCATAAGAATTAAGTGTGATAGATCCGTATAATATATTGCTATTTAATACATTAATTATTTTTTCTAATCCTCTATCAACTATCAAATCATCATCAGCCAATAATAAAACGTATTTACCTTGAGCTTTTTTTAAACACTGTAAAAAATTTCCGCCCCATCCAATATTTTCATGATTGTAGTGATATGAAATAGGTAGCCCATTTTCTTTATATTTTGTAACTACTGAAAACGTAGTATCTGAGCTACAATTATCAGATACAAGTATTTCAACCTGACTGGATCCAACACTACTAAGTTCTTTTTTTAATTGGTAAAGATTCTTACTTAAATAGTATGCTCGGTTCCAAGTTGGGATTGCAATTGTTAATAAAGGCCTAGTCATTAAATTTCTTTTAAGATAAATATTAAAAAGCACTTTCAGAGTTATGATAAACTCAAAGAATTGTTAAGAATCAGTTCTTATAAGGTTTTTTTAATTAACCTCAATCCCTTAATTATATCGTACTTAGGTTTCCATCCTGGTACAATTGAACCCCTAGACAAAGGCTCCATTATTTCTCTTTCATTGTATGGCCTTCCTCCCCAATTTATTTGTAGTTTTACTTCGTGAACTTTCTCATAAATGGCTGCAAGTTCTTTCAGAGAGTATCGTTCATTTGACATTACATAATATACTGATTCAGCATTAAGTTGCAGCTTATTTGAGTGAAGTTGGCACGCAAGCAATAAAAATGCCTGGATAATATCGTCGATATATGTAATATCAATAATCTGTTCACCTGGAGACATGTCAAGAACCTCACCTGTTAGTGCAATTTCCCCCCAGATATTAAACATCTTATTTCTTTTATCATTAGGCCCATATGTATCAAAAAGTTTAATTGTTTTAAATTGGATTTTATTAGTTTCAGAGTATAATCTTGCAATATCCATAAATGCCTCTTTTGTAGCCGCATAAAGATTTACAGGGGAATAGTCTTTATTATTAAAGTTTTGCCAATAGGTCCCAGTATTAATAAACCATTGAATTCTAGCATGAGTTGCGGCCTCTAATAATAAAACACTAAGTTTTATATTTGTATCTAATAAAGCCTCTACATCAGATGGCTTATGATGCCCAGATTGAACAAATGATGCTAAATGAATAATACCATCAATTTTGTTCTTTTTAAAAATATCAACACAATTATCAATTTTATTATTGTAAATAATAAATGATTTTACAACCTTTTCTCCAAAAGGATTTTTCTCGTTTTCAAGAAGTGTGCAAAAAACCTTGTGTTTTTCTTTTAGTAGTTGATTAACTAAGTGTGAACCAATGTATCCGGAGGCTCCGGTAACTAATATATTCATTTAATCCTCTTTCTAGTTACAATATTATATATTATAACTCTTTGGGTTATTCCCAATCATCAGTTAATATATTTTCCTTGGGAACACCATTAAATATTAGTTCTTTCATAAAAATATTTATCATTATTGGAGGGCCAGAAATAAAATAATTGCTTGTAGAACAATTTTCATAAAATATTTTATTGATATCAATAATTCCATCATCATCCTCATAGAATATTTTAACATATTTTGTTAGGTTGCTGGAACGACCTAGTTCATCTTTATAGTTGTTGTATGACTTGGATCGAAATCCAAGATAAATCTTAGGATTAATGTATTCGTTGAAAGATAGGTGAGTAAAAAGTGATAGGAAGGGTGTTATGCCCGTACCACCCGCAATAAAGACTGTGTTATTTTTGTTATGTTTTTGAGCAAACAAATCTCCATAAGGTAATTTCAGCCATATCTCTGATCCCACCTTAAGTACTTCCATCATCTTTTTTGTAAATCTTCCTTTTACAGCATAAGTGATCTTAATATTTTCTTCCGTAGGATTGCTCCTCATTGAAAAACAACGTGAATCAGGCCATTGGCCAATCCCATCGTAAGTATTGTCTAGGGAAAGATGCAGGAATTGACCAGGTTGAAATTTGAATTTTCGTCCTAAAGATTTAATTTCTAGTGTATAAATTCCCTCAATAGGGTTTATTACAGAAACGACTTCTGATTTGTATTTCTTTGCTAACATATTACTTCTTTATACTAACATAATTTTCAATGACACTTTCAGCATAATCAAACATCTCTTTCGTTAAACCAGGATAAGTACCAAGAATAAATGTGTTATTCATTATATAATCTGTATTATTTAAGTGGTCAGCGATGCGCCAATATTTATTCATAAAACCAGGCTGTTTAGTGATGTTCCCAGCAAAAAGAACTCGGGTTTCTATAAGTTTATCATTTAAGTAAGTTGTTAACTCATCTCGAGTGAAAGGAGCTTCACTTTTTAATGTAACTATAAATGCAAACCACGCAGGATCAGAATTTTTAGTTGCCTCAGGTAAAATAAAATAATCTAGATATTTTGTAAATATCCGTGTCCATTCCCTAAAGTTTTCTTTACGCTGTTGACAAAATTCAGGGAGCTTGTCAATTTGAGCCGCACCAATTGCAGCTTGAATATCTGTCATTTTGAGGTTGTATCCAATTTCTGAATAAACATACTTATGATCAAATCCAAAAGGGAGGTTCCCAAATTTTTGTGAGAAACGTTTGCCGCATGTATTGTTTTCACCTCCAGCACAATAACAATCTCTACCCCAATCGCGAAAAGCCCTAACTAGAAGTGCGAGTTGCGGATCATTTGTACAAACAGCACCACCTTCACCAGTGGTAATGTGGTGAGCAGGATAAAAAGAGATCGTCGATAAATGAGCATGGGAACCAGTTTTACTATCGTTGTAATCACTTCCAAAAGCATCACAGTTATCTTCGATTACCCATAAATCATGCTCTTTGGCCAACTGCATTACCGCATCGATATTAAAAGGATTTCCAAGCGTATGCGCTATAAAAATACATTTTGTTTTTTTTGTAATAGCTTTACGCATCATTTCTACATCAATGTTATAGGTTGGAATGCTTACATCAATAAAAACAGGAACTAAACCATATTGGATGATGGGAGTAACGGTTGCTGGAAATCCTGCAGCAACTGAGATTACCTCGTCACCAGGTTTAAGTCTTTTATCACCTAATTTTTCTGAAGTTAGCGAAGAAAACGCTAAAAGGTTTGCTGAAGATCCTGAATTGGTAAGTAAGATATGCTCTACATCAAGATATTCAGCAATTTTATCCGAGAATTCTTCTGAATATCGACCTTCAGTGAGCCAAAAATCAAGGCAGGCTTCTACAGCATTAGACATCTCTTTTGCATCAAAGATTCTACCAGCATAGTTGACCCTTGATTCGCCAGCAATAAATTCCTTGGAAGCAAATTTGGCTTGATGATATTCAATTGTTTTCTCAATAATTTCTTTACGAAGTTGTTCGGAATTAGTCATTTTCTATTATTTTCACTTCCAATTGTAATGAGATTATAAACTGAAATAATTATTAATTTGCTCCTCTGTTACTTTTCTCATGTTTTTCCCATTTAGAAAAGCTTTATTCCATTCAATAATGGAAATAAGAGCTGTTTGGATATTCCATTTTGGTGTCCATCCCAATGCTGCTTTTGCTTTAGAGCAATCCAGTTTGAGGTAATTAGCTTCATGGGGTTGTGGGTTTGTATCTACGCTATACGATGCCCCTTTTCCCCAGAGCTTGCATATTTTTTTTGTAATCCATTCAACATTTTGAACATCGTTATTGTCAGGTCCAAAATTCCAACCCTCAGCATATTTTGAACCTTCTGTATAAAGTTTTGCTGCTAAAATCAAATATCCAGATAGTGGCTCCATAACATGCTGCCAAGGTCGGATCGCAAAAGGACTTCGGATTTTGACTTTTTCACCTTTAACTATTGCTCGTATGAAATCAGGGATCAATCGATCATCAGCCCAGTCACCACCACCAATTACATTCCCTGCACGCGCTGAAGCTAGGGATACTCCATGATCAGTGTATTTCTCCGAATTAAAAAAAGAATTCCGGTAACAAGATGTTACAAGTTCTGAGCAGCCTTTACTATTTGAGTATGGATCATAACCACCCATGGGTTCATTTTCCCGATAACACCAATGCCACTCCTTGTTCTCATAACACTTATCAGTTGTCACATTAACAATTGCTTTTACACTCGGAGTAATTCGACAGGCTTCAAGTATATGAACGGTGCCCATTACATTCACTGAAAAAGTTTCAACTGGCAATTTATAAGATTCGCGAACAATTGCCTGAGCCGCCATATGAATAACTATTTCAGGTTGAACTTCAGACATCACTTTATCTAGATATTCGCGATCTAGTATGTCACCAAAAAATGAAGTTATAAGTTTGTCAATTTGGGCTTCTTCAAACAGATTTGGATTTGTATGTGGATTTAATGCATATCCGTATACATCTGCACCTAATATTTTTAAAATTAAACACAGCCACGATCCCTTGAATCCTGTATGTCCGGTTACAAGAACTTTCCGGTTCTTATATATTCCACCAAATAACGTTTCTATTGTTACCATTTTATCCATGGTGCTTCTCCTTTCTTAAATAATTCATCCAGATAGATCTTATCACGCTGAGTATCCATAGGTTTCCAAAATCCTTCATGTTTATAAGTGTACAATTGATCCGCTTTGGCTAAATTTTCAAGAGGAGTTTTTTCAAAAATGACATCTCGTCCATCTGGGATATAATTTAGTACTTCAGGTTGACAAACAAAAAAACCTGCATTAATCCAGGCACCATCACCCTTTGGTTTTTCTTGAAATGACATTACTTTATGTTCATCGTTTATTATTAATGATCCAAATCGACCTTCAGGCTGAAAAGAACTCATTGTTATCGCTTTGCCATGACTTTTATGATAAGAGATTAACTTATTAATATTAATATTTGAGACACCATCACCATAGGTAAGTAAAAAGGGTTCATTATTAATATAATCTTTTGCCATTTTTATACGGCGTCCAGTCATTGCATCTAGGCCCGTATCTAGAAGAGTAACCTTCCATGGCTCTGCACTATTCTTGTGATGTATTATGGTGTTTGTTGTCATGTCGATAGTCATGTCAGACATATGACTATAATAGTTGGTAAAATACTCTTTAATCATGTAACCTTTGTACCCACATAAAATAATGAAGTCATTAAATCCATAGTAAGAATATGATTTCATTATGTGCCAAAGAATAGGTTTCCCTCCAATTTCTACCATTGGTTTTGGCCTAAGTCTGGTTTCTTCAGATAGGCGAGACCCCAAACCACCAGCAAGAATTAATACTTTCATTTCAAATCCTATTTATTATTTTATAACGATAATTATTAATGTTAATTCCTAACAGCTGCTGTTTTTGCGATTTGTATAAATCGCTCAACCATTACATCCACGTTATACTTATTCCTCGCAATGAATAGAGCGTTTTCTTTCATATCTGAACAAGCTTTAGTGTCAGATAGTAACTCTATAACGGTATCAGCAAGATTCCTAATATCACCAATTTTAAAATTTCGCCCGTTAAATTCTGATTCAAAAGCAGAATATTCGGGGCCATGTAGCTTCGAATTCCCATGTATAACAACCGGTAAGCCATATCCAAACGAATGAAGCAATGTCAATCCAATAGCAGCAGGATGGATCAAAACCTTTGATGATAAAAACCATGGAGCAATCTCTTCTTCTTGATATATTTGACCAACAAATCGCACGTAATTTTCTAAATTGGCAGCCCTAGTCATTTTTTCAAGATTATATTTTTCTTCTCCATCCCCGATTAAGCACCAAATTAAATTAGGTATTTTAGCAATTAGTAAAGGCAAAGCTTCAACAACTTGTTCAAATTTATTTTTAGTATCCAGTCGTGCACACGATAATAACATAACACAATTATCTATTGATTTTGACTCTCGCCATTCTTGCAGACGGGCATCTGTCCATTTCAAGCTGACAGCGTCAATTGTTTTTTGATCAAGACCGTTGTTCATCCCTAAAATGAAATTATTTTTAAAACCCTTACTACGAAGGAATCTCACTTCTGCATCCGTATATACTAAAATTCTCTTGAAGAGTCGAGACCATAACAAACGAATATTTTCATATTTATAATTAGACTTGTAAGAATGAGCCATGGTCCACTGCACAACACCCCTTCCTAATAGCTGCAGCACGGTAGAAATTAAAACATCAGATAAAACTCTAGGGTTTCCATTTATAAACACTACATCATAATCTTTAAAGATTCGGTACCATGGAAGAAACTGCCAGGAGATTTTCTCTCTCTTAGCAGAAATAAATTTTATAATTTTTACCCGTTCACCATATTTTTTATGGATTGTTATAAAGTTCATTCCAGGTATATGGTCTTGACAATATACAGTTACATCCAAATCTTCTCGCCTAATTAAACGGTCGTAAAAACCCTCTCTATATTTGGGTATAATATTAGTGACTATAGCTATTCTGATTTTATTTTTTGAATATTTTGAAGTACTCATACCTCAAATTCCACTAATGGTTTGGAATGAACAACCCAGCTGCAAACAGCGGGTGATCTCCAAGAAATAAGTCTGTTTACTCGCCCCAGAGGAGCGGGGAACTAACCCCGTAGCCATTATTAAACCGGCACAGTTTAGTCGTATCATTTACCCTGCGTAAGCAATCTTCGGGTGCTTGAAGTAATTCGCCACTCGTTCAGGCATTTTCTGCAGCATCCGCATATATGATAACACTCCCTTCTTCAAACTCTTCTCATCTCTAAAAAGAGTCTTAGAATGAACACCTTGTTTGATATCATTATTCAGATATTCATCAGGATTTAACTCTGGGGAATAGGATGGAAGGTAAAAGA
>JABMPH010000109.1 GCA_013203805.1 Bacteroidota bacterium | reverse complement strand
TGGATAGAGCATCTGCCTTCTAAGCAGAGGGTCACAGGTTCGAGCCCTGTCGGGATCACTTTTCAATATATAAGCCTCTGAATTTCAGAGGCTTTTTTATTGATGACCAAATTTAAAGATGTCTTTAATTACCTACACACCCCACCCCCACTTCTGATTTAATAAACAATTCTTATGCATGAAGTTGATCTTTTCAATTACCTAATAATTTTTCAAATTACACATCATAGTTTTTGATGTATAGTATTTGCAAAAAGTAACCTCAAAAATATCACAACAATGACATCCCCATTTTATCACAAAAGCTATAAAAGAAAGCTTAAATTCATCTATCTTGACATACTATTTACAATCGTTATAAATAGTGGCTTTATACTATTAAAGTTGATTATTTATTAAATTTACTCCCATAAAATATTGACACAAGCACAAATCAATCTTTACAAAGCCTAATAGTTACGTTTACAACCTGTTACCCCTGAACAATGTGACTTAGCAGGCGGAGCTGTATCAACAATAACCAAACACACCTGCTGTAAATCAAAAGAAAAAATACATTTTTCAAAATATTTAGTAAATCTGAAAGTTCTTGTATTTAAAATTCAGTAATTAATTTAACCTACTGGACAGCCTGAATAAATAACTATTTCATATAAGGTTGCTCGTTAACTATAAGCACCTTAATCCCATCTTCCAACTCAAAATAACCATATTCATAGCAAAATTTGTAATGTATACCTGAGTAAGTTACAAAAGTATGTGTGTGAAATTTGAAATCGAATCCAAGTTTTGTTAAATACTCTTTTCTTACTGTGGTTTTTCCTTCCGGATTAAATTGCTTAAGAATTATACGGTTTTTTCGAAGTATTCGATTAGTATCATTAATTAGCTTTTCATTCTCGCGTTTTGTTTTGTTATTATAGCTATTGCGGCATTGGGCATCACAGAATTTCTTATCAATACGCCCAACTATCTTTTCTCCACATTGAAGACAACTTTCGTAACTTTTCATAATCAACTAATTAGAAATATATTTTATTAGATACTGTCTAGGCAAGAAATGAAAATTCCACATTGTATATCATTTTACCTATTTTATTAAACGCTTAGATACGAATTTAATTGTTTATAAAATTAACTATAGCTATTTTACAATGTAGTTTTGCACATACATCATTCTATTTATATTTTATACCATGTATAAAACAACTGAAAAGCCAATTATTTATCTTAACAAGGTTGAACATGACGGCAGGAAGTATGTTAGGTTATTATTTAAAAAGAACCAGAAAATTTTAGATCGCATTGCACAAAACGATTGGGTTGAATACAATATCAATATAAATGCTTTTTGCATGATTGATAGTGAGGTAAATATGAAATATGTTTTTGAATTATTCAATGATCTTGCCAAGGTAAGTATATTGTATTTAAACTATAAAAAAAGTGCTCGACCACAAATAAGTCCTAATAGTATTGGTTCGGATAATTATATGACCAAGGCTCTTATTAAAAGAAAAGAAATGGAGAAAGTATATTTATTTCCTTTTGAAGAAGAGGGTAATAAATATGTGGGGTTTAAATATATTTTCACTAAAGGTATTCCTGAGGGCGTTGAAAGAGCTTATATTTTCAGCTTTAACAAAGACACTGGAATTTGGTACTTTACGGCTAAGCGTTGGCATTTAAATAGAGCGATTAACGCACTTATGCCCTTATTCACAATTATGATTAATAATGACTTAACCATAAACGACATTTATATTAGAAAAACATTATTAGAGCAGAGTTACAAAAAGGGAAAGGATTTTATCAGTTGTCCGATTGCTTACCTTGAGTATATGCAGCTACATAATTATAGCAGGAGCACTATTGCGACATATCACAATATGATTATAAGGTATTTGAATACTTTCAAAGGTCGTAGTTTATATCAGATAGATAAATTTGGTGTTGAGGAAATAGATAGATATCATAATATTTGGTTACAAACGGGTACTCCATCGGCAAGTTTAATCAATCAATCAGTTAACGCAATTAAATTATATTACAGGGTTATAAATGACAAACTAGTTGAAATCAAGGATGTACATCGGCCATTACGCAATAAGTTATTACCTACCGTTTACAGCCGTGAAGAAGTAGAACGAATACTAGCAAGCATTGACAATCAAAAACACAAGGCAATGTTATTTCTTATTTATTCGAGCGGCTTACGAATAAGTGAATTGATAAACATCAGACCTGCGGATATAATGTTTGACAGGAAGATGGTTGCTATTCGAAGTGGAAAAGGAAGAAAGGATAGATATTCAACACTTGCATATTCAGCCATTGAAATGTTGTTAAATTACATAAAACAATATACGCCTCAAAACTATTTATTTGAAGGGCAATTTGGTGGTCAGTATTCAAGCACAAGCATCAGGAATATATTACATGCAGCGAAAAAGAAAGCGGGTGTTATGACCAAAGGATCAGTTCATACATTAAGGCATTCATTTGCCACTCATTTATTAGAAAACGGAACTGATTTAAGGTATATACAGGAATTACTCGGCCACAGTAGTAGTAAAACAACTGAAATATACACACATGTAAGCACCTTAAATATCTCTAAGATTACAAGTCCTGGAGATTTAATAAAACTCTAGTTAAACAATGACAAGAATCAAAAAAGATGTACATTTACAATCGTATAATAACAATATAGCCCAATGCATTTAAATTCCAAGTTTCATATACGCCTCATTTTAAAGCACATGAACAGGTGCTCCGCAGTAGGCAAAGTTAATATAAACACTATTTCACAGTGCTTATCAAGTAGTTATGCAACAATTAAAAAAACGAAAAACTTGAATCTATGGAAATATTTGGAATGACAATAAATGAGATTTTAATAGTATCTGCAATAATTTTAATACTTGTGGATATTTTTTTCGCTTCGGATTTTCCGACACATTTAGCGTATATCATATTGACTTTTACAATTGCCAAAGAAATTGATATGCCAATTCTATATCAAATTCTTTTTGGAATATTAATTTGGGTTGCACTTGTTATTTTTCATTATACAATCTGGAGAAAAGTCATAGAAAAAATAAATGACAAATTAATTGCACCAAGTAAGCATAAAGGCGGTCTTGATGGATTTATTGGTAAAGAAGGGATAATAAAAGAAGTTGAAGGAGAAAAATATATTTTTATAAATGATGAAATACATCAATTTGAAACTGAAAAAGAAATTCAAATTGGAAATAAATATATAGTTCTAAACATTAAATCAAATAAATTAATAATTTAAAAAAAGAGAAATTATGGCATTAATTTACACAATTCCGCAGAACCACGTTGTTCTAATTAAAAGATTTGGTAAACATTCGAGAGTTCAGAGAGATGGACTGAGATTTAAATTACCATTTATTGAAAGTATTAAAAAAGTTTATGAGTGGGACGGAACCGCAAATAAAAATGGATATTTCATTGAATTATCCGAACAACAAACCGACACGCCATCAAGACAATGTCAAACACTTGACAATGTTACCATTGATGCAAATGCTTCAATTTATTGGAGAATTACAGACCCTGTAAAAGCTGTTTATGATATTGATATTTTACCAAAATCAATTGCTGACGTTGCTTTAAATGCGTTAAGAGCAAATATTGGTAAAATTAAACTTGACCAAGTTTTGTCAGAACGACAGAGCTTAAACACAAAAATTGCCGCCCAATTAGCAGAAACTGCTTCTAAATGGGGAATTGCATTCACACGAGTAGAAATTCAGGAAATTAACTATTCAAGCGAAACTGCAGAAGCGATGATGCAAGAAATGACAGCGGAACGAAAAAAACGTGCATTAATGGCAGAAGCAGAGGGTGAAGCAGCGGCAGAAGTAACAAGAGCGAATGCCGAGGCAAAAGCTACACTTGTAAGAGCACAAGCACAAGCCGATGCAATAAAAATGATTGCGGATGCAGAAAGTGTATATATTTCAAAGTTGAAAGAAAACACAAGTCCTGAAATTGCAGGTCAAATAATTATGTCGCAAAAGTATATTGATGGAATGAAAACAATAACAAAAAATCCAAGTGACAAAGTTTTCTTGCCAAATAATTTTCAAGGAATGTTTGAAATATCAACGAATAAGAAATAAGAAAATCGTTGCATAACAATGTATATAAAAAATAAGCGAGATTGCAGTATTATCAAGGGTTGTAGCCCGTTTCAGCTTTCTTTTTCGCAGAAAGATTTGTG
>JABMPH010000108.1 GCA_013203805.1 Bacteroidota bacterium | reverse complement strand
TGTAAATTCTTCCAGTATTGTTTTCGAGAGACGTGGAAATTAAAGTGTCGTTTTTTTGTTCCCAGTAATACCTCCCCTTATTAATATAGTACAAGGCCGAATCAGGAAATCCTCGCTCTAAAAAAGTGAGGCTTAAACCAATATAGTCGACATACAGATCAGCTTTTTTTAATTGCAGTTTAGCCTTTATACATTGCTTAAAATATTGCTGGGCATATTCAAATTTGTTGCAATCAAAAGCCAGAGAAGCCAAACTATCCAGTAAGTTAGTTTTGGCTTCTTTATCAAAAACACTATCTGTATGTAGTACAGCGTGTTCAAGTATTATGAAAGCACTATCATAATTTCCATTTTCTTTTAATAACAATGCCCTATTATAGTATGATGCAACAATAGAATCAGTATTAGCCTCTAAATTTTCGGTAACGCTAAATATGATAATAAATATCAGGGTTTTGCATAAAAAACTAACTATACTCTGGAAATTTACTTTTCTGGGTGG
Source organism: Bacteroidota bacterium (assembly GCA_013203805.1). Classification (GTDB taxonomy): domain Bacteria; phylum Bacteroidota; class Bacteroidia; order Bacteroidales; family F082. The sequence continues at coordinate 2,524 of JABMPH010000108.1, read as the reverse complement.
AAGATTACTATTGTTCATCAATAATATTTTTAGAAAAGGTTATTTCGTAAAATTAATAAAAAGATTTTGTTCTCACAACATCTGCTGTAATAGTTAACTTTGCATTCTTTTTTATATCGCTTATAACAATGAGAATTATCGTTTCATTAATAAAACAATTTCTTTTTTGGATGTTGGTTTTTGCTGTGTCCAGAATGGTGTTCTATATTTATTATTCTGGTTTATTAACTATTGAAAGCATTGATATTAGTGATGTTTTTCTTTCGTTCTGGTATGCCTTACCACTCGATATTTCCACAGCTTGTTATATATTAATAGTTCCTACTATAATTTTAACCATACAGTCCTATTCGAGTCCGAAATGGTTAAATTATGTGAATCTGGTTTATTCATTTTTAGTATTGCTTGTTTATTTTTCAATCACAACATCCGAAATAGGCATATATGACGAATGGAAAACAAAGCTTCATTTTAAAGCTTTAAACTATATATCGCATCCTGCTGAAATATACAATTCATCCGAAACTTATGTGTTTTTTATTTTGATGGTAATACTGGTACTGCAGATTGGGATCGGGATTTGGTTCTATAGAAGATTTATTTATGAAAGAATTGTGGTTAGACCACGTAATCTTATACTAAGCAGTTTGTTTTTTGTGTTTACCTCAATCCTGCTTTTTATTGGAATACGGGGTGGTGTGTCGGAAATCCCTATTACTCAAAGTAGTTCATATTTTTCAAAACATAATTTCATTAATCTGGCATCTGTTAATTCAGGATATAGCTTATTAATAAGCACAATAGAAAACTATAAATTTAAGGATACCAACCCTTTTGGGTTTTACAATTCTGATTTTGCTAAAAAGCGAGTACAAAAACTACATGAAGTAGTTAACGACACAACAACAAAAATTCTCAATACTTCGAAACCAAATATCGTTATTCTATTACTGGAAAGCTGGTCGGCTGATTTAATTGAGTCGCTTGGTGGAAATAGTGGAATTACTCCACAGTTTAAAGAACTAGAAAAAGAGGGTCTCCTTTTCACAAACTTATATGCAAGTGGAAATAGATCAGAACAGGCAATGTCGGCAGTATTTGCAGGATTTCCATCTACACCAATAACCGCTATCACTCATAGTCTTGATAAAATTAATGGATTGCCTAGTTTAACTAAAACACTTGAAAAAGAGGGTTATTCATCGTCATTCTTTTTTGGTGGTGAGCTAATGTATGGAGGTATTAATTCATTTATCTCGGTTAATGGGTTTGATGTAATTAAAGAGATTGGTGACTTTGACAGAAACCTGCCACGTGGTAAATTAGGTATTCATGATGAATTCATATTGGATGAACAAATCAATTATCTTAATACTCAGAAACAACCATTTTTCTCGGCTTTGTTTACCGTAAGTACTCATTCGCCTTACGATCAGCCAATGGATGATGTTATAAGTTGGGCCGAAAGTAAAAATCAAAATGGATATTTAAACTCTGCATATTATACCGACAAATGTCTAGGTAATTATTTCAAAAATGCTAAAAAGCAATCATGGTACAGTAACACTCTTTTCATAATAGTTGCCGATCATAGCCATAACACTTACAATAACTGGCCTGTTTACACAAAGGAATATCGTAGTATACCTTTGCTTTTAATTGGAGATGTAATTAAAGATGAGTTTAAGGGAAGTAAAATAGATAGAATTGGATCACAAACTGATATTGCAAGTACACTGCTATCACAGCTCAATATAGTATGTGAAGATTTTTTCTGGAGCCGAAATCTGTTTAACCCTACAACTCCAGAGTTTGCATATTTTGAAACCGGAGAAGGAGTTGGATGGCTGACCCCGAATGGATATTTTGTTTACAACAATACCATAAACGAATATCAGGAAATGCAAATTGAGCCTCTATTGAAAGATTCGATAATTATGGATGGTAGTTCATATTTACAAGTATTGTTTCAGCAATTTATGGAGTATTAGTGAAGTTAATATCTTTGCAAAAAAAATAAAGAAAAATGGAAATGGTAATGCCTGAATGGATTAGCGCTGATATATTTAACTGGGTAATATTACCTTTGTTAATAGCTATTGCAAGAATTTTAGATGTATCGGTTGGTACAATACGTTTAATATTTGTTGCACGTGGCTATAAGTACCTGGCCCCTTTGCTTGGATTTGTGGAAGTTATTATTTGGCTTGTGGCAATCGGTCAAATAATGCAACATCTCGATAATTTTATGTGCTATTTGGGCTATGGAATTGGGTTTGCTTTGGGAAATTATTTGGGAATAATACTTGTTGAAATGATGTCGATTGGTACAGTAATAATCCGGATAATTCCAAAATTGGATACAGATATTCTGGTTAGGCAATTACGCGCGGCAAATCATGGGGTAACAATTGTAAATGCTGAAGGCAAAAACGGACCTTTTAATATACTATTTAGTATTGTTAAACGTAAAGATTTGGAAGGGGCTCTTCAAATAATTAACACAAATAATCCTAATGCCTTT
>JABMPH010000107.1 GCA_013203805.1 Bacteroidota bacterium | reverse complement strand
TTAACTCGTTCGGCTGTATGATAATGCTCATCACCAACAACATCAGGCGTAAGAATACGTGATGTGGAATCCAACGGATCAACAGCAGGATAAATACCAAGTTCTGCAATTTTTCTACTCAATACTGTTGTAGCATCAAGGTGGGCAAAAGTTGTTGCTGGGGCAGGATCGGTAAGGTCATCTGCAGGAACATAAACTGCCTGAACGGAAGTAATGGACCCACGTTTTGTAGATGTAATACGCTCTTGCATAATACCCATTTCGGTAGCCAATGTTGGCTGATATCCAACCGCTGAAGGCATACGACCCAATAGTGCTGATACCTCAGAACCCGCTTGTGTAAAACGGAAAATATTATCAATAAAGAAAAGTATATCGCGACCACCTGATTTTTCATCACCATCACGGAAATATTCAGCCACTGTTAGTCCTGATAATGCAACACGTGCACGTGCCCCTGGAGGCTCATTCATTTGACCAAATACAAGTGTGGCTTGTGAAGTTTTAAGTTCTTCGCGATCAACTTTCGATAGATCCCAACCACCTTTTTCCATGCTTTCGGTAAACTCTTTTCCGTATTTGATAACTCCTGATTCGATCATCTCACGAAGCAAATCGTTACCCTCACGAGTACGCTCACCAACACCACCAAATACTGAAAGACCAGCGTATGATTTAGCAATATTGTTGATAAGTTCCATAATAATTACGGTTTTACCAACACCTGCTCCACCAAACAAACCAATTTTTCCACCTTTTGAATAAGGCTCAATAAGGTCGATTACTTTTACACCTGTGTATAGTATTTCTTTGGTTGTTGTAAGCTGATCATATGTAGGAGGATCCCTATGAATAGGATACCTTTTTTTTGAATCAACATCTCCTAAACCGTCGATGGCATCACCGATTACGTTGAATAAACGACCTTTAATCTCGTCGCCGGTAGGCATTGAAATTGGGTGACCAAGAGCTTCAACTTTCATTCCGCGACGAAGACCCTCTGACGAGTCCATTGCAATAGTACGAATAGTATTTTCCCCGATTGCCTGCTGTGCTTCCAGGATTAATTTTTCACCATTATCTCTAATTATTTGTAGAGCGTCAAAAATTTTCGGGAGGTTTTCTTCTTTTTCGAAAACTACGTCTATAACAGGGCCAATAATTTGTGCTATTTGACCAACGTTCTTTTTCTCCATAAAAAGCTATTATTTAAGGATTTTAATGTGGGCGCAAATATAGTAATTTCTCAAATAAAATATGTAAGCAATAAGATATATGTTGCAAAAGTGTATAAACTATGTTGGAAGAATAGTTGTGTACGCGGATTGTTGTATTGTTAAGATGAAAATTGCAAAGGACTACCTGATAACTAACCAGCAAAAAAATAACGGGGTTACAACAAACAAATTTTCATAATAATTAGTATTTTTACACAAACAACAAAATCATGGTAAATAAAGAAATAAAGCTTCTTGAGAGTCAAATCGAAAAACTAGCCTCTCCTGGTTTTGACTTCGATGCATGGAAAGAATATTCATTAATTATTCTTACTCGTATTTTTGGAAAACATGATTCGAAAATCAAACAACTTAAAAATATTGAATTCGAATTTAATTCATGGTCATTACGCGATGCATCTGGCAACGAATCTTATGAAGAAGGGTCAAAGAAACTTGCCAAAGAAGTTATGCAGGCTGCCATCGACGAACTCAAAATTTATGGATTACCAGATATTGATAATAATGCTGGTCAAGAAGCAAATGAGATTCTTACAATTATACTGGATGAATTTAAAGGGTCACAGTTGAAAGAGTTTCATAAAATTATCAAATCGAAAAATAGCTTAACCGAAAAAAAGCGCAGGGTGAAAGAATTAATTGAGGAGCTGGGTGACTTTGCCAGCATTGATATTATTTCAAATATATTAACCAGCCCAAAGGTATCATCGTTTATAATTGAAAAGAAGTAGAGAAATATTGATTTTTTCTGTGGAAAACAGCTCCCCATAAACGATTTTATGCTATTATTTATTTCCGCCTCTTTATAATAAGAGCTATCTACCTCATTTTTTATTAGTTTTGCTGCCTTATTTTAAAAATAGAGAAAAATTATTTTCTAATGGGAAGAAAGTACAACGAATATTCACAACTAAATCTACCTCAACTGGCTGAGGAAGTTAGGGCTGTGTGGGAGCAAAAAGATATTTTTGCAAAGAGTTTAGAAAATAGAAAAAACAACAAACCTTTTGTTTTCTACGAGGGTCCCCCATCAGCAAATGGGGTTCCAGGGATTCATCATGTTATGGCCCGTACAATTAAAGATTTGTTCTGCCGCTATCAAACTCTTAAGGGGAGATTTGTTGAGCGAAAAGCAGGATGGGATACTCACGGATTGCCAGTTGAAATTAGCGTTGAAAAAACCCTTGGAATCACAAAAGAAGATATTGGAAAAAAAATAAGCGTTGAAGATTATAATAATGCATGCCGTACCGAAGTGCTTAAATATAAAGATCTTTGGGATGACCTCACCAAAAAAATTGGATATTGGGTAGATCTTGAAAATCCATATATAACCTTTGATAATAAGTATATCGAATCCGTATGGCATCTCTTAAAAATGCTACACGAAAAAAACCTCCTCTATAAAGGATATAGCATTCAGCCATATTCTCCTGCTGCAGGAACAGGACTTAGTACACATGAAATAAATCAACCTGGTTGTTATCGTGATGTAACCGATACCACTGCTGTTGCGCAATTTAAAGTTATTAAAGAAGAAGCTCCTCATAAGATATTTGAAGGTGTGGAGGGTGATCTTTTTATATTGGCCTGGACAACAACTCCTTGGACCTTGCCATCAAATACTGCACTTGCTGTTGGCGATAAAATTGATTATGTTAAGGTTGTTAGTTTTAATCCATACACGGGGATTCCAATTACAGTAATTCTCGCTAAAGAAAGACTCAATTCTTATTTTAATGAAAAGAATAAAGATCTCTCTTTCGAGGATTATAAATCTGGCGATAAAAAAATACCGTTTAAAGTTGTTGGTGAGTGTAAGGGGTTTGAATTAACAGGAGTTGCTTATGAGCAACTGTTCCCATGGGTTAAGCCAATGGGTAAAGCATTTGAAGTTATTCCGGGAGACTTTGTTACTACTGAAGATGGAACAGGTATAGTACACATTGCTCCTACATTTGGTGCCGATGATGATAGAGTTGCAAGAGTAATGGGAATCGAACCATTAGTGTTAATCGACAAAAGTGGCGAACGACGCCCAATGGTTGATTTCAAAGGACGATTTTTCACTCTTGATGATTTAGATGAAGGATTTGTAAAGGATTATGTTGATGTTGATAAATATAGCGAATTCGCAGGCAGATATGTGAAAAACGACTATGATGAATCGCTTGGTAAAGATGATACATCCTTGGATATTGATCTTGCTGTTAGCCTGAAAAAAGAAAACAAAGCCTTTAGGGTAGAAAAGCACGTTCACAGCTATCCTCATTGCTGGCGTACCGATAAACCAATTCTCTACTATCCACTTGATAACTGGTTTATTAAAACCACTGCTCTTAAGGATAGGATGATTGAACTAAACAAAACGATTAACTGGAAACCAAAAGCAACTGGTGAAGGTCGTTTTGGGAATTGGCTTGAAAATCTGGTTGATTGGAATTTATCTCGCTCAAGATATTGGGGTGTACCATTACCTATCTGGGTAACCGAAGACAGGCTTGAGATAAAAGCTATTGGTTCAGCAGAAGAATTGAAAGCAGAAGTGGAGAAATCTTTGGTTGCTGGATTTATGACCAAAAATCCGATGGCTGATTTTGAACCGGGAAATATGAGCAAACAAAACTATGAAACCTTTGATTTTCATAAACCTTATGCTGATGAAATTATTCTTGTTTCGGAAAGTGGTAAACAAATGATGCGCGAGCCCGGCCTTATTGATGTTTGGTTCGACTCGGGGTCAATGCCATATGCTCAGTTTCATTACCCTTTCGAAAACAAAGAGGTTTTTGAAAAGAACTTCCCGGCTGATTTTATTGCCGAAGGAGTTGACCAAACACGAGGATGGTTTTTTACTCTTCATGCAATTGCAACTATGTTATTTGATTCGGTAGCATATAAAACTGTTGTTTCAAATGGATTGGTTCTTGACAAAAATGGCAACAAAATGTCAAAACGTCTTGGCAACGCAGTCGACCCATTCGAAACCATCAATAAATATGGCCCGGATGCTACAAGATGGTATATGATTACCAATTCACAGCCATGGGATAACCTGCGTTTTGATGAAAATGGTATTGATGAAGTAAGAAGGAAATTACTGGGAACCCTTTACAATACATATTCATTTTTTGCCCTCTATGCAAATATTGACGGTTTCTCATATAGTGAAGATGAAATTCCTGTAAGTGAAAGAACAGAACTTGACAGATGGATACTTTCGGAGCTTAATACTCTTGTGAAAAATGTTGATGAGTCACTCAGTAATTTTGAGCCTACCAAAGCCGGAAGGGCAATTCAATATTTCGTAAATGAGCATCTAAGTAATTGGTATGTACGCTTATCGCGAAGAAGATTCTGGAAGGGATCTTATACTAAAGATAAAATCGAAGCCTATCAAACATTATATACAGTACTTGAAACCATCGCTCAAATCAGCTCACCAATTGCACCTTTCTTTTCCGACAGGTTATTTGTTGACTTGAATAATGTGAGCGGTAAACACAATGTTGAATCGGTACATTTAACGGATTTCCCTGTAGTAAAAGACGAGTTAATAGATAAGGATTTGGAAGAGCGAATGGAGCTTGCCCAAAAGATAAGTTCGATGGTGCTATCCCTACGTAAGAAAAACTTTTTAAGAGTAAGACAACCGTTGGCAAAAATCATAATTCCTGTATTTTCCGATTACACATTTAATCACATTAAGGCGGTTGAAGATTTAATTCTATCTGAAGTTAATGTGAAAACCATCGAGTATCTCACTGATTCAACAGGCGTACTTGTTAAGAAAATTAAGCCTAATTTCAAGTCATTGGGACCAAAATATGGAAAGATGATGAAACAGCTTGCAAATGCCATTGAGGGGATTGATCAGAATGACATTAAGAAACTCGAAGATAATGGTCAATTTTCATTAATTATTGGGGATGATAATTTCGAAATAACACTTGATGATGTTGAAATCAGCACTGAAGATATTCCGGGGTGGAGTGTTGCAAACGATGGTCAAACAACAGTTGCACTTGATATAACAGTAACCCCTGAACTTAAAGAAGAAGGTTTGGCAAGGGAATTTGTTAACCGCATCCAGAATTTGAGAAAAGATAAAGGATTTGAGGTTACTGACAGAATCAAACTGTTGGTTGAAAATAATGATTTAACAAATAATGCACTTATTAATTTTAATGATTACATTTGCTCGGAAACCTTGGCTGATTTAAACTTTACTGAAAAAGTTGAGCATAATGGAATAGAGGAAGTAGAGCTGCTTGAAGGAATTTCTGTTACATTGGTAATCAGTAAACAATAACTTATAAAACTATTGTTCGTTATTTAAAGATACAAAAAAAATTGTATATTTATACGGTCAATATTTCTAGATTAACGATAAAAAAAGACGGTCATGAAAGAGAATGAAAACGGTGACATAAGAAAGACAAAATACAATGATGCCGAACTTGAGGAGTTTAAAGAAATCATCTTATCGAAGCTAGTAAAGGCAAGGGAAGATTTTCAACTATTAACAGAAGCATATAGCAATAATAGCGAACACGGTACAAACGATACATCACCAACGTTTAAAGTACTCGAAGAAGGACAACAGGTGCTGTCGAAAGAAGAAAACAGTAGGTTAGCTGCACGACAGAATAGGTTTATTACAAATCTTGAAAATGCACTTGCCCGTATCCAAAATAAAACATACGGAATTTGTCGTGTTACTGGTAAGTTAATTAGCAAAGAACGATTAAGAGCGGTTCCTCACGCTACACTTAGTATCGAGGCTAAGAATAAAATGGCTAAACCCGATCCAATAAACTAGTTTAATTTGAAGAAATCCATATTTATTATATTGCTTGTTCTGATATCAGATCAAGCATTAAAGATTTGGGTCAAGCTTAGCATGACTCTTGGTGAAGAAATCCCCATATTGGGTAGCTGGTTCAACCTCTATTTCACCGAGAATAACGGGATGGCATTTGGCCTTCAGTTTGGTGGTGAATTTGGCAAGCTCTTTCTTAGCATTTTTCGAATACTTGCAATAATAGCTATTGCTGTGTACCTTTTTATTATTATTAAAAAGGGGAAAAGTAATGGATTGATAGTTAGTATATCCCTAATATTTGCTGGTGCGTTTGGTAACATTATAGATAGTGCTTTTTATGGTATGCTATTTACCCAAAGCACATATCATACTCTCGGTGCTTTTGCCTCCGAAGGGCAAGGTTATGCTTCGCTATTACATGGCAAAGTTGTTGATATGCTATATTTCCCCATAATTGACTTTGTTGAGGCTGATGGCTCGTCATGGTTACCATCTTGGTTATTTGGTTATGATGGCCATTTCATATTTTTCCGCCCAATATTCAATCTTGCTGATTCGGCAATAACAACAGGTGTTGCCTGGCTCTTAATTTTTGAGAGAAAGAATTTGAGTTTGTAGTTTTTTCTAACCCTCCCAATAAGTCTGATGTAAAGACTAATTTAGGTTTTTTTATTTTTATATTTTGGAATTGAGTTTTAGTGTATTTTTATAGTCATGAATAACCCTAAAACAAATAATTATGAAATGCATTTATTATTGTCTTACTCTATGCTTATTTGTTGTATTTGGTTCCGCAGTCCCAGTTTCTGCTCAAAACGAAACCAACAATGAATACAACGCAAAAAAAACTGAAGTAAATATTGCAGTTGCTAATATTTTCGCTAAAAATACTATCATTTACCCATATTATTACATTGATGGAGATTTATACCCCAACTATACGTTTAGTGATAATTTAAGACGTCCTGAGCTGGTTCTGGGAATGAAGTTTCATGGTAAAAATGGAGCTTTTAGAGTATCAACCAACTTGAATTACAATAGTGTAAATGAGAATGATAAGAACAATTCATCTGATAAATTTACATATACCTCTTTCAGCACTAAAATTAGCATTGGATATGAATGGCACTTAACATTTAATAGATTGAATATCTATTATGGTGTCGACTTGTCTACGGCGTATTCAAAAGCTAGTTACAATGCTGAATCCACTAACTATGGGACTTGGCAAAAAAGCGAAACTAAAATAACAGAAACCGCAATAGGAATAGTTCCTCTTCTTGGAGTTAACGTGTATATTCTTCCTAACTTGTCAATTGGAACGGAGATTAAGCTTACCTCAGAATATGTTACAGGATCAACTGATGAAAAATATGAATACTCCGGTTCAAACAGTGGAAGCGAAATAAGTGGTTTTAGAACCAGTTTTGGCCCACTTGGCTTCTTGTCAATAAATATTCACTTATAGAAAATAGGTAGAAGAAATACCAATGATTAAGGTATCTGATAAATTTTGCTATCATCCCTGTATCCAGGCTCATCTTCGTACCAATCCATATAATTAACACCATCACTTTGTGCCCAGTCGGCAAATTTTAAATGGGCAGAAGTAACCTGTGTTTTTTCATTTGGATATGCAAAATCAAACCAGATATCGATAGCCCAAGGTAAATTAGCTTCGGTTTTATAGTATCTGCCATTGGCGGGGATACTATTATCGTGTTGGGTTCCAAATAAATCAGTGCCGGCAAGGTCAGTCGGTGAGTGATCGGGTAAGTGAATTTCTTTGTCTCTGTCTCCATCAATAATTAAAAATGGATTGAACGGAGGAGTACCAATTTCGGCAGAAGTATATGGCTGGTCAAACTCTATTGATAAACTCATCGTAACCGGAGTTACATAGGGTGCTCCCGGAGTAGTATTTACACCAATCCCGCTCCCGGGAGATGGTAATATATTTATGTATTATCAAAAGCGATAATTACTGCATTAGATTGACTTGCTTCAGTGCCATTTCCATTGGTTGTAATATAACCTTCCTGTAGATCTTGTCCTGTTATACTTGTAATATGTGAAGGATCAACAGTAAATTCGAATCCAAAACCATTCTTGAAAGTAGCTCCATGAGCCATGATTTTTAGTTCAGAATCAACTCTTACAATCTTATTGGTTCCATTGGTTATTTGATTTATGTTGTAATTTAATACAAGGTCGTTAAAATCATAATCACCTGTGCCTGGCCATAAATCTTCGTAAGCAAGTGATCCGAAAGCAACATTACAAGGGTAATAATTATTAAAAGCATAATTAATATTTTGTGGATAGTCGTCTAATCCGTCAGGAATATTGTCTCCATCACTATCAACACCAGTATAGTCCACTACTGGAAAATCAAGTATAGCACATGGTTCCGGGTCAATCGTAACATAATACATTACATCATTAAAATCCTGGTCGCAAGTATATGGATCAGAACCGGCATTATCTCGTTGAATATCTTCCCATGCCAATATTGTTAATTCACGTCCCGGATCGTATAGTAACACACTATGTTGTTGTAAACTAGGATCTGTTTCAGGGTTGAATCCTCTTGCAGAATATAGGTAATTGTAGCCATCAGTAACAATACCACCGCGAAATCCATCAGAGATTAGCACCCATCCAATACCCGTATTCTCAGGAAATGTACCTATTTCAACTTTGTTACCTGCATGTAGTCCGCCACCACTTCCCTGAAAAGAGGTGTTTGGGAAAATTACGGTAATTGTTTCGATATCGTTTGTTGATGCTGGGGGAGAATTAAGATCATAGGTATAGAAGCCAAGTACGTTTCTGTAACCAGCACCCTCAGAAACGAATGTTACCCATACTGTTGTTTGACATTCGAGAAGCAGGTCATGTTCGTAATCTGTCGACAGATAATCGGGATGAGTTGATGATAGAGGTTGTCCTTCGGGGAAAGAATTGTTTAAATCAGCCATAAAATCACCACTAATAGGGTCATCCACTAGTTCTAAATAATCAGGAACGCCATTGGCATCATAAGTACCCAAAAATGCAATCTGGCTATTGGTACTTTTTGGACTTACCCATGAGGTTGATTTTTTCTGTATCTTAACTCCACCAAAAGTATACTCAACAATGCCATTAACGATTGGTACTTCAATAAAATTGACAAGGCCAATTTGTGAGGTTCCCAGAACCAAGGTTTCATAATAAGCACTTACAGGACGGCTTATTGTGAAAAACCCCTGATTGTTTGTAACGCCCTTTGCCATAAGTAATCCACCTTCTTCTGGAAGACCAGTATAAACAGATACCAGAACGTTATTCATTGCAACTCCCTGGTTGTCTTTGGCATAAATTTTTACTATAATGTCCTGAGTTGTTGCCCAGTTGAAAGTTTCACTTACAACTAACTCATCCATTGGAATTGAGTTATTATCGTTGTTTCCAGAATTATTCTTATTGCATGAAAGTATGGATAAGGTAATAACCATAATTAGCATCAGAGACAGTTTCACATTTTTCATCATTAAGGGTTTAATTAGTTTCTGCAAAATATGCATTTCCAAAGTCATGCCATAGTTGTTAAGTTGTATTAAATCAATAACATAATGTTAAATGACAATGGGGGTTTCTCCCATTATTGGATAATTTCCTAAAAGAGGATGTCTATTTTATCCACTTTTAATAATCAATAATAGTATTATACCTAATGGTTTTCATATTTACTATTTTTGCAGTTCTAAATTAACTACATGACTGCAAAGGATATAGAAATAATGGCTCCGGTTGGTTCTTACGAATCACTAATGGCGGCAATACAAGGAGGAGCTAACTCGGTTTACTTTGGAATTGGCAATTTGAACATGCGTTCGAAGTCGTCCAAAAATTTCACGTTAGATGATCTCGTAAAGATTTCTGATATCTGTAAGGAGAACAAAGTACGAACATATATTACACTTAATACGGTAATTTACGATCAAGAACTTAAAGCAATGCGTGAAATTGTGGATGCAGCAAAGCAGAACAAGATAACGGCAATTATTGCATCTGACCAATCTGTTATTCAATATGCATATTCTGTTGGGATGGAAATTCATATGTCGACCCAAACAAATATTACTAACATGGAGGCGGTTAGATATTACTCACAGTTTGCGGATGTAATGGTTACTGCACGTGAATTGGAGATAAAGCAGGTTAAATCAATAACAACTGCCATTCAGGAAAATAATATTTGTGGTCCTTCCGGAGAATTGGTTCAGATTGAAGTTTTTGCTCATGGAGCTTTATGTATGGCCGTAAGCGGCAAGTGTTATTTGAGTCTTGATAATCTAAATTCATCTGCAAATCGCGGTGCATGCCTTCAACAATGCAGAAGGAAATATACCGTTACCGATAAAGAAACCGGCGAACAACTGGAAATCGATAATGAATATATTATGTCGCCAAAGGATTTGAATACTGTAGCACTTCTTGACAAAATACTTGATGCCGGGGTTAGAGTGTTAAAACTTGAAGGCCGGGGACGATCACCAGAATATGTAAAAACTATTTCATCCGTATATCGTGAAGCAGTAGATGCTTGGTTTGAAGGAGAGTATACTCAGGAAAACATTGATAAGTGGAATGTTCGATTATCAACGGTTTATAACCGTGGTTTTTGGGAAGGTTATTACATGGGGCGTAAATTTGGTGAATGGACCGAGGATTACGGTAATCAGGCCACCCAGCGAAAGATGTATATCGGCAAAGTCACAAATTTCTACAATAAACTAAATGTTGCTGAAATAAAAATTGAATCCCACGATCTACATGTAGGTGATGAAATAAAAATACTTGGAGAAACAACCGGAGTATACGAATGTGTGGTTGATGAGATTCGTTTGGATCTTGATCCTGTTGAAAAAGTTGCAAAAGGTGACATATGTTCTATTAAAACAAAGGAACTTGTTCGTAGGGGCGATAAACTTTATAAGGTGGTTCAAGTAGAGAAGCAATAGCTTATCTACGAGTATTTAACTGAGGTAATGTTTTTACAAACAGCACTTTGTCTTTCCAGTAACGTTCCCAACTAGAGTTTCTTCCTTCGATACTAACGCCACCTGAAACACAATGAATCACTTCAATATCCTCCTCATAAATGGAATGAACGATTCCTGCATGGACAGTGTAATGACTATTCTCACTTTGTGATCCAAAGAAAATTAAGTCACCTGGAGCAGCCTCATCCAATGATTTGTTGATTCCTTCAAGGTTACTTTGTTTTTGTGCATTGTGAGGAAGTTCGACTCCTATATGGCTATAAACATACATTGTAAAACCCGAGCAGTCAAAACCTGTTTCCGGTTTTTCACCGGCATATTTGTATCTTATACCATCCTGTAATTCGGCAAATTTGACAAGCTCCTTCCTCAATGAATCGATTGTTGATTGCGAAAATTTATAAATGGGCACTCTTTCAACCAGTTCTTCAACCTCGCTGAAAACAAGTGTGTCGTTGTAAGTTTTCGCATAGAGTTTATTAGCAATGGAGAATTTCCGTGTTTTTGAGATGCAGTCGTGGAGGTAATAAATATATCCCTTAATGGAATCCTGAATGCTGTTTTTCCAGTCACTGTAATCATCAGGCAAACCTTTTGAGTAATTAACTGCCTGTGTTAGGTATCGATAATGACTTTTGTCGTCAATAGAAGTCGTGGAATACCGATACAATGCTACTTTTGAGATATAGTATTCCGGAATATTGGATTTAGGATATTTACCATTAAGCTTACGAGCTTTGCTATGGCATTTTTCATATTTGCCTTTTTCAAAGAGTTTGCTTAATTGTTTTTCGATTTTACTATCTTTCTGGGCAGATAAAGTAGTTGCTAGTAAGAGTAGAGTAATAGTTAGAAATGTAGTACGCATATTCTATAAAACGGAGATGAAGTAAAATTATTTTTATTATTTGTCTGGAGACTACGCATAGAGCAAAGTTTAAGATAGTTTTTAAAAAGAACTTATTTGCAATTTGTGTTGTGGTTTAAGTTACAAACTTAAGCCAGTGGGTGAGTTTTTTGTTTTTGTAATCATTTTTATTGTTTGTTAATACTGTTATAGTTATGATGTTTAAGCTTTTCAAACGAATTGTAAATGTGCTTGATTAAGAGTTATTTTTAATATCTCAAAAACATTGTTGTTCAATAACATGTTAGCCCAAGGGCCACCTCCAAACCTTTGCTTCAGCTTGAGCTAGTTGGTATTGATGAAATTAAAAGGAGCCTATCTATCCAATATTATTGTTTAGAATAAACTGTCTCCAGGTGGTATTGAAATGAAGAAACCGGATAGCTAAGAGGATAATCTATTTCAATGCTAGGAAAACCTGTATGCCAAAAACCATATTCAGCATAATAATATTTTTTATCTTGTTTAAGTATCGACCATGTTCCAAAGAATTTTTTACCATCAGGCCAAGAAGGATCATTATAGATAGTGTATTCGGAAGTTCCATTTTCCAATAACTCACAGTATAATGTTGAATTAGGACCATTTCCTTCCCAATTATTCACTTTATAGTAACCCAGCGCTGATTCTTTATAGATTAAACTTGAATCAATTTCTATTTTTAGTTTGGCTGATATATTAATCCTTTCCTCACTAAAATCAGGATTATTATAAACAATATCAAAATTAAAATCCTGATCTTCGTCTACAGAAGTTGTAAAAGTAACCTTTACAGCATCTGTGTTAGAAAAATCTGAAAGAATAACATTTGAGTTGGATATATTTTGTATGGAGATAAATGAAGGAGTTACTGAGGAACTGTTTTGATTTACCACATAAGATTGTTTATCGTCGAGGGTTGTTACAGGTGTGGTTGTTAACCCTGGAATCCTGGAGGTTAGGTCATCCCAATATCCTGACAATGTATTAATATTTGAAACAACTGTGATGATAATATCAGAACTTGACTGATCGCCATTGTATAGAGTACGATAATTGGCATCAATACCTAGAATGTAGCTTTCGTCATTGTTATACTCAACAACCTCTGATCTTAGTTCTCCACTTATATCAAACTCAAATGGCTTGTATGCACTATCTAATATTTTACTTTTTTGCGCTATTAACAATTTAACCTCAATTATAATTGCGGCCCCGGTAATTAACGGGAAAAGAGGATTTACTGTCGACAATGACAGTACAAAAGCATCAACAGTAACTGCAGTAACTATCATAAGTGCAGCAAACCTTGCAGCATCCCTCGATAATTGTTTATCCCATTTTACATAATCCCGTGATACAGATAAGCTATCATTAAATTCATTAAAATTATAATTGCTAAATGAAAAAAGATCAGGGTTTACTTTCATAAATTGCGCAAGCTCCTGTTTTTCATCTTCAGTGGCAGTGTTCAGTGCCTGATTAAATTGGTTAATGTAATTTTCAATTATGGCAATGTTTTGCTCTTCAATCTGAAGGTTATACATCTGATTCCAAATCTTAAGTGAGTCGAATGCAATAACAACTTGGTTTTTGTAACCAAGTATAAATTCGCTGGGATTATCTATAATCGCAGGGGTTGATATTGTAAAATCAAAACTATGTTCAACATCATCAATATTAAATGTTAGTGAGTGACTACCACTTTCAATAAACGGCATCATAAAAGTTAACTGATGATCTGAAGATTTAACAAGCTCAATATCTCTGTCGGCAATGGTACCGGAATACGAATCATTCAAAAAAGTATAATTGGTGGCTGTGATTGTTATCGCCTCAAAAGGAGTAACATTTGTTTTATCTATTGTTAATTCAAGTGGTTCGTTGTTATCAGCAGCAGGGTTCGACTTTTCGCATGATGAATAGAAAACTGTTAGACTGGTCAGTAATGTAATTACAACGATATTTCTGATATTTGTTATCATAATGCTGGAATTATTAATTTCTAGAAAGATTTTTTTCAATGAATTTACTTTAGCAATATTTGACTGTAGAAGTATTGATGTTGATTTTACTACTAAAACAATTTTATTCCAAAACCAACTTCAACGCCAAATGCAGAAATCTTTGAAGAATCCATAAGGTTTAATACACTTGTATATTGTTCATTTCCTGATGCTATATTGTTAGAACCAGCTTCGTGGATAGATGATAAAGAAGTTTGGTAAAAACCAGTAAATGACAGACTTATTTTTTGAGATAGAGGAATACTATAACCAGCCTGAATAAACATATTAAATGCTGATTTTGGGTTAACTACCCCTTCGGAACCAGATAAAGAATAGGTATCAAAACCATACTCAGGTATATCATAAAGTAAAGTACTATATTTTGGATAATAGCCTGTAGCGGTAATACTTCCATCAGTAAAAGTTGACGTTGAAGATCCTGATATCCCATACTTTACACCTAAACGGGCAATAAAACCACCAAAACGCATAACAACACCAATTGGTATTTCAATATACTTGAGTTTAACATCGTTAACAACATTGGTGCCAGTTGCAAGCAAATCGTATTCATCCCCATCCTTATCAACTGTTCGATAGGCATCCTGTTCAAAATTTGAAAGAGTAAACGAAGAACTGTAAGACATCATTGTTAGTCCTGTGGTTACACCAAAATTTTCTGTAATCATATAGTCCACTCCCAGGCCAAACCCAAAACCAAATTTTGAACTTGATTCTAAGCTGCCTGAAACACCACTTGCCAGATCGCCCGTTATCGACGTCATACCTGCAAGCACATGAAGGTCAATATACAAACCCGACTTATTATCTATAACTTCTGTTGATACTATAAAAGCTGTATTTGTATTTACATTATATTCTATTACCAACATAATTGTTTCTACGGAAGTAAAATCACTTCCGTCTTTTTTAAAGCCAGTAAAACTTTGTGAGGCAGTTATTTTGTACAAATATTTACTTGCGGACAATTTACTGGGTTTCTTTTTCTTTATCTTGGTTAGCACAAGTGATATGTCACTTTCTTCATCAAAAGTACCTTTAATCAAGTTAACGAATCTATTTACAAAAATTTGTTTATTGCCCGCTGTCTTTATGCCTAATGCACTTACCATTGCAGTACTTGATGTAAATAAACCAATAAACTTCTTATCTCTTTCATCTGAAAAAGACTGTCCGTTACTCAAGTTGACATTTTGTTGATATTGCGTTAGCAGATTATTTACAGCCTGCTGACCCGGCTGGGCATACAATACAATTGTAGTAAAAAATGCAATTATTATAATAAATATATTCTTCTTCATTGTTTTTGTATTTAGCACTAATTAACAAGTAGTTTTTGTGTATCGAATAGTTCATTATCACCATACAGTTTTAATATGTAAATACCTGATGATAATTTAACATTAGGCCTAATATTAAATGTAAAGTCAGAATTAAATGAAGATTCCCATACTTTTACACCAGCTACAGAATATAATTTAATACTATACTCTTTGATTTCACTTATTACAAGTTCGGGATTAAGATCGATTGAAAATGTACCATTTGAAGGATTTGGATATGCTGATATTATACCTGATTGATCATCAATGAATGTTGATTTATCACTTGAAACCGTGAAGTTTTCAGAGTATGAAACACAACCTTCCTGGTTTGTTGTTGCCACATAATATACTCCAGAAAGTGTAGAGCTTACTCCCGGATAATAAAACTGCTTTTGTGCACCCTGCATTGCTAAGTTATTATTATACCATTGATATTGCAAATCAGGATGCGGGCATATAAGCATCCGGTCAGGGCTACCTTTACCAATAACACTTGCAGGAGGATTATCGTGCACAGTTATTACAGTTGTTTTTTCAACTTGTTGTCCACCCGAACTAACCACAAGATAAACCTCAGCACTTACTAGCAAATTTGTCTTATTAAATATATTTCCGGTAATTATTTGTCCATCAATATCCCAAGTCCATGTATATTGATAACTACCTGTAGCACCAGTAGCTGTAGCAGTTAAGTTAACTGAACCAAATTCGCAAATTGATGTACCAGGATCGGCAGTTATTTCAACCTCTAACTCGCCCCCTCCGCCAGAGCTTACTGTTATGAAATTGTTTTTTAATTCAACATCCTGATTAGCACCATCTTTTGCTGTTAGCTTTACATCAAAGGTACCAATAGTATTGTATGTAACTATTGGGTTTTTTTGTGTTGATGTGGATGGCGTTCCTCCATCAAACTTCCAACTCCATGATGTTGATCCAGTTGATGTATTAGTGAATTGAACTGATTGACCTGTTGTGATATTTGTGTTGGATGCAGAAAAATTAGCTGTAATAGCAGAGCTTTGGCCCTCAACATAAAACTGAATATTCCAGTTGTAATTTAAATTCGGATTTGACACAGAAAGAGCTTCCCAGTCAAATCCATCAAATAAAATCATATCACCATACCCAGCAACAGCTGGCCCATTATCAGCTCCTGCAGCGTATTTAGTTGGTTCTTGTCCTAAAATTGAATATCCAACCCAGAATTCCTGACCAGAGTTAATAATTATATCAGTTGGCAGAATAGTTTCTTTCCATGAATCAGGAGTAATATTCGTTAGTTGTTTTTGATAGATCAGATTAGAGGCATTTGTACCTGTCCATATTTTCAATACAATAGAAGTAAAATCTGTTTCAGCAATAAATACATTTACTTTGGTTACTTTATCACCATTGTAGGCTGTTAACTGACTACCTGTCCATCGAGCTGCAACAGTATAACTGCCACCATTAGGTAGCCCAATTGAATAAGAATTTTCTCCATTATCCCAATGGATCCATTCATCATCTACATTTCTGTTATCATTTAGATTTTCACCTGGTTTTAGTATATTTATTTCTTTACCTTTTAGGTTTTTACCTGAAACAGATAACTGATTAGCCATTTTCTTTTGTGTTTGTGCAAACGCACTCCCAAAAAAGAGTACTGTGAACAAAAACAATGTAATTTTTAGTTTCATATTCTAATATTTAGATTTATAGTATTTATCTAATTCAAATTTAATTTTAAGTGTTCCTGCCGGGTTTTTACTACTATAATTTAATATTTCAGGAATTCCACTAACAGTTTCTTTTACAAACATTACCAGATTAAGTGAAATTTCAATATCACCACCTGTGAATGATTTATCGGTTCTTATTTTAAGGGAGGCTCTGTTTGAGAAAGCAATGAAATCTGTATTATCAAAGTTCTCAACATGAACCTTGTTTGAGGAGACTGTAACATTGCTTTTTAATAATGCTATTTGCTCATCAACATTATTTACAGTTCTTCCCTTCTTATCTTTCCACTCTGTTGATATATTTAGTTTTACTTTGTTATTCTTATAAACATCATCTACCGAAACTCTAACAACAGCAGTATATCCAGTACTGGAAACCAATATCTGACGTCCAATTTTTTGATTTGTTCGATTTATTTCAAATGCTACATTATCATCCGAAAGTATCCTGGTAATTTTGTTTAGCATTTCTTGTGGGTATTTTTCGTCTTCTTTTAATTTAAGAGCCTTATTATAATATGTTTGAGCCTTGTCGTATTTATTATTATTAAACTCGTTATCAGCTTCTGAAATTAATTTATCATAACTACCATTAGTATCAAATCTGGAGTTAATATCAGCAATTCGAGTTATTACATGATTATTATTGGGAATAATATCTAATGCTACTTCATATTTTTGTAATGCTTTATTATAAAGCTCTTTCTTATATAACCCATCTGCCACAGCAACAATTTCGTTAAATTTATTGTTGGCAATAATTTCCGGATCTTCCAGTACGATAATATGGTTGCTACTAACTAATCTATCTTTCCCTTTTTTGTTAGCTACTTCAAGCTGTACACTATAACTACCTGCTTTACTGTATGAAATAACTGGATTACGTTCGTTTGATTGTTGAGGTTCACCTCCGGTAAATTCCCAATTGCGATTATCAACAAAGCTCGACAAATCATGAAATTGTAGCTGCCCACCAACATAAATTGTGGTTGTATCTGATTCAAACTTCGCAACGGGTTTTTTAATGTCTTTGGATACAGTAATATAATTATTTCTGCTCTTAATTTTTTTCCCAGACTGGTTATAAGCTGTAAGAGTTACTTTAAATGTTCCAGGTTTTATGTAATTTACTGTTGGATTTAACTCAATTGAATTACCTGGTTCTCCATCTTCAAAAGTCCATTCAATACGATCTTCATTTTCTGACTTATTAGAAAAACTAATTGAATTTCCAGCGAGAACTGATGTACTATTGGCAACAAAATCAGCAGTTGGTAATGGAATTACAGGAGCAACTTCTTTTTCCACAACTGTAATATAGTTTTCCATTTGCTTGCTGTCATTGCCATCATCATTACTAACTGATAAGCTAACACTATATACACCTGGTTTGTCAAATTTAACATCTGGATTTGTTAAAGTGGAACTTGATGGCACTCCATCAGTAAATTGCCAACTAAATTCACTGGCATTTGAAGATGTACTTGTAAACTTTACTGTTTCTCCTACACTAATAGTTAGGCTGTTAGCCGTAAAGTTAGCTGATGGATAACAAGGCTGTAATAAATACCACAAACCACCTGCTACAATAATTACAATTGCGATAAAAGGAATTAATAATTTAATTGATTTTCTTCTGGTTTCAACTTTAGAAATTGCTCGTAAAGATTCAATCTCTTTTAAGCGATTTTGCGAATGAGTATTACCAGCATCCTTTGATAGCACCAGTTGGTAATATTTTTTTGATAATTTGTAACTACTACTGTTGAACGCAATATCGGCTTGATTTAGCTGATTTTGTAAAAAGTCCTCTTTTTCTTTTTGTTGTTTTAGACTTTGTTCTTCTTTGATTTGTATGTTACACTTATCTAATTGGTCTTTTGTGTATTTATCATCTTTAAACTTTAAGGTTGCTTTATATGATTCGCGAGCGCTATGATAATTACCCTTTTCAAATTTTTCATCAGCCTTGGTAATCAATTTTTTATGTTCGTCTTCCCTCTTTTTCTTTACAGCCTTATCAATATTTTCTTTTTCAATCCTTTTACTTTCAGTGGCAATACGTATTTTTTCATCAGCTAATTCTTTAGCTTCTTCGACTTCCCTGACTTTACGTTTTTCGGTTTCAATTGCTTCATGTTTCAGAGCTTCTGCAGCTAGTTCATTAGCTTGCTGTAAGGATAATTCAGCAACAATTTTAACTGAATTGGGCATAAACTGTGGATCCCAAAAACCCTGACGGACATATGATTGTGCAAATATGGTAATCTCTGAAGCCGTTGGCCTGTCCTCAGGTTTAAAACTAATACAAGCCGTTGTTAAATCTTTTAAAGTATCTGAAAAGCCGACAACATCAATGGGAGGGATCATCTGGCTGCCAATAAATCCTAGCCCTCCTTGTTCGTTCCAGGGTAGATAGCCGGTCATCATCTCAAATAACATTATTCCAAATGCAAAAATATCACCTTCAGGTTGTGGTCGGGGATTACGCATATAGCGTTCTGGTGGCACGTAAGCAATTGTACCGGAATACCCAACGTTACCTGCGCTTTTTGTAAGAGTAAGACGAACGCGCGTACTGATACCAAAATCGGTCAACAAAAAATCACCTTTTCCTGAAATTAACACATTATCAGGTTTAATATCTTGATGGATTATGGCAGGTTCGTTTGCATGAAGATATTCAAGACCGGATGCAACTTCATAAATAAACTTACTGAGACGTTTCTCATCAATATTTTCAATTAGCTTCAGGGCTGAGCCATTTGGCATATATTGCATGATGAGATATGGTGAGCCTTCACTTACATCAAAATGTTTGGTGCTTAACAGGCTTGAATGGTTTAAATTCAAAGTAATGGCATACTCTTTTCTAAAATTATCAATGCCATCTTTATCAAGACCTTTATCAGGCGCATAAATTTTTAAAGCCACCAAAGTATCACCTGCCATGGTATCTTCAGCAAGCCAAACCACCGAAAAACCGCCAGAACCAAGTCTGTTAACCAACTTATACCTTCCCGCGAAGTATGTGTTTTCTAATAACGACGACATTTAATCTTTCTCTTTTAAGTCTTCATTTTCTTCGATAATATTTTTCATGTCTTGCTGTTGTTCTACCTCTTTTGCTCCCTCATCAGTTGGATCCGTTAATTTTCTCCATATTTTTTTCAAAAAACCATCATCTTTAGATTTTTTATCATCATTAGAAATATTGTTGCTTACCTGGTTAGCAGACGTGGTTTTCGTTTTTTCAACATTAATATCATTTTTGCCAGATTCAGTCTTTTTTTCTTCACTGTCACCACTCAAAATAATTGTTGATTTCACCGTAATTGGTTTATAACCGTTCTCATCTTCCAACACATCTTCTATGGACCAAAAAGGAGCTGCCTCCAGTAATACTACTGTTATATTATCGGTACCCCCATTTCGATTAGCCTCTTCCACCAACATGCTGCAAGCTTCATTGCCTTGATTTTGGCAAAGTATATTTGCAATACCAATTTTAGAAACCATCCCATTAAGACCGTCGCTACACAATAGTAGTTTATCACCATCTGCTAATTCAATGGTTTTTGAATCAGGATTTAGCTTAGCACCTGAGTCGCTAAGGGATTGGGTTATTATATTACTATCTGGATGATTTTCAGCTTCTTCTTCAGTTAGCAAGCCTTTTTCCATCAGCTCCCAAACAAGGCTATGATCTTTGGAAATAATTTCAAGATTTTTGTCGTTTGTTAAACGATATGCACGGCTGTCACCAGCCCATGCAAGGTGGCATTTGTTGGCAATAACCCATGCAACAACCACAGTTGTACCCATACCTTTGTAATGGGCATTGCCTTTGGCTTCTTTAACAATTATTTTCTTGGCATCATGAATTGAATTCCTTAAAAATACTTCCTTATCTTTATCAGATACAGGCATTTTTTTTAATTCTGTGAAAGCATTTTCCATAACATTAACAACAATGGAAGAAGCTACTTCACCTGCATTTGCACCTCCCATACCATCAGCTACCAAAAGTATTAATCCATTTTCAGAATTATCAAAACCTTCAGGCTGATAGTCCCAAGGCACAAAAGGTAACACACTTTGTGCTATTGAGAAATTATCTTCATTATGATCTCTAACTACACCTACATCGGTGCGTGCTGAAAGGCGAACATTCATTACTTTAAAAAATTTTAATTCCTAAAAAACCTTTTTTGTATTTATAAATTTTAGCTTCACATTTCTGAATCTGTTCATTCAGAGTTTTACTTTTATCTTTATCACCTTCATACTTCAGTTCATTCTTTGCCTTATCAACCAATTCTTCCCATTTTTTTATTATTGCTTTGCGCTCTGCTTTATTTGTTACTTCTTCAATGTCATCGCAGCAGTATAAACACTCTGAACTCTTGCCTATGGTTTTAACTACCTTTAATTCTTTCTTATACTTAACTTTACTTAAACGTGATCTGTTATTAGAGATATATACAAAATCACTCAAAGTAAAATTTTGGGCATCAGAAGTTGAGTAAAGAATAGCTCCCTGTTGAAATTGCCGACCTTCCTCTTTCTGAGACGTTAGAACTTTGTCAATAGATTTGCTATCGGTGCCACTAACACTAACAAATGCAATATCGTACTCATCATCTGAATTGATATTGTTATCACCTATCAACAGTAACCAGGGAGTATTTTCTGCAGGATCTATTTTAACTTTGAAAGTTGAATTTTTTACTGGAAGCTTATAAGCGGCAAGATTATTATCAATAAGTGTGATTCCTTTCTCTGCCTCCATCACAGTCTGGAAGTTTGTTTCACCAACTTTACTTACTAAAACTCTGGTCATTACCGGAGTAAGGCTATCTGCCTGATACATTCCGTATTCAGGATCATTCTCCCATGGTTTTAACTGCTCAGTATCAAACCATATATATTTATCACCTGCAATACCGTAACTGGTGGCATAACCAAAATAATCATTATCGCCTTTTGCCAGAGATTTTGTAACACCAGCATCCTCATACTGAAGTACGTATTCTATATGAGCCAGCCAGATATTGGATAAAAAATTCTCTTTATTAACAGAATTACTTCCCTTTGATTTGCTAACCGAAGTATCTGATTTAGTTTTATTTTTTCTACCACCTAATTCATTTTTTGCCTCATCGGGAATCTCTATTTGAGCATGAGTAAATCCGATTAGCATAAGGCTTATAAATGTTATTATTATTTTTTTCATGTTTTCTATTTATTTCATTGAACCTACTGGAACAAAACCACCTAACACATTGAGTTCTCCATAAGAAACTATTCCAACGGCTTTAAGATTTCCTTTTTTGTCAAGTACAAAAGCAGGCCCCCCTGAATTGCCAGGAGCTGTTACTTTCCCAGAATATCTAATAATGCCGTTATCTAAACCAGCCTGAGAAACTGTAGTTTTACCCAATAAAGGGTTTGGTGTTGAAGTATATTGGCCAGATGGGCCACCAGTATACCCAAGAGTATAAATAACTTGTCCTGCTTGTAGATTTCTCGATAATTGTGGGTCAGCAATTATTTTACCCTTTTCATTTGTTTGAGCCCAGGCCCAATCATCTTGCCATCCATCGTGACCATGAGTTCTGACAACATAATCCTTATAACTTCCACTCTCATAGAACTCTTCACTTTCTCTTTTAAAATGAGGGATATCAAATTTAAAATCAAGGCTGGATAAACTAATGACTTTACCACTTGGGGAAATTGCCTCAAATTTAAGTTCAACATATTTACCTGCAGTTTCAAGAGCATTTAAGTGAGACCAATAGTCACTATCCATAAAATACCATGGTCTTACAACATGTAATGCTGAAACAAATCGTCCATCATTTAATAGAAAACCTGTACCTGCTAAACCCTTTGAATCATAATGTTTAACTTCTCCATTAATTTCATATGAAATTGATTTCGAAAGAATTATGTAAACATCATTTTCCACATTTGCTAAATCGGTATTAACATTATTTTCAGCATGAACGATTTTTCTGATGCTATCGTTGAGTTTTTTTTGTCTGGCTATATTAGCCTTTAATTTCTTTTGGTCTTTCTCAACATTTTGCAAGTCGGCAACAAGATTGTTTTTCATCTCTTCAAGATTAGATATCTTATCCTCTTGTTTTGCAATATCTTTCTTGGCGTCTTCAAGATTTCTTGTAGTATCCATAAGATAGAATCCTAGACCTCCAATTGAAAACATCAATATAATTGCCAAACTCCACACAGCCCTCCTATATGGCCTTAACGACTGAGCAGCAAACATTTGCATACGTTGTGTTAAGCGCATGGTAGACGTTTTAGTTTGTGATGCTAAAAAACGCATACGTGGGCCACTTGATGACAATTGAATTTCAGAGCCATTACTCAAAGGTGTTTTAGTGTTTATTGGCACACCGTTAACAACTGTTTGGTTTGTCTGTGATAGAGGGCTAATGTAGTACTGTCCATTTTCATGTGAGATGGAAGCATGTTTACGACTTACTGTTGTTTCTGATGAGTCGAAGCGGATTGCACAACTCTTGTCGCGCCCCATTTCGGCATATGGTACCACAATAGTTTCGGTTGAACCAGGTCGTCGTGTGCCTGATTGACTTAGAAATTCTAATGAAAAAGAAGCCATGTTAGCACCTCCAAGCGCTCTAAATCCTGCTCCAATAGTTTGTGTTGCTCTTGACATGTTATTCTTATTTTAGTAATAGTTTTTAGTAATAGTCAAATTTTAGTGTTGTATCACCTAAGGTTATTATATCTCCAATATTAAGAAAAGCACCCTCAGCATTAAGCTTTTGTGAGTTTATGTAGATTCCGTTTGTAGAATTGTGCCAACCCCATTCATCTTGCATTTGACGCCATTGTCCATCACGTAACAGCCATCGTGTTGGACTGCCGGCATCAGCATGTTTCTCAAGAGTAGCATGAAAGCTTGAAATATAGCTTGTTGAAAGCTCTTTAATTCCAATATTATTTTGGTTTGGAAAACTTGAATTAAAAAACCCCAGTGTGAGTAATCCATTATTTCCATTAATCAACTGCTCAATGTGGTATGTTTTTTTTGGTTCATCTCCGTTCATTATCATTAAACCTAGTTGAGCATTAATATTATGTACTACTGAAATATGCTCTTTAACCAGAAGTTCTGAAACCTGTTCTTCTTCTGAGGAAAAATGTATTGAAATTAATTCCTCGATACTTTGAAACCTATTTTTAATTTCAGGATCAATACAACGGTCAACAATGTCAATCCATCTATCATCAGTTACATTAATATACTTTGATAGAGGAGAATACTCTTTCTTCTTCATCCTGTTTTTATACAAAATAACATCTTCAGCTGATTCAATATCACCAAATGGATAATGGCCAGTCAGATACTCGTAAATCATCACTCCAAAAGAAAAAATATCAATTGTTGGGCGCATTGCAGTAAAAGCTTTATACTGATCAAATTGTTCAGGTGGTGCGTAAGCAATTGTACCAAACATTTCTTTCACTCTCCCCATCCAATTAGTTTTGGTTTCACGTGAATACATAAAGCCGCTAATTCCAAAATCAGTAAGTTTAGGGATTTGATCATTTGCTATCAGGACATTTTCAGGTTTTAAGTCACGATGAACCACACCATTTTTATGTAATTCCTGAAGCCCCAGCAATATTTGAACAGCCAAAAGTATTGGGTTTCCCAGTACTGTTTTCCCCTCCATTACATCCCGTAACGATCCATGAGGTACAAATTCCATCGCATGATATGGGTTTCCTTTGTAACTACCACACTCAAACGACTTTACCAAATATGGTGAAACTATTGAACCAGCTTCAAACTCACGATAAAACCTTGACGTAACACTCTTTCGTTCATCAGGATGTATCTCCCAGAGTCTTAGAATTTTTATTGCATATTCTTCACCATCCTTTTCACCCAACACAACATCACCAAAACCACCTTCGGTGCTAATTGTTTTAACAATATTGTAATTATCAATATTGCTTAATGTTTCAAGATCTACTCTGTCAAGTGTCTGCATGGTTATAACTATCCGTTAAAACGATAAATAGTATTTCCAATAAGTATAGTATCTTCATTTTCAAGCTTATGCGGTTTATTGGCTGCCACAAAAGTAGTTCCTGCTGAAGTGCGATTAACAAGATACCAATCACCCTCAAAATTAATTATGTCAGCATGAGCATTTTCTGAAATAGCAGTATTATTTTCTTGTTGTAGTGTCTCTCTATTGAGGCAAATCTTTTTCCCATTAGATGTAAGTTCAATATCCTTTTTCCCGTTTTGCTTTATTTCGGTCAAGATTATTGTTTTCTCATCTGCAAATTCATCTACTGCAAAAAGGTTTACTGTTTTTTGAGGAGTTCTGGTCTTCATTTTTACAGATTTTTGTTTTTTTTGTTGTGAAGGTTTATTATCGACAGGTTTTGAGAGGTCGTGGTTACAACCCGGGCAAAATTTTGGTGCACCCGAAACAGGGTAATTACATACAGGGCAGGAAATAACATTGACTTTGTTATCCTGATGTGATTGTTGCTTAGTAGATTTTGATGCTGACTTGTCAATATCTGATATTGTTTTTGATACTGAAAATTCGGCAACAGTCTTTGATGCAGAGAAATCATTACTGAAACTATCTGGTTTTTCCGCTATTGTTTTTTTAAGAAAATCATCTACTTCACCCTTACTAGGTAATTCTTGAGTTTTCCGCCTACCTTCAATAGGAGGACTCTTTTTTATTAAAGGAGTATTGCATTTAACACAACTGGTTTCAGTTTCTGAATTAAAATATCCGCATCGTGAGCACTGCATATGATTTATTTATATTAAAAATATTACTGTATGAAAACTAGTAAGTTAACATTGGAATTATTAGTAAAAAATACTCAGCTTTTCTAGCTATTTAATTTATCCGACAAAAGTAGTCGCCAAAAATACTCCTGTCAATCCCCCTGCAGGGGGATATTTTGGTATTTTATCAGGAAGATTTAATGGTGGTTTTGAGGATTATTATATTACAATTCCATTTCAATAACAATTGTACAACCTTTACCCACTGTTGAAGTGTCGAATTGTAATGACCCATTTAGTAGTTCTACTCTGTTTTCAATATTTCTAAGGCCAAGTCCTTTGTTTGTGTTTTTCAAATAATTAAAGCCAATACCATCATCTTCGTAAATCAAACTTATGTTTCGTTCATTTTCACCAATAAACTGGAAGTAAACGTTTTTTGCTTTACTATGCTTAACAGCATTTTGAAGTAATTCCTGGGTTATTCGATAAAGATGGGTTGTTATTTCGGCACAATCAATTTTAGGCCAATTATGAAAGTAGCAATGAACCTCAATCTTTTCAGATGAAAACAAAAAGCATAATTCTTTCATTTCATCAACAAACTCTTCATTTCTAACCTTAGGTGTAACCAGCCCATGACTCAATGTTCGAACCGATTCAATGGTCTGGCTTACAATTTTATATAATTCCTCATTACCTCTGTCAATTTGCCGTTTAATAATGGCCATATTAGCTCCAATCGAATCGTGAAGTTCTCTTCCGGCTTTATTTCTTGCTTCTTCCTGACCTGCTACCATCGAAACAATCATTTGCTTTTGATGTTCCTGTGTTATCAGTAAATAAAACTACACAATAATTGGTAACT
>JABMPH010000011.1 GCA_013203805.1 Bacteroidota bacterium | reverse complement strand
CCCGGAAAGTGTCTCTTATTTTTTAAGCGATCTTGTCCGAATTACTTTGACGACTTACAGCTGGTAACATCGGTGAAGGCCAGGGGCTACATATCTTCATACCGGGTCTTGCCAAACTGCTACCAGAATATTCTATAATGATCATAGGGGATGGTGGTGCTAAGCAAAAACTTGAGGAAGGAATAAAGAATCTATCCAACGTGATTATATTGCCTCCCATGTCAAGAGAAAATGTTCTTGAGTATTACCAAAAAGCCAAATATACGTTAATTCATTTGAATGATAATGAGGCTTTTAAAAAGGTTTTACCTTCAAAAGTGTTTGAGCTTGCTGCTATCAACAAGCCAATTTTGGCCGGTGTTGATGGGTATGCCGCTCAATTCATGAAAGAACATGTCGACGAATGCATCATATTCAAACCGGGAGACTTTGAGGATGCAGTTAAATTAATGAAAAATTATCAATACGTTGATATTAACCGTGACCATTTCAGGGCGAAATATTCTAGAAAAAATATAAATATGCAGATGTCAGAATCAATTTTGTCATATGTCAAATAGCGTTTTAATTAGTGGTATCAATGGTTTCGTAGGTACCAATATGTACAATAATTATTACAAGAATATCAACATTACAGGCATTGATATTTCATCGAGCACAAGTAAAAAGCAGTGTACGATATACACATGGGATGAATTATCCCTGCTTCCTGAGGTTGATACCATTATCCATCTTGCGGGAATGGCGCATGATACAAGGGGTACTGCAGATGAGTCACAATATTTTGAAGTAAATGTTGGCTTGACCCAGAAAATATTTGATCACTTCCTTTTGTCATCTGCACAAAAATTCATCTATTTTAGCTCTGTGAAGGCAGTTGCCGATTCGGTTGAAGGTGAAGCCCTAACAGAAGACGTCTTCCCAAATCCTAGGACACCCTATGGTAGATCTAAACTTGAGGCTGAAACCTATTTATTGAGCCAAGAGCTTCCATCGGACAAACGATTATATATTTTCCGTCCTGCCATGATTCACGGTCCTGGAAATAAGGGGAATTTAAATCTTTTATATTCTGTTTTAAAAAAAGGAATCCCGTATCCTCTGGGGGCATATGAAAATAAGAGAAGCTTCACTTCTATTCAGAATCTAATCTACATCGTTGAATCATTTCTAGAGGCTGATATCCCCTCCGGTGTGTATAATGTTTGTGATGATGAGCCTCTTTCAACGATCGAAATTGCCACGCTTATAAATCAATCCCTAGGACGGTCAGGGAAAATATGGAATTTCCCTAAAAGGTTGATAAATGGACTCGCGAAGACAGGGGACTTGCTCCATTTGCCATTTAACAGTGAACGATTACAGAAACTAACAGAAACTTATGTTGTATCTAATGCTAAACTAAAATTAGCACTAAAAGCAGATAACCTTCCCGTTGGTGCCAGAGAGGGTCTTTCAGATACGCTTAGGAGCTTTAAGGCTTGACCTATCTAACCGTTCTTCTTGTAAATATTATATCGTTAGCCCTGTATTACTCAATTGCTATCAAGTATAATATTATCGATCAACCTAATGAGCGCAGTTCACATGATTATATTACCGTTAGAGGTGCTGGGGTGATTTTTTTAATCACTGGGTTATTCTGGGCTTTATTATCCATAGGCCAGCACTTATATATTTTTATTGGACTCACAGGTATTGGACTTGTCAGTCTGTTAGACGATATATTTACATTGCCCAATAAATTGCGCTTCATTGTACATGTCCTCGCAGTCTTGTTTGTTTTTCTGGATATTGGATTATTCTCTTCAAATATCATTATCATTCTTAGTGTATTAATACTTTATCTCGGATGGATAAATGCCTTCAACTTTATGGACGGCATTAATGGAATTACCTCTTTCTATGCACTTTCCATCCTGCTGCCCTTGTATATAGTATTCCGCGATTTCTCATTTACCCATTCATCCCTGATAGTATTTCTGGGTATCAGTGTGGTTGTCTTTATGTTTTTAAATGTCCGGTCACGGGCCGTGGCATTTTGTGGCGATGTGGGTGCTATTGTTTTAGCCTATTTGATAGGCTATCTGGCAATTACTCTGATTATTTCAACGGGGAAAATAGAATATATTCTTTTTGGTTGCGTTTATGGGATAGATGCGATTTTTACAATTATGCGCAGAATGTTAAAGGGGGAGAATATTTTCCAGGCTCACCGCTCACATCTATACCAGTTGCTTTCAAATGAACTAAATTGGCATTATTTAACTGTTTCGCTGGTATATTCGCTACTACAGTTAATCATATCAATGACCCTGATTTTGGCCTTACAGTCTGTTCCTCACTATTCCACTTTCATTGCTGTGGCAATACTTATTTCTGTTGTCACCCTTTATTTGGTCTCAGTTAAATTGGTTTCTACCAGGTTGAAAAAAGTATAGTGCATGGGTGTGATTCAAGAATATACCAGATCAACATCTATGCATCATGCACAGAGCAACAATTTCATATAAACCAATAGATTATGATTCAAATCACTTCAGGTTGTTAACATATTGTATTTAATTTTGATTTTATTCATAATGCGCCTATTGTGTTTATATTAATTGGCACAACGTCGACAAAAATGAACGGTTCATAGATAGCCTTCGGGGATATGAGTATGCATGAAAAATTTAGTAATGTAAAAAGATATTCACTTTTCATTCTGATTGATGTTCTCTCGCTGTTTGTCAGTATACTTGG
>JABMPH010000106.1 GCA_013203805.1 Bacteroidota bacterium | reverse complement strand
ATATATCATCGTGAGTTGTTATTATATTCTCAATTGCAGAACTATCTTTTGCCTCTTGGAGTCCAAGTGTGTTAATTAGAATATTCTCATTTGGGATACTTGAAACAATTCCCTTGAGTTCAGCTAATGCTCTATGGGCTTTAGTCAATTTCTTAAGAATGGATTTTGTCTCAATATCATTCTCTAAAGGCAGTTTTTTTAAGTTTTCAGTTTTCATTATGTAAAGATAATCTAATTTACTTTACAAAGTCAAGAGTTATGATAAGAAAAATACATTTTCTTTACAAAGAATTGTTCTGTGATAAATATTTGCAGTTTTATTATCAATTAGTTTTGAGGTGATGCAGTATTTTGGCTAACGTTTTGAATATGGTGCGTGCCGCACTTTATTCAATAATTTACTTTGGTTTCAGCATTTTCAAATTTATAAATTCTTTTTCTAAGTAATGCTAACTGCGGCATGAACTATATTTTTTGTTGTGCGTAGTTTTTTATTCATTTCACTGGTTTATAGATTCCATAATCTGAAAAATCAGAAACTTTGGTACTATCAGTCGGGTCAAAATATTTAGTATGTCTGCATATTTTAATCCCTTTACTTTTTATCAAATCCTCAAAAATCAATAACTCCTCATATACCACTCGAGCTACGTATTTATTATCTTTTGAGGTCATTAAATACACATTCCCTTTGGGGACAGAAATCCTTTTAAAATCCTTTCCATTTACAAACTGAGAATCATTGTCGTAAAAAACTAAACTGTCTCTTTTCTCTTCAAATGCCTTGAAATGATAACTTTTCAAAGTGCAATTCCCTGAAACAGTTCCATCGTATCTATAAGTTTCTTGGTCAATTGTTACACACTCAATCTCATAACGTATATTTGAAATGGGTAGGTTTGAATTAGATTCCCCGTTCTGAGGTCGAATTGTATTAATAGCCTTAATTGTATCTTTACTTGGAATCGCTCTCAATGAAGAAAATTCATCTCCTTTAAGAACATCTTTCTGTGTAAATCCTTTTGAAGATTCTTTAATTTTCAATCCTGCTACATGTGTATCACGCCCACCCCAAGCATCAAATTTGTAAATACTCAGATTTGATCCCTCAATTTTCTGTTCCCACAGTTCAATGCTCCATTTAGTAGGAAAACCAAAACAGCCCCCAATACAAATTAATATGAAGACATATAGGTAGTTACTTTTCTTATTCAATTTTGAGTTGTTAATTATTTATTCCCAGTTTTTTGTATCTGGATTTTTCGAGAAAGTTTCTTGGTCAATCCGTGCTTGATATCTATTCTCCATAAATGAAACTAAATCCTCGAATGAATTCATTCCGATAATTTTATCTTGGTCATAGTGTAATTGCCCATAGCTTTGGTACATATGTAATGGTGCGTATTCTCTTTTATGTAATCCAATTACAAACTCTTCCAAGTCGTCGCAGTAGGTAATTATATATGATTTTGTCTGTTCCGATAAAAACTTTAAGATTTCATTTATAGATTTTTCACGATTATTGTTTTTCTCAATTTTATACAGATATGGGATTGTAAAACCATATCTATCCTGTTTGATGCATAAATCGTCTATTTCTTCTATCATTGTTTCTGTTCTTATGCGAAACCTTAAATCGTTACGCCAAATTACGCACAACGGTATTGCGATGCGCAGTTGCCGTTTAAGTTAATATTTTTGATTTATCCTTTATATTCAAAATTACTACTAATTTTTCTGGTTTGTCGTTAATACGGCAATTGCGTATGCGCTATTGTTATGCACTGTGCTTTTACTTAACTATTAACTTCTCTCTTAGTCTCAAGTTATTTGAAATCAGTTCAATAACATATATTCCTCTTTGAAGACGTGAAATATCTATTCTTTTTATTATTCCAGTTTTACTTAAAGTCTGTTGTCCAAGTTGATTATAAATATTTACTTTAAGTGTCTCGTTGTATTTATTTTTAATATTGAGAATATTATTTACAGGATTTGGAAATATAACTAAATCAGTTATTCTAGTATTCTCATACAAAGACACTGTACATGCTTCTTCAATCTCTACAGAGTTGTTACAACCTGTTGCATTTACATATACAGTGATATCACCATTTGGGTTGGAAAGGTAATCACATATACTTTTAACCTCACAATAAGATAGTAATGGGTTGTAAATAATACTTAGGTCACTAATCGAAGCAGCCTCAATGCTGTCTATACCTGTCAGGTTTTCAAGCAAATTATTTTCTTCTATATTAAGAATTCCACCGATAGATTTTAAATTATCAAGCCCTATCAAATTTTTTAACTGATTACAATTACTAATTTTAAGGTCTCCACCGATTGATGTCAGATTTTCTATTCCTGATAAACTGCTCATAAAATAATTACCACTAAGTAGTAAGTCCCCTGCAATAGTGTTAAGATTATTTAAGCCGAATAAGCTATCCAATCCAAGATTGTTTTGTACAATAAGCTCTCCACCAACTGAATCAAGGTTGTTTAAACCCGTCATATTTGAAAGAGAATCATTATTACTAATATAAAGTCCACCCTCCATATATGTCATATGTTCTAATCCATTTAAGCTAGTTAAGGCATTATTGTCAACAATGTAAAGGGCATCTTCTCCTGCTGTATTTAAACTTGCTAGTCCTGTTAAATTAATTAAAGCATCATTCTCGGAAATATAAGTAAAAAGTCCCACACTTACTAAATTTTCAAGACCAGTTAAGTTTGTTAGAAGGTTATTGTTAGATATACTTAAAGTTACTCCAATACTTACTAAACTGTCTAATCCAGAAAGGCTTATTAATGCATCGTTATCAGAGAAGTCTATAAAATCTCCCACACTTGTCAGTTTATCAAGTCCTGCCATTGATGTTAACAAATCATTATTAGAAATGTCTAAGAACCCACCTATTTCAGTCAAATTATTCAGACCGGATAAACTTGTTAAGGCAGAATTGTTTCTTATGTAAAGTTCTTGCCCGATAAAAGTTAAAGCACTCAACCCATTTAAGTTGACAATGTTATTTCCTTCAATGTATATATATCCATTCATTTCTGTACAATTGGGATAATCTATTGGAAAATTATCAACCTGTTCTTGAGTTGTGAAATAAACATGGTTAGGACATTGAGATATCACTGTTATTTGAATAATTATTATAAAAAGAACTAATAAAGCTAATTTTTTCATGTCTTGTTTTTTAGGTTATTAAATTTATATCTGATTTCTCATATATTCGATACTCTTTTTTTCTTGCTCAGGCATAGTGCATAACGGTATTGCGATGCGCTGTTGCCGCTGATTACTTATTTTTGAGTTTAAAGTTATTTTCAAATTTACTATAATTTTTCCACGAAGCTTGAACCGCGGCTATGGCGTATGCGCTGTTGT
>JABMPH010000105.1 GCA_013203805.1 Bacteroidota bacterium | reverse complement strand
ATCATAACCATCATTGTCGGGGGAGAATACTTCAGGATCAATTACTATTTCATCTTCCGTTTCTATATTTGAAACAAATTGAGAATTAAGATACCCGGGAGTTCCAAAACCTACACTCTCAGCAGCCGAATGCCAATTTGTATTATCACTTACATTAACATTAGGATTTATCCTTTCCAAAGCTACTCCATCGTAATAGTTTAATAAAGGAAACTGCATATTCTCAGAATAGGTCAATGAATCTATTAACACATCTTGGTATGATAATAACATCACATGACCCTTATCATTATTGTAAGATGGAAATGGATCCACCAGTAAAAACGCATCAGGATTTGATGTTACATATTGTTTTTTTACCGCATCGGGCGAAATTGTTAGCACAATGTATTCATCAGGTAACATCAAGGTTTGTTGATCCACAATACCAACAATAGATGTGTCTGGCGGATTTGGAGGACTTTCTTTTATTGATCCAATTCTTAAGGTTGATAAATCAATAATTTTGTCGGATCGATTAAAAATCTCCACATAATCTTCTCCATCTGTCCACGGGTTAAATAGGATTTCATTAATTACAATATCATTTGCAGAAGCAATATCAGGTAACCCAAAAGTAACAATAGTATCCGACACCAAATTTAACTGCATACAGTTCATTATGCTGGACCTTATGGTAAGCTGGTATGATAATCCCTGTGCCAATGGGCTATCAAAATATAACTCAACTTTTTTAGGTTCATCAAAATATGTATAAATATAGGTTGGCTCGCCGATTCCTCCGTTAATTGAATATGCATTATTATTGCTTAGCGATTCTTCATCCATACTTTGATTAAAATACAAAAGGAGAATATTATTTGCCGTTACCTGAAGTGAACTAAGTTGAGGCATTAGAATATTGTCATTGGCAACAGAATTTATTGACCCGGGAGTTCCTCCTCTGCCATCAACTGAAGCAGTCCAGTTTTCGCCACCTGAACAAATATTAGCCGGGTTAATTTGCTCAATGGACCATCCCCCCTCCTCTTTTTCAGGATCATGATACCAGGTATCAGAATATGAAACTTTCGATATGGTTTCTCCATTACGGCTTAGCAATTCGATTGTTTGCCCCGAGTTGGTTAACGTAAAACTGCCAAAACCATAAAAATCTCCATAAGCGATAAAATCAGCCCGGGCAATTTCATTTGCTAGGATTAAGTAGCCACCCGATGCAATTATAACAGATTCAAAATCTTTTTCGGATGTGCCAATAATTAATTTCCAACCGTCCAGATCAATACTTGATTCGGTTTGGTTATACAATTCGAGATATTCATACTCGGGCAAAGTAACAGGAGGAGTTGGATCGGCCATTATTTCATTAATCACAATATCGAATGGTTGAGGACGATAATAGCTAAATTCCATCTCCGTTGTTTCCATAATATTTTCAGCCAAATCCTTAACACCTGAAACCTGCATTGAATATTGAGTTCCTATCTCAAATTTTGTGTTAAATGTTAACTTAATTTGAGAAGGGTCTTCTTCATCACGTGAAGCAACTATTGGGTTTCCAATTTCTTTGTCGACTTCATAATTCAAAACATTTGCTACACTTCCTTCGTTTAATAATTCGTTAAATTGAAGTATCGTTGAGCTATCAGAAGAAGAAGCTATGGAAATCAAAACAGGCGGATCATTATCAACAATATATGGCCCTGCATAAACATCATCAAAATACATTTTGGTGCTGTTGCTTGAGGTATACTTACACACAAATCCAATTCTGGTAGTTTGTGAATATGTATTATCCATTCCTTCTGCTTCAAGCATAAAATCTTCTCCGCCACTTTGATCGACGAATAATTTCCAGTTTCCAATTTCATCTCTGGTAACCTTTACTCTGATTTCGAATGAGGAAGAAATTACACCTTCACCGCCACGACAAACAGAAACAAGGTCGGCACCATCCTGACGAAATAACTCAATTGCATCATCGCTCCCCGATTCCCCAAATTGAAGGAAATATCCTGATAAAGGCTCCATTAAGTTCTGATTATCACTAACAAGATAATATCTGGCATTATTATTCGAAGATGGGCTGAATGCAAGTTTTATCCAGCATCTCCATTCGGTATTAACTATCATTTGGTTGTAGGTTCCAAGATAGACCTGGTTTTCAGCTACATCGTTTAGCTGAAGCTGATGTGATGCATTTACCTGAAAATACTGCTGATCGCCTGTCCATTCAGGGTTTTGGGTAAAATTGCCATCTTCAAAATCATCGGAAGTTTGTGCTCTTAGTAGCGTTGTAATGAGAACAAATATGAGTAAGAATATATTCTTCATTTTAGTATTTTTGCAGGTTAACAGGCTTATAGTTTGTAAATTTACAAAATTGTTTTTAATTCATCAAAAACATGTAATTACAATAAATTACAAATTTATTATCATATGAAAATTGCGGTTGTAGGTGCCACCGGATTGGTTGGGGGTGAAATTCTAAAGATATTGGAAGAGAGGAGACTTAATGTAACAGAATTGTTTCCAGTTGCATCATCCAAATCGGTGGGTAAAAAAATTACCTTTTTCGGAAAAGAATACAGCGTTATATCAATGGAAGATGCTATAAGCAATAAGCCTGACATAGCAATTTTTTCGGCAGGTGGAAGCACCTCCTTGGAATGGGCTCCCAAATTTTCTGAGGTTGGCACAAAAGTAATCGACAACTCCTCAGCATGGAGAATGGATGAGAATATTCCACTTATAGTTCCTGAGATTAATGGAACAATCTTAAAAAAAGATGACTATATAATTGCAAACCCAAATTGTTCTACAATCCAGTTGGTGATGGCATTATCGCCACTACATAGGATGTATGGTATTAAGCGACTCGTTATTTCAACCTATCAGTCGGTATCGGGAAGTGGAATAAAAGCTGTTGATCAGCTTATGAATGAGAGACAAGGTAAAACCGGAGAAATGGCATATCCCCATCAAATTGATTTAAATGTGCTACCACATGCTGGTAATTTTGTTGAAGATGGCTATACTTCGGAGGAAATAAAACTTGTAACTGAAACAAACAAAATACTTGATGCAAACATCAGAACAACAGCAACAGTTGTAAGGGTTCCGGTGGTTGCAGGCCATTCGGAAGCAGTTAACATTGAATTTGAAAAAGACTTTGTTATTGAGGAGGTTAAACGATTACTGGGTAATATGCCCGGGGTTGTTGTTTTTGACTTTCCCGAAGCTAACCTATACCCCATGCCTTTATTAGCTCAGGGCAAAGATGAAGTTTTTGTTGGACGAATTCGCCGTGACTTTTCGCAACCCAACAGCTTAAATTTATGGATCGTTTCGGATAATCTGCGAAAAGGTGCGGCTACTAATGCTGTTCAAATAGCTCAATATTTGATAAACAATAATCTGATTTAGGGCAATCTGCCTTATTCGTAAAAATAGTTACTTTTGAGCCCTATTTTAATTCAACTTCTCTGTTACATCAAGCGAAATAAGTGAAAATTTATAATTGTATAAAAGATTTCAAACCTGTTGTTAATGCTATTGTTACCATAGGCACCTTCGATGGTGTACATCTCGGTCACCAGGCTGTGTTTAAACAGATGAGGGATGAAGCTGAAAAAATTGGTGGAGAAACAGTAGTAATCACTTTTTACCCTCATCCACGCATTGTACTTGGGGTGGATAATACCGACTTGAAATTCATTAAAACTGAGAAGAAAAAAATCCAGCATATAGAGAAAGCTGGAATTGATAATCTGATTATTATTGAATTTACAGAAGATTTTGCCGCTACATCATCCGAGGATTTTATTAAAGATCTTATTGTTGACTACATTAAACCAAAAGTACTTATTATTGGTTATGACCATCAATTTGGAAGTAACCGCGAAGGTAGTTTTGAATTACTAAATAACCTGGGAAATAACCTTGGTTTCGAGGTTAAAAAAGTTGATGAACAGAATGTTGAAGATATAACAATAAGTTCAACCCAAATAAGAAACCTACTTAATCAAGGAGATATTAAAAGCGCCAACCGTTTATTGGGTCACGAATATTCAATAACAGGAATAGTTGTTAAGGGACAGTCGATAGGTCATAACCTTGGGTTTCCAACTGCAAACATTGAAATTGCTGATGAATATAAACTCATTGCTGCAATTGGAGTTTATGCTTGTAGGGTACATATTGGCCAAACAATATACAAAGGTATGAGCAATATTGGTTATCGGCCTACCATTGATAAAATTGATAATTCAGATCCCGGAATAACTATTGAGGTTAATATTTTTGATTTTAATGAAAGTATTTACGGTAAAGAAATTACGATTTCGTTTGTTGACTGGATGCGAAACGAACACAAATTTGAAAGTAAGGAAGCTTTGTCGAAACAGTTGGCAAAGGATAAGATTCATGCTTTGGAGATATTGTGAATAGTGAACGCTTAAATTGAAACCAAGTAATATTCACAATTCCGAATCCTTAGCAGCAGTGATAGTAGCGGCAGCCTTTTGAAATAAAAATTGATGTGCAATTTGGTGGTGGTGGCTGGTTTGCATATACCAGACCCCGCACGACAACAATTGCACACAATGTTTATGAAAAAGCTAGAGCGAATAGCGCGTTTGCTGCCCAAAAAAAGCCATTATCGATAACCTACAAACTATCCAACATTTCTATTAAATTTGTGCCCTCTAATCAAATTAGTATGAATAACTAAAACTTTTAAATATGAAAATTAAAATAACCGGCTTGATTTTAGCCTTAACGTTATTAATAACTAGTAGTACAATAGCATGTACTAACTACCTTATTACCAAGGGTGCGTCTACTGATGGGTCGACAATGATTTCGTATGCCGCCGACTCACATATACTTTATGGCGAGTTGTATCACTGGCCTGCTGCTACCTACCCCATTGGAACCATGCTTGATGTTTATGAGTGGGATACCGGTAAATATCTTGGCAAGATTAAGCAAGCTTTGAAAACCTATAATGTGGTTGGTAATATGAACGAAAATCAGGTGGCCATTGGTGAAACAACTTATGGTGGAAGAGAAGAACTTGGTAGTCAGGCTGGAGCTATTATGGATTATGGTAGCCTTATTTATATAGCCTT
>JABMPH010000104.1 GCA_013203805.1 Bacteroidota bacterium | reverse complement strand
GTTTGTATGATAAAAAATTATACCAGCGCTATCATTTCAAGTTAAT
This sequence comes from Bacteroidota bacterium, assembly GCA_013203805.1. Lineage (GTDB taxonomy): Bacteria > Bacteroidota > Bacteroidia > Bacteroidales > F082. The sequence continues at coordinate 3,065 of JABMPH010000104.1, read as the reverse complement.
TTTTATGTACTCAAGAAAACATATCCTGAATAAAAATCTGAAACCTATTGAGTTAGACGATGGACTGACATTATTATATCCTGTCTATATCCAAGTCATATATAGGCGAAAGAATTACATGTTCAAGAGTATGATAACAACTTATTATGCAGATCTTGATGATATAAACCCGAAAGATAGGGGCAAAATGGAAATTGAACTTGAGTTGCTTTCTGCAATTCTGGATTATGAGATTAAGGCAAAGGGGATGAAATTCGATGTGGCCGGTTTTAGTAATAAGTATAATCATTACCGGAGATCTATTGTAGAAGAAGCCGAAAGGTCATTACTCGGTAATATTGAGCATATTATCAGATCAAGAGGTTCCAAGTATCAAGGAATTTTTAATTATAAATATGAGCAAGGGAAAGTCGCTTTACTTATTGAAATAATAGAAGTTTTAATGCCCGAACTTATTGAGGACAGAGAGTTTTTAAAGTGTCGTACAGCATTAATATTTTGGGAAGAATATATAAAGACATTTCCAGAGAAAGTAAGTTTTGGGATTGTGTTCCCTACAGTATTTGATTGGATCTCTGGGGATCACATGTTCGTATTGAAAAACATTTTTACGTATAAAGATATAGGTAACACTGATTTACTGATTGAATATGGTAAAGAATTTGATTTGTTCATCAAAGAGGTAACTATCAATAGGTAAATTTTTTTGTCTTTAAAGCTGGTATAAAAAAAAAGAATAACAGCAATGAACGGTTTAGATCAACATACAACCTTTTACCTTATCCCCAAGGAGACATTGGATGAGCTTGTTGATGCCATTCAAGATCTGCGCGCAATGCGCGACGAACTTGGGAGCAGTGGTAAAACGGAAACTCTTGGGGATTATATCCCTGAAGAAAAAGCCATGGAATTGTTACAACGTCGCAAAACATGGTTTTGGAATATGCGAAAAACCGGAAAACTAGCTGGCAAAAAAGCAGCTGGTCGATGGTACTATAAATTAGAAACAATTAAAAATTTTATTGATCATGGAAAATCTAATTCATGAAAAAAGCCGCTGCCTGTATTGCAGTGAAGTTCTTGTCGGAAGGTCCGACAAGAAGTTTTGTAGTATTGAGCATAAAAATGCCTTCAGTAACAGACAGAACAAAGAAAAGAATGGAGTATTTCGACATGTGGATAATCAGCTTCACAGAAATCACTCTGTTCTGATGAAATTTTATGAATTGTCGAAAGGCGAAGTGCCTGTCACTCAAAAACCTTTGACATTATTAGGATTCAACTCGCTATTTTATAATGGGACTCTTAACAGCAAAACAACTGGAGAGAAGCTCTTTGTAATCTATGATTATGGTTTTGTGATAAATAAATCTTTACAAATAAAAATATTTTATAGCAATGGAGGATTTCATAGCTTTTGATCCGGGCATAGAACCGGATTTGATTCCTGACAAGATCAAACGCGTAACAACCATAAATGTAGTTCTAACCGTATGCATGGTTGCAGCGGTTATTGCTGCTGGTTACTATGCATACTGGTATTATGAATTAAGGGATGAATTTGATTAATACACGGTATAGGAATAGGCGAGAAATTTTGGACATCACGTGGCACCTTTGCATTTTAAATTGATTGTCATAAAATAATTAGTCGCATGTATGAGAAATTGTATATCCGAAATAAACTACAACTGTGCTTCTTACTCTTTCAGTGTGAAATACTTTCAGGACAAGTACTGTTAGGGAGATGTACAATAATATAAAATATTTTAATTATTCATAGCAAAAATTACAATCATGAAGAGTAAACCTATTAATCTACTGATAATTGCATTGACGATTCATATTTTTTCAGTGCATTGCAAATTGTTGTACTACCTCAATCCTGAGTTAGATATAAAGCCAGCTTTCACCTTTATTAGCTTCAATGAACCAACTATATTAGCAATGGTGTTTGCACTGGCATACTCACTTGCAACATTTTTTGTTGTCAGCAGTTCTAATCGCAAGACGCTAATATTTATTTTCGCTTTTCTGGATTCAATTGGAGTGCTGTTGTACTATTTTACAAAGATCCCTCTCTATTTAGGTGCAATTTACTTTGCACTGTATACAGGTATATTGATCATTTCAACAGTTTACCTTGACAATCCTGAATATTTATCCGACCAGATTTTTGAGATGAAACAGAGAGGAGTTAGTCAGCGAGAGATTGCAGTTAGATTGAAGATTTCGGAGAGCTCGGTTTCGCGAATTCTGAAGCGGGTTAATAATGCTGATATTGAGAATGTGATTATAAAATAGGTTAATTCCAGCTGGCACCACCCACTAAATTTTAAAAACCCCGTAGAATCAACGTTCTACGGGGGTTTATTTTTTTGTATTGACGGAATTGTGGACGGTTTTTTAAAATCAAGGTTATACGCCTGATTATTAGGCAGTTTCAGTCAAGTTATTTATTAAGTATAATCTTTTCTTTCCTAAGGCTGGATTTACTTATGGTATTTGTGCAATTCAAGGGAATATCATAAATAATTGGTATCTTAGATTGAAATAAAAAGATGCTTATTCAGGCATACTTATCTAAGATTCACTTTTACTAGTTATTTTCTTGGACTTAAAATTGTAAGCATTTTCTTAAAAATAAAGCTCTCATGAAAAAGAAAATAATTGATAAGAAATATATAAAGCGATTACAAACATATGTTGAGACAACCCAAAAAGCAGTTGATTACTCAATTGAAAGATTTGATATATTAATTATATCACTTTCAACTGGCGGCTTAGTTTTATCAATTGGATTTGTAAAAGACATAATAGGTGATTATAGTAAAGTAAACACAATTTTACTCAAAATTACCTGGTTATTATTTGCTTGTTCGTTAATAATGAACTTATTATCACAGGCGACAGGTTATTTTGCAAATAGACTAGATTTAAAAATTACCAGGGATATAATAAGAACTGAAGAAGGAAAGGAGAGCAAAATTAATATAAAAGGCAAGGAATGCAGCAAAAGAATTTTTAATGCTAGCACTTCCTTTTTAAATGGGGGGAGCTTATTT
>JABMPH010000103.1 GCA_013203805.1 Bacteroidota bacterium | reverse complement strand
TTGATTGCAAAGTACACTAATAATGATTCTGCACATATTGCTTATCCTATAGGAATACGTGAAGCTTCCGATTTTATTTATGGAAGTCAAATTAATACAGCAATTTTACCCGTAAGGCTATCCAATGATATTACACTTGAAACCTTGATAGAGCAATCAAATCTGCATATTAAATCATATAAGATTAATCTTGAGTGTCGATATAGCCATCTACCAATTGATAAAATTGTTTCAGGTTCAGAGATTAAATCTTTAAATGTCGGTATGGCTCAAACAAACTTAAAAGACACTTTGTTTAACTTCAATAACTGCCGGGCAGACAATAATAAGAGATACAATATTGATATAGCAGGAGCAGAGTTATTACTGGAATATGAAGAGTCTAATAGTAATTTCAATTTCAGAATAAGATATCAATCACAACTGTTTAGCGAAGCATTAATAAAACAAATAAGCCGACATTATCAAAATTTGTTATTAGAAGCAATTGAGAAACCGGGAACTAAGCTATCAGAATTTTCATTACTCACCGAAACCGAATACCAGCAAATAATAATAGATTGGAACAAAACCGGTGCTTCGACAGGCCCGGCAACCTGGTATCCTGAAGTGAAAACTATCTACCAACTGTTTGAAGAGCAGGTTTTAAAAACACCTGATAACATAGCCGTAGTCTTTCCTTCGACAGGAGCTGCTCAGGACAGGCAATTAACTTATGCTGAGTTAAATGCAAAAGCAAACCAATTAGCGAGATACTTACAATCACAAACAACCATTAAACCGGATACATTGATTGCTATATGTTTAGACAGATGCCTGGAAATGATAATAGGTATTTTAGGAATAATGAAAGCAGGTGGTGCTTATGTACCTATTGATCCTGAATACCCGGCGGAAAGAATAAGTTATATTTTAGATGATACTGTGACGGCACTTGTATTAACCCGATCTCGTTTTGTTGAAAGATTGCAAGGAATAACAATCATTAACTTAATAGAGTTGGATTCAAACTGCTATCAAGACCGGGAATCCACCCCCCTGCCGATTCAGAATAAACCAACAGATTTGGCTTATGTTATGTATACATCCGGGACTACCGGTAAGCCTAAAGGTGTAATGAACTCTCATGGCAATATTATTAGTCTGGTGATTAATGATTTTATTAAAGTTACTGACAAAGATTCATTTGCTTTTTTATCTTCTCCTGTATTTGATGCATCGGTCTTTGAGATTTGGATGTCATTATGCTACGGGGCAAAATTAGTGATACCGGCTGATACTAAGGAGTTAGTTGCAACAGCAAATAATTTCATAAGCTTTTTAGATAAAAACAGTATAAATATTATATGGCTTACTAAAACGTTGTTTAATACTATATTTAGTAACAATCAATCAGTATTTAAAAATATAAAATACCTTTTAATTGGTGGAGAAGCGTTAGATGTCGATATTATTAATTCGCTGATAGCGACTGAAGATAAACCTCAAAATATATTAAATGGATATGGCCCTACAGAAAGCACTACATTTGCTACAACATACCTTATTGCTGATATTATTAAAAGCAGTTCAGTTCCAATAGGCAAGGGTATTAACAATAGATTTTTATATGTGCTGGATAAAAACCTTTGTCCGGTTCCGGAAAGTGTAACAGGTGAACTCCACATAGGTGGCGCAGGTCTGGCCGGGGGCTACCTGAACATACCTGAACTGACAGCACAAAAATTCATATCCAACCCGTTTGCAACTACAGAAGATATAGCAAAAGGTTACACAAAAATATACAAAACAGGTGACCTGGTCAGATGGCTGCCGGATGGTAACCTGGAATTCATTGGTAGAAATGACTTCCAGGTAAAAATCAGAGGTTACAGAATAGAGTTAGGTGAGATAGAGAATGCCTTAACTTCTATTGAAAATATCAATCAGGCTTGTGTGTTGGCTAAAGAAAAAAATGGGAATAAATATCTGGTTGGATATTTTGTATCTGATTCAGAACTAGCAGAAGAAAATGTTATAAATCAGTTATCAGAACAATTGCCGGATTATATGATACCGGGTGCTTTAGTAAAAATGGATAATTTCCCGTTAACTATAAATGGTAAATTAGACAGGAAAGTTCTACCTGATCCGGAATTTACAAATGAGGATTCTTATCTGGCACCAACAACAGATATAGAGATAAAGCTATGCAACAT
>JABMPH010000102.1 GCA_013203805.1 Bacteroidota bacterium | reverse complement strand
TTTCTTCTTTGGTGGTCAAGGTTGTGGGTAAGAAATAATCTGTGGTAGGCTTGAATGGTTTTACCGGAAATAAGATTTTACGGATACCAACATACAGTGAAAATCGGTACCACAACATATATATGGTGTTCAACAATCCCAATTTTAGAATTGTTCTCACGATGAGTACTGATTTATAAAAAATGGGGGGCATTTCCAACTAGTAGCATGTGGTCAGGATACTTCAACCCATCTTTTTTCTTTCATGCTTTGGATAATTGCAAAACTGGCTTTTGTAGTATTTTCCAAGTCTTCGAAAGGGATGAGTGCCGGACCTCCGTTATTCACCTGTTGTGTGAGTAATTTTAACTGTGCCTTGTGCCCTTTGTCCATTTTGGACGACATTTTTGAATAGCCCTTAAACCCGAACCCTTTTAGTTTATGCCAGTTCTCAAGTATAAGTGTCCGTTCCTGTGAATAAACTTCTACTCGCTCTTTATCATACGATTTGCTTCCATTTGAGAAATAGTTGATTACTCCATTAGAACCGTTTTCATATTTAAGAAGTATCGTTGCATTATCTGTATTTTCCTGTGCATTGGTTCCCAAAGCATTCATACACACAGAAACTACCCGGCTACCCGTAAGGAACGTGATCAAATCAATAAAATGGCATGCTTCACCAACTAGACGCCCGCCACCAACTTTTAGATCGTGAACCCACACGTTTGATGGAATCATCCCAGCATTCATTGTGGCAATCACATTGATGGGTGTACCGCTTCCACCTAGCAATGATTTCATCTTCACCGCAAGAGGGGCAAATCTGCGGTTAAAACCAACAGTAAGCGTGTTTGAGCACTTCTCATATGCCCGCTTAATGGCTCCGAGTTCTTTGTCATTTATTGCCAGTGGTTTTTCCACGAAAACATTTTTACCGGCTTCAAGGGCTTCAATCACCATGGGTGCATGTAAATTATGCCGAGTGGTAACGAGGACAGTGTTAACATTTTCGTCTTTTAATACTGCCTTATAATCTGTTGAGCTATAAGGAATTTCGTACTTTTTAGCCAAAGCTGTTCCTGAGACCCCACCTGAACTGACAATATGTGAAATATGAGCCGTGCAATGCTTTAAGACGGGAATCAGGGTCATTTTGGTAAAATTACCAGCCCCAATAATCGCTATTCCATCCCTCTTACCTGTATTTACATTTTTTGATATTTTTACTGTATTGTTGTAAGAAGTTTTCTCATCGTTATATCTCAATAGTGAGGCTATGGAGCTGGCATTACGCATATTACTATATATTTGTTTGTAATTTTTTAAATCAAGAATCTCTGTTATCAAGGGTTTCACCTTGAGTTGCCCGGAAGAGATGGCCTGCAAAATGGCTTCAAAATTTCGTTTTTCAGTCCAGCGCACAAAGCTAATTGGGTAGTCTTGGCCTTTTTGTTCGTAATTATCGTCATAGCGCCCGGGACCGTATGCTGATGAAACCTGAAATGTGAGTTCCTTTTCATAAAAATCAGCACGATTAATATCTAATCCAATGACGCCTATCAAGATAATCCGTCCACGTTTGCGGCTCATTTGAGCTGACTGAGCAATAACATCATTGCTTTTTGTAGATGCGGAGATGATCACAGCGTCGGCGCCAATATCATTAGTCAACTGCATCACAGTTTTCACGGGGTCGTCACCTTTGCCCGGATTAAGAGTGTGGATACCCCATTTTTTTGCCAAATCCAGTTTAGCTTGGTCAAGATCAATGCCGATTACCCGGCATCCATTAGCCAGCAGCATTTGAGCAGTTAGCAGACCAATGAGACCGAGACCGGTGACCACAATGGTTTCTCCAAAGGTAGGATTACACAGACGAATGCCCTGTAAACCGATGCTTCCTATTACTGTAAACGCCGCTTCCTCATCGCTAACATTTTCTGGTATTTTGGCCGCCAGGTTCTTGGGAACACACACAAATTCAGCATGCTGTCCATTGGATGCCACTCTGTCACCTTTGCGGAAATTGCTTACTTCCTCCCCCACCTCAAGAACTTCGCCTACATTACAATAGCCAAGAGGAAGTGGCTCGCCCAATTTGTTAAACACAGCTTCCAGAGTGGGTAGCACTCCATCGCTTACCATTTTATCGAGAACCTGTTTTACCCTATCGGGCTGTTGTTTGGCCTTGGACAGCAGACTTGCTTTCCCAAATTCAACCAGCATGCGCTCAGTTCCTAACGACACCAGGCTGCGGGTGGTTTTTATCAGCAAGGTGCCCGGCTTTACAATTGGAGCCGGGACATCTTCTAGTATGGTTTCGCCGGTTTTAAATGATTGGAGAATTTGTTTCATTGTATATTTTTTTTAACCTCAGCGAGCGTCGCGGGTTGAACCGTGGACATTACGATTTTCTATTAGCAGTTTTTAAGGAAATACGAATTAATAAGTGTATCTTTCTCAATAGAAGTTGGATAATTGATTAACACAGCGCGGTATTTGCCCTTAAAAACAAACAAGCTTCCAGCAGCTGCCCCTATAATACCATACTTCTTTATCAATTCTCCAATATTCTCTAACGATCCAGCTCCTCCTAGAACCGTTAGTGGAATATTTATGACCTCACGGATGCTTTCAATAATATTCAGATCATACCCATTCATCATTCCATCATTATCTATTGAGTTGATTACAATTTCTCCGGCACCTTTTTTCTCTACCTCAACAGCATACTCGATTGGATTTAATTTTGTATTTATTTTGCCATTATGTGTGAAAATATCATACCTATTCCCAAACATTCTCTTCTTTACATCAAGCACTACCACAACACTTTGATTACCTACTCGCTGAGCTAGCGCGGAAATAGTTGGAGGGTTTTCAATCGCTACGGAACTTACAGCAACTTTTTCAACCCCAAGGTTTAAGATACGTTCAGCTTGCTCCACAGTTTTGACACCTCCTCCATAGCAAAGGGGCATCCTACATTCAAAAGCAAGGTTTTCAATCAATTTATAATCAGGTTCATTTCCATTTATGGATGCATCAATATCAACGACAACTATTTCATCAACCTCTTTTTCGTTAAATATCTTTACTGCATTGATAGGATCGCCAACGTACTTGGCATCCTTAAATTTTACAGTTTTCACAAGCCCTTTCTTGTGTATCAATAATGTCGGAATAATCCTAGGATATAACATATCTACAAATTAGCAAAATTTTCTAATAATTGAACTCCGTTGGAATGACTTTTCTCAGGATGACATTGAATACCATAAATGTTTTCTCGATTTATAGAGCTTGCGAATGTGATACCATATTCTGTTGTTGTCAATATGGTATCATCATTCTCACAAGCAAAATAGTAAGAATGAAGAAAATAGAATCTGGAATGAACGGGTAAACCTGCAAGTATTTTGCTGTCCTTAAGAGGATTAATCAAGTTCCACCCCATATGAGGTGTCCGAGTTACGAAGGGTATGGTTTCAGGATCAAATAATTTCACTTGACCATTGATCCAACCCAAGCCCGGTGATTTTCCTTCCTCACTGGATTTGCCCATAATTTGCATCCCCAGACAAATACCAATCACCGGGACTTTATTTACCAGTACCTGTCTATCAAGTTCATCACGCATACCTGAATTGTTTAGCAAAGTCATTGCATGATCAAAAGAACCTACTCCAGGTAGGATAATTTTAGTTGCATCGCAAAGATCAGTAGCTGAATGAGCAATTTTGGTCTGAATGTTTAATCGTTCATAAACATTGGCAAAGGCACGTATATTGCCTAAACCATAATCAATTATAGTTATCATCGTTTAATGGATCGTTCTACACCAAGAGCTTTTAACACTTTTGCTCCCAGATTAAAAAGGGACTCTTGATTTTTATAGTCCCAATAGAATTTTTTAGGCATGGTGAAATAACTTCTTAATTCTTCAGAACTAACGCCAAGTTTTGTTGCAATATAATTAAATTCGTCGCCTATTGTTTCTGGGTTGTATGCAGGTTTTTTAAGTTTTTCAAGCGCATCTTCCCTGGACATTTGGCCTGTTAATATTAAACTTGAATATTGAACCCGTCGCGTATCAATTCCAAACCGTTCAGGTAGCCAGTAGCCTTCATAGAACTTGGTAAATCTGGATTCAAAGTGTTTTTGAGGATAAGGTTTCCACCCATATTCCTTTTCCAATAAACTTAACGCTTCTTCTTTAATATAAGGGCGATAGTTTAGCATTTTTACGACTTTGACTCCCCGTATATATCGCAAATAGAATTTATGACGTAATACTGAGCTAAAAGGGTAGGTCTCTAATTTAACAGTACCAAAACGCTTAATTAGGTCGTGTATATGAACCATATCGGTACCATAGTAGAGCCATTCCATGGGGTTACGAACACATTCAGTTGAAACATTACCACCATTTAAGATATATTTTATATTGTGCTTATTGGCAAATTTATACAGCGCAGCTATGAAAGCATGGTCCTGAGCTATATCGATATGAGGCACTCCTGATTTAAAGAAAGTTAATTGAAAGTCCTTCATTTCTTCCCAATTTATAACTTCGGTGTACAAATCAAGCCCTAGTTTATCAATCATCACCTGGATATTGTTTACAGCCAGTTCGGAGTTCCATCCACCATCCACATGAAATACTAAGGGACGCAAGCCGAATTCTTTAACTGCAAGATGCAGCATGTAGGAGCTGTCGACGCCCCCACTTAAACCTAACAGACAATCAAAATCATTCTTCTTGCCTGACACTTTTATTCTTTTAACGAGAGCTACCATTTCCTGGTGGCTGCGTTCATCAGTATGCCATTGGGGCTTAACATTGGTATGGAAATCATTGCAATGATCGCACACCCCATTTTCATCAAAGGTGATACGCGAATCGGAGGTATCCATCACACATTTTTTGCATATTTGATATTCTCTATCTGACATATTCTCTATTCTAACATCCGATCTATCTGTTTTTGAAATATATTAAACACTTCTTGCCAGTCAGGCATTGAAGCTATTTTTTCTTTTGCTGCCTTAATCCGGTTTTGGGTTACATCTTCATCTTTAAAAACAAGCTCCATCGCATTCAAGATAGAATTTGCCTCAAATGGGTTGAAATAGTATGCAATATCTCCACAAATAGCATGAGCAAAATCCAAATCGGAAGTTACGATTGGTAAACCGTATGTCATCGCTTCTACATAGGGTAACCCATATGACTCAAGTAATGATGGTAATAATAAGGCATCACACTGCTCGTATAGCGATGGCATCATACCACTATCAAGCTCACCAACAGAAATAATGCAGTCCAGATCGTATTGGTCTATCTCTCGAAAAAAGTCTTTAGTTTGACTATTAATATTTATAGTCAAAACCAATGTAAAAGGTAATGCTCTGTTTACAATAATTTTGCCTAGAGAAATAATTACATCAAAGTTTTTGTGTGATGAAAAGCTTGCCGGATATAAGAATTTCCTTGTAGCCTTTGGTAGCATGAAATTTGTACGGTTATTTGTTGCAGCATTGCTAATACTAACTGGTGTGGGGACTATTAACACATCCTTCAGTCCATATCGTTTTATTAAGCGATCAGAAATATTATCAGTCTGCGCGATCACAACTCTTATCTGATGGAGGTCCTTCTGGATTAATAAAACCTTTGCTTTCCGCATGAGGTAATCCGTAAATGACATGTTTTTCCATATATACGCATCTGGATAGACAGCGTATGCCCAATCAAAATAATAGACTTGATTATAAAACCCTGGTATGATGACATCACCAAAATTTATAATGGCATCTATTTTTAATTTTTTTATATAATAAGGGAACTCAAAGAAGTATAGCCAGGGGAATAATACATTATATTTATATATGATTCGAACATCCATGATGAAAACATTTTCAGTCTCATACTTTTTATAATAGCGAGAGTCAGGCGTGAAAACGAACCAAGCATGCTTTGTTTCATTTTTGTTTAAAATAGCGATAAAATTATCCAGAATATTCTTCCCACCACCAGTTCTGGATTTCAGTGCATTTATTAAAATATTTGCCATCTATTTTTGGTCGATGAGCGACATAAAGTTCGCAGTGGAGGAAGCTATACTGACTCTCTTCGAGAGGAGGTAACTATTATTTCCCATAATACGGAGTTCTGTTGTACTTCTTTTTGATATTTCATGCATTTTGCATGCAAGGTCATCTATAGAATTTTTCTGAAATAGAAAACCGTTAAAATTATCAATTAAAAAAATAGCACGGGATCCAACATTGTCCGATAATAAAAGCGGCAAACCTAATGATGCAAACTCGTGCACAACAACACCCCATTGATCATGTCTGCTCGGCAGGATAAAAGCCCCTGCACTTCTTGCAATTTGTATTAAGTTTTTCTCATCGGAAAAAGGGTATACCTCCACGCCGCTTTGATTGACCAGTAAATCCTCCATTTCACCATTGCCCACACAGATGAGTTTCCACGACCCTTCATATTTTTTTTTGTACTCTATAAATGCCTGAATGAGTATATCAGTTCCTTTTCTATGCCTAAAGTTCCCCACATATAAGAATGAATTATAACAAACCGTTTTACCATCAATACCAGATAATTTTTCAAGATCAAATACATCTGTGTTTGCTGTGAGAAGATCATAAATTATTTCTGAATCGTTAAACCCTATTTTTTTTGCATATTCATACTGATAAGGACCTGCTACCCATGCGTTAGAAAAGCATTTTTTATAAAATATAGGAAATATTAAAGCCCCCATCCGTTGTCTTAGTTTTCCAAACCAAATATCGTCAAACCCAGCAACAACAGGGACACCAATCTTGACAAAATATTTTGTGCAAAATAAATAGTCTTTATCCATCCAACCTGAAACATAGACAATGTCGGGGTTGATTATCTTTGTTAATTCTAATAATTCACTTCTTGAATATTTTGACCTCTTATAAAAGGATACACCTTCTACAAGTGGATGATTGTATGGCTTCAACTTGTTTTTATCCCAACTTACTACGTGTACTTTTGCATTATAATCTCTTACATATACTTCAAATATCGGAATTTGATAACCAATCAGTTCAGAATACAGATATAATATTTTTAATTCACTATCCATTATCATCTAGTTTTCGAATAATTTTCATTGGATTACCACCAACAATTGTTCGTGGATGAACATTCTTATGAACAACAGTTCCTGCAGCAACAATCGATTTATCCCCAATAGTAATTCCTGGCAATATAATTGAGCCAAATCCGATCCAAACTCCATTACCGATAGTAATATTTTTTCCTAAGCCTTTTCCTGCAGATCGAACACCTTCGGAATCAATTTCATGTGTGCCGCATATAATGTTGACTCTGTCAGAAATGTCACAATTCTCCCCAATTGCTATACTTGCTTGGCCTCCGGTTATTAATGTTTCATGACCTAGAAATGTTCCTGCTCCTATTTTAACATTAATATTCCCAAATATTTGAACTGAAGAGTATATCCTTACAGTGTGATGTAAATCGAACCCTAGTTTACGATAAAGCCATACATTGACTTTTGGAAATGCTATTAAAGGTAATACTTTAAGAATAACCCTTAAAATGAAATCAATAAATTTTAATTTTAATAGCATATTATAACTTAATTAATTTTTCATATATTATCTGTAGCGTATTTTTATTACACTTTTTTATACTAGTCCACCTTATGCCAGGTCTTTTCTCAAAAATAGCTTATTCTTATCTAGTTTATACGCTTCATTAAAAAAAGTACGTAAAGCTTGTATTTGAACATCATTCTCATTATTTACCATATTAATTGAGGCAAGTGTTTGATTTCTAATATATAATATAGGCAAACAATCTGAATTATAGGCCGATTTAACAATCATCGTATCATTTAGTTGACACATACAGTTTAACCAGACATCGTCAGCGAAAAGACATAGTTTTTTAAAAACAGTATCATTTAAAACTTCTTGATGCAAAGATGATGGTGGAAAAAGCGTGCCACCGCCGCTTCCAAAAAAAGTATTAAACGAAGGACTTGCAAATTGTTTTATTGGTTTCCATTTCATAAATGGTAGTATTTGTTCACCATGTGTTTGAATACTTAAAGCAAGGAGGCAACAAACTGCTTTAGGATAAATCTCATTTAATTCAACCAATTGTGATATTAATATGGTAGGATAAATAATATCATCATCTATTGTTAATAAGAAATCTTCAGGATACTCTTTTATTGTATAGAAATATTTTTTATGAGATTTTATATCTCCATCACAAAATCGAATCTCTAGACCTTTTTGTCGCAGTCTTTTAACCTTTTTGGGCAAATTTTCAACAGATGCAAATTGATCTTTTGATAACCATAATATTATCAAATCGGGTTTGTGCGTTTGTCTCATTATCGACTCAATTACGATCCAGATTTTATTTATTCTTAGAGGGAATGTGGTAAGTGATACAATAATTCTGTTATTAGATTTATTAGTCACATGTATTTTGGCATTTATAGAGTTATATGTTAGTGCATAATATAATGGTATAAGTACATTTGCAAGTAATCTAAGCGTTAATCGCAATACTGAATAGTAACGGATATTTTTAAGAAAAGTGTTATTATCTTTTATACTTGTATAAACTGAATCAAAATGATCAACGATCTTATCCATATTAGTAACTGCTTTTCTTAATTTTGGCATAACGTTTTGTTATTTGTTCCTTCTTTGTTTCATTTTTAAATAATTAGTTTTGCCTATTATCGAAATAATTATCTTCTTTCTTGATAAGTAAATTAAATGAATTGCAATTGTGTAGATTAAATAAAATATAGCCGATATTACACCAATTCTATTTTTTTTGATCAGATAGGTTTCTTTTAGAAGCAGAGAGAAATTTTGCCCTGATATACCTCCGGGGCGAAAAGAGGCTAAACAAAAGGGGACATATTGAAATTTATAACCATTAATAAACATGTTCAAAAATAAATCATAGTCGGATGCAATCTTATAATCGCAATTATACCCACCTATAGTTCTATAAACGGATAGCTTAACAAATGCTGCGGGGTGAAATATTGACATATGGTTCTTTAATAGGTTATGATTTGATTTTTCTTCTCTGAGAATATAACTGTTTTCATATTCTTCTCTTATTTCAAGATCACCATATAGCACATCGGCATCAGATTTATTGACTACTTTTAAGACTCTTGATATAGCATTTGGCGTATAATGATCACCACAATGAATAATACCTACTATGGAATGGGTGCAGAGTGCTAAGCCTTTATTTATTGCTTGATAAATCCCGCCATCTTTACCTGTAATGACTTTGTGTGTATAAGATTTATATTTTTCTATAATTTCTAGTGTTCCATCAGTTGAACCGCCATCAATAATTATATATTCAAGATTGACTATTTTTTGATTAACAACACTTAGAATTGTTTCTTCAATATATTGTTTACCATTCAAAACAATAGTAATAATACTTACTTTCTTATTTGGCTGTTTGTCCATTAAAATATTTTATCTTTTAATTAATTGCTTCAATCCTTGCTTTTTAACCATGCCATAAGCATAAACTGTAAATCCTGCAAACAAGAAGTTGGTCTCACCATATCCTCCACTTAACAGAAGTGAAAATAGCCAGGGAAAAAGTGTTGAAAGAATAACTACATTTGCGGTATGATAGTAATTTGACCTATTATGAGTAATCAACTTAAAACTCTTTAAATATCTGGCCGGAATATTTATAAATAAATAATAAGAAATAATTAAAAAAGGGAATACACCCAGCTTCATCCAAAAATTTAATATCCCTATATGAAGCGTACTGGTTAAGCGCATTTCATAAATAGGAGACGGTACGCTACCTCCAAACCCTCTTCCAAAAAATAGTTGTGCAATATCGCTGTGACCAAAAAAACTTTTCAATTCAAAAAAACGACTGTCGCTTAGAATAACTTCAATGTCGAATATCGACAATAACCTAATCTTCCGTTCTATACTATTATAATACACAAAATACACAACCAAGAGAGAAGCGAGAATTGCAAGAATTATTTTATCTCTCCTGCGGATTTTTGAAATCAACAAAACTGATTCTCTAATATTAAATTTTAACGAGATTGATAAAAGCAAAAACAACACGAAAGCAATTATCATGGATGAACGCGTATTGGATATAATACCAACAAAGATAAAAAACGAAGCTATACTCGCAATTGGAATTACCATTTTTGAAATTTTGTGCGATGTTACATTTAGTAATATTATTATTGGTGTAACTATCCAACCACTCAAAATATAAATGTTTTGATGCCCAACTCGCAAAGTCGACCAGCCGTTCATGTATTCAGTAAAACCTTCACTTTTTATGGAAGATACTATTAAAAGAAAGGTAGCAACAATAATTATCATCTTCAGATACCGAATTGGCTTTCCTGTTTTGAGTAAAGAATAGGCAAATCCAATGCCCCCATAAAACCAAAACCAGGTTCTAATTTCTGCGTTATAAATTGCAAAATTTGATGTTCCATTAATGATTATGCCCTGAATAAAATAAAAGATGATAACAAACCCAATTAATCCTAACAATTTTGGCCTGGTAAAATTAGTGATCTGCTTTATGTTAAAAATGAAAATCACCAGCATTATTAGGAGTGCAATATCACTTGCCGGGATACCTGCAATATAAAATTTACTCAAATCCAAAACATCTTTTCCTATGTTGTAAATAGGACCCAACAGTAATAAAGTGAAAGTAAAAAGTATTATTAAGTCGTATCTATTTATTTTCATGGAGTTAATATTTTACTCAAAAAGATTTGAGTAAAGCATTTTGTATGCTTCACCAATAGCTACTGGTGCACAATCAAATATTTTTTGAAACTATCTGTGGTTGTTATTTTTTTATCATCCAAAATGCCCCGGGCTCTCTACCTTTCTGTTGTGCAAAAATGGGACATTTATCTGCAAATTCATTTCGATAATTGTGTGACAGATAGTTCAATGCTCCAATAATTTTAAATTCGGAATTAAAAGTTAAAAATGCTTCTAATAAATATTGTTCATTCCATAAATGATGATGATCATAGACCCAATCATTTAAATAATCCTTTGGCGTAAAAATATCATGTACATGAACTAAAACACCTGATTTCAATGTAGGTAGTAATTCTAAATATTCAAAAAGCACATCTCCCTGTGGCCTAATTATGTGTGAAGAATCTATAAATAAAATATCTTTCGATTCCAGTTTTTGGAAAAATGATTTATCAATATTTTCTACTTTTTCTCTTATTAATTCAACTTCTATTTTTTCAAGCCATGGCGACTCGAAAGGCTCTATGCAAATATGATTACATTTGTAATTAGAATTATCAAGCTTATTTGCAGTTATAGCATTTCTAACCATTAATGTAGAGTTTCCACTTCCAATTTCAATAATTCTATTAGGTTTAAAATGTCTAACAATATTATAAAGATACTCTGCATCTCCCGAACAGTAAGCATCATTATCATAAT
>JABMPH010000010.1 GCA_013203805.1 Bacteroidota bacterium | reverse complement strand
TCCCAGAATTGTGTAATAATCGTTAAGGATATTACGGCTGGCTAAAAATACTTTCTCTTTATCACTATCAATAATTGGAAGTTCTGGTAAAGTTTTGTCAATATTAATATCGTTAAAAAACTTCAGCCATTTTTGATAACTGAGTGGGAAATCAATCTTCATATCAGGAAGTATTCCGGCAATCCCATTTAAAAAACGGCTCTTGCTTGCTTTCAGATTGTTTTTTGCTTCTTCGTCAAAAATCCGAACTAACAGGTCGCCTTCCTTAAATGATTTTCCCTGTTTTAAATTAACATTGCCCTGAAGAATCTGACCCGATACTTCAGCACTTAGGCCAACTTCCTGTTGCGACGATAACCTGCCGGTTGCTGATATTCCGGATGAGTTTACCGCATAAGTAACAGGCAAAGCTTTAACAAAAAGTATTGCGTCTTCTTTTTCCCTGGATTCGGTAATAACTTTATTATCAACGAAATACTGACTTAGCATCATCGCTAAAAATATTACTACAGCAACGACTGCTATAGAAATAATGGCTTTACGAATATTCATTTTGACTAATAATTAATTATGGAAACAATCATTCATTTTTGGACTAACCGATTGGCGAAAATAATTCAATAATTGTAAATAGTATGTGAAATTCGGTGAACAGGGGAATTTTGTCGGCAAATGACAGAAATAAACCCTTGGATTGCTTTTTCTAATATAATCAAGTTTTGTTGTTGATCATTGTATTAATCTCCCCGGTAAAAATCAAATGATTCAAAACAAATCGCAACTCAGAATATGTATATAAATTATTCAGCCCTTCTTTGATTTCGGTTGTTGTACTCGAAGGATGGTTTAACATATAGTCAGAGATTTGATCCAGTTTTTCCTGCTCAATTAACTCTGATACGGGCAATTGTCCATTTCTTACAAAATGAGTTAAATGCTTTTCGATTGTTGAAACTACAAATCCCCTTTCGCTTGCAATTTCTTCAATGCTTTTACCTTCTTTCCACAGCTTTAATGTTACTTCTTTAGTGTCTTCTTTTGGCTTTTTTGTTGGTGCTTTTTCATCCTCATCCACATGGGAAGTTTTCTTATACTCACCACAATAATCAATTATAATTTCCAGTAATTCATCGCTAAATAGTTCCATTTTTACCTTACCCATACCAGCAATCAGGCTTAAAGCCACAGGGTTTGTGGGTAGGCGTTTACAAATTTCGCGCATGGTTTTGAGTTGTATTACACGATAAACCTGCCAGTCGAGTTCATCGGCTTTTGCATCACGCCATGCTTTTAATATTCTATAAAGTTCAGGTTGCTCATCTCCTGTGGCTTCCATTTTTGGTGTTTTTCGTTTGGATGGAGAAGAGACTTCACTTATGGAAGCATGAGCTTTTGCTTTTAGATATTCTTCTGTATTAAAGCCGTTAATACAAGCAGTTAAGCAGCCTAATTTATATGCATATTCGTGATTGATATTACCAAATACATTACTGATGTATTTTCGCGTAACTTTATTGTCCGTTTCCAGAATAAATTCGTTTAACGTTGTTTCAAGGGCACTCTTAAGTTTATTAATGAAATAGGGTGAGGCTTTTTTTATTCTTTCCTGTAATTGGAGGTTTTCTTCAATATTGCCGTTTTCGGCACTCATCGTCTCCAATTGACCTCTGAATTTATTTGAGATCAAAACAATTTCATTTGAAATTATATTGCTTGCATTTGTAAATTCACTAATGGGGTTATTTATTACACTTGTGAAATGCTCCTGAAATAGTTTAATCGAATAATTAACTAATCTTTGAAGTGAGACAAAATCAAACAGGTTTAGAAGAAGATCTTTTTGAAATTGTTTTTTCGACACATTAAGTTCCACTTCACCCGGTTGATTCTCTTCAACATCTTTTGTAAAACTGTTTACAGTAGTGTCGTTTACCACGCTTTTAGGAAGAATTTTGGAACTCAAAACCAAGCCTTCTAGTGTTTTGCATCTGCTTAGTGCTACATAAACCTGTCCGTGAGCAAATGCAGATTGTGCATCAATAATTGCATTTTCAAAGGTTAATCCCTGGCTTTTATGAATGGTAATTGCCCATGCTAATTTAAGAGGATACTGCACAAAGGTTCCTTCAATGGACTCGTTAATCTCTTTGCTCTCATCATCAAGGGTATACTTCACCTTTTCCCAAAATAATTTTTCAACCGATATTGGTTCTTCATCACCAACACACTCAACAGTAATTGAGTTACTACTGATTTCTGTTATTGTTCCTATCTTTCCATTAAAATATCTTTTTTCAGGATTTGGATCATTTTTTATAAACATCACCTGTGACCCATTTTTAAGGGTAAGCTTATAATCAGTTGGGTAAGCAAACTCAGGAAAGTTTCCGGTAGTACTAGCCTGATAATGATGGGGTTTAGCATCAAGCCCTATCAGTCGGGATTCATTTATTTCCCTTGCTTTTGCATTGTGTGTTGTAAGAATTATATGGCCTGTATCAGATGAATCAAAATCAGGGTTATACCTTGCGTTTAATGCATCAATGGTTTCATTATCAATAAGATTATCCCTTACACGATTAAGTAGTTTGATAAATTCCTCATCGCTTTGCCGATATACATGTCTTAGCTCGATACTCACATATTTAGTTTCCTGCAATGCTTTGCTACTAAAGAAAAATGCAGTTTCATAGTAGCTTCTTAATAAGTTCCATTCATTTTCCTTAACAACAGGTGCCAGTTGTTGAAGGTCGCCAATTAACAATAACTGAACCCCGCCAAAAGGAAGGTTTCTATCGCGGAATCTACGAAGTGTACTATCAATACCATCAAGTAAATCGGCTCTTACCATACTTATTTCATCAATTACCAACAAATCAATACTTCTGATAATATTGATTTTCTCTTTGCTAAACCTCCTAATTTTTGATTGATCAGTTTGCCGGTAATCCATAGAACTATTACCTGGAATTTGTGGCCCAAATGGTAGCTGAAAAAATGAGTGAATTGTAACCCCTCCGGCATTAATTGCAGCTACTCCTGTTGGAGCAACCACTATCATACGCTTATTGCCAACCTTTTTTAAATTATGCAAAAACGTAGTCTTGCCTGTTCCAGCTTTTCCCGTAAGAAAAATATTCTTTCCGGTAAACTGAACAAACCCATAAGCTAGTTTTAATTGCGGATTGTTGAAGGGGGTCATTTGCACTGGTTAATTGGTCATTGGATATTTTGTCATTAGTAATTAATTAATTCTGGTCAAAGTGTAGTCATTAAATGACCTACTAAATTTATTAGATTTAAGTTCAATACTATTATTAATTATTAGTCAATATCATATTAACTATAACGGACAATTGCAAAGTTACTTAAAATTATAACTTTGTGTAATCTCTTAAACAGCAACAATGAAATTAAAAAACCTTCTAAAAATACTTGGTCCGGGACTACTTTATGCCGGAGCAGCTGTTGGTGTATCACACTTGGTACAATCAACACGGGCGGGAGCGATGTTTAATTTCGATTTGGTGTGGATATTAATTATTGCCAATATACTTAAGTATCCATTTTTTGAATTTGGACCAAGGTATGCAGTTGCAACTGGAAACAACCTTGTTGATGGTTACAATAAAGTTGGCAGTTGGGCTGTGGTCCTTTATGCCATTGTTACATTTTCATCGATGTGCATTTTTCAGGCTGCCATTACAGTTGTTACAGTAGGATTAATCGCATATGTTTTTAATATTACCATAAGTATTACGGCATTGAGTGCTATTGTGCTGATAATAGCATTGTTGGTGCTGGTACTCGGAAAATATTCGCTGCTCGATAAAGTAATAAAGTTCATAATTGTGTTATTGGCTTTGTCGACCATTGTTGCTGTATTTGCTGCCTTTGATATTCATAAGGTGGTATCACCAGAAGCAATCACCAATTTTACGTGGACACGAGGTGCTGATGTGTTTTTTATGATTGCCTTTGTGGGATGGATGCCTGCCCCAATTGATGTTTCGGTATGGTCGTCGGTGTGGAATATTGCTAAGGCCAAAGAAATAGGATATATGCCAAAGTTAAAGGATGCCCTAATAGAATTTAGGGTTGGTTATATTGGAACAGCAATTCTTGCTTTGGGATTTCTTTTGATGGGGGCTCTTGTAATGTATGGCACTGGGGAACAATTTTCCCCAAACGGGACCACCTTTTCAGGACAGCTAATCAGAATGTATACCACAAGCCTTGGCGATTGGGCATATTGGCTAGTTTCAATTGCTGCAACAGCAACTATGATTAGCACAACAATAACGGTATTAGATGCATATCCAAGGGTGCTAAGTCCGGTATATCAACACTTATTCCCAAAATATTGGAACAAAATAAAAAATAAGCAGATACTTACCTGGATATGGTTGGGGGTTCTAATTATTGGGTCGTTAATGATAATTGCTTTTGCTGGTAGTTCGATGGGCACAATGGTAAGTATCGCAACAACTTTATCATTTTTAGTAGCTCCGGTTTTAGCATGGCTCAACTATCGGGTTGTAACCGATAAACATATGCCAAGGGAAGCAGTTCCTGGAATTTTCCTAAGAGCCTTATCGTGGTTGGGGATAGCTTTTTTTGTGGTCTTTTCAATCATTTATATTTATTGGATTCTTTAATAATACTGTTTTATTAATACTAGAGAGAAATAACCTATGAAATATCTAAACAAAAAAAGGTGCAATTATATTATCTACATGATAGTTGTTATTGTGTTGATATTTACTGTTTTCAATACTTTTTTAACATTTAAGATTCATAATCAATTGGAAACAATGGCACAAAACCCAGGGCGTTGGCCGGTTGGCGCCTATGTTTTTGATCCGGAAATTGGGTTTGATTTTGCGTCAAATATTTCAGGATATATTTCTGATAGTAGCTACTATGTTAAAAGCCACAAATTTGGATACAGAATTGGTGAAAATGATAATCCGAATACTTATAAATCTGGAGGAGTTTTATCGTTGGGTTGTTCCGTAACTTATGGTGATGAGGTTGAGTCGAATCAAACTTTCACTAAACTAATTGCCGATAGCTTGAGCTTAACAGCTTATAATTATGGTGTATCTTCCTTTTCTTATATCCATGCTCTGATTAAAGCTCAAAAATTAAACGAATGTGGATTATTAGATACCTTACAGCCAAGTATCGTTATTCTGGGTTGCTGGAGAGGGCTAACCAATCGATCAAAAACACCATTCCCACCTATTGCTTCAAAAAATATTCCATTAACAGCTGCCTTTATCACCAAAAATGACGATGGAATAATGATAAAATATCCAATAGGTACTCAACAGGTTTTTGAGTTAGCAACTTTATACAGAAAAGATGGGCCAAGTCTAAGTATTAAGAAGTTCATAAAAATATTTGCTGCCGTTCCCAAATTTGTATACATTTTTGTAAAAAACAAAATGATGTATGGAAATGCAAGGGGGATTATTTCCAATAATAAAGTAAGTGATTACGAGTTATACGACTTCTATTTTAAGGGTATTGAAAATATATTTTCTAACAAAACAAAGATTATTGTTATACATATGCCTACTAAATTAAATGATCGGCCCAATGATGAGTTATTAAAAGCGCTTGCAGATCATCCTGATATCATTTTTGTTGATGGGGAGAGTGCAATTAAAAAATATAATGTTTCAACTAGCGAATACCAAGGAAAGCATCCCCAACCTGGGGCTCATATGGCTTACGCCAAAGAAACATTAAACAGATTAAAGTAGCGCATTTCCTGATTTAATCCAACTTGAATTCTTCTTTCCAGTTAGAATCATTGACCAACTCCCTTTGTTTTGATTTGGCAAACAAATAATTACCTATTACCAGATAATCCATTTCTGTTCGCATAAAACACCTAAACCCATCGTCGGGATTACAAACAATAGGTTCTCCCCGAACATTAAAGCTAGTATTTACAATTATTCCGTAGCCTGTTTGCTTTTTAAACTCAGTAATAAGTTTCCAATATCTGGGATTTGTGTCTTTGTTAACACTTTGAATACGTGCAGAATTATCAATATGCGTTATAGCAGGAATATCCGAACGAACAAAATATAATCTATCATAAAGACTCATTTCGTTGTATTTGTCGGGTAATGAAATAAGCCTTTCTTTTTTAACGGGCATAACATGCAACATATAAGGTGAAGGGACATCCCAGGCAAAATATTCATGAATATCTTCCTCAAGTACAGTTGGGGCAAAAGGCCTAAACCCTTCACGATATTTTATTTTAAGATTCATTTTCTTTTGCATATCGGGATTTCTGGCATCACCAAGTATAGATCGATTTCCCAAAGCACGTGGCCCAAATTCCATTCTTCCCTGAAACCATCCAACAACATTACCTTGAGAAATAATCGAGGCCCCAACTTTTGTCAATTCATCAAAATCATCATAGTAATCATAGTTAGCATTATATTTCCTGATAACACTTAAAATACTTCTGTCATCAAATTCAGGTCCAAGGTAAGCACCTTTCATCGAATCGGGTTTATTGATAACGACTCTCTTTTCTCCTTTCCATAAATGCCATCCCAAATAAGCGGCACCTAAGGCTCCACCAGCATCGCCTGCTGCAGGCTGAATCCATATATCTTTAAATATTCCTGAGGCCATTAGTTTGCCATTTGCTACACTATTAAGGGCAACACCACCTGCCATAACCAGATTGTCGCAATTAGTTAGCTCTTTTGCAGTGATAGCCATACTTAGAATAATATCTTCAGTAACTTGTTGAATGGCAAGTGCCATATTCATATACGACTGTGATATTTCCGACTCTGCATTTCTTGGTGGAATTCCAAACAGCTTAGTCCATTTTTTGTCATAGGTCATCTTTAAGCCTGTGGCAAACTTAAAATACTTCATATTTAATAATAGAGAACCATCTTCGCGAATGTCAACAAGTTCTTCTAATATTTTTTTCTTTATATCTATTGTTTGAGGGGAATTAGGATTACCATAAGGAGCTAAGCCCATTAGCTTATACTCTCCACTATTTACTCTAAAACCGGTATAATATGTAAACGCTGAATAAAGCAACCCTAACGAATGAGGAAAGTGTAATTCTTTCAGGATACTTATTTCATGGCCTTCACCATATCCAATGGTGGTGGTAGCCCATTCGCCAACCCCATCAATAGTTAGTATTGCGGCTTTTTTAAAAGGCGATGGATAGAATGCGCTGGCAGCATGAGATAGATGGTGTTCGGGAAATAGTAATGGTTTTTTTTCAACCCCTAATTTTGCAAGCTCGTCCTTCAGTAATTTCTTAATAAATAATTTTTCCTTTATCCAAACAGGTATCGATAACAGGAAACTGGGCAAGCCTTTAGGTGCAAAGGCATGATAGGTTTCCAGTAATCTCTCAAATTTAATAAACGGTTTGTCGTAAAATGAAATGGCGGTTAATTCGTTAGTTTCAATCCCTGCCTCATCAAGAACATATTTCACAGCATTAATTGGAAATGAAGAATCATGCTTTTTTCTTGTAAATCGTTCTTCATGGGCAGCAGCGACTATTTCACCATCAATAATTAATGCGGCTGCGCTATCATGATAGTAGGCTGAAATTCCTAAAATTGCAGTTGCCATTTTATAAGATTGATGGTTAGAAAATAGAATAAATAAAAGGCGCAATGGCGGTACCACTAGAGAAAATTATCAATACCCCGAAAAGCAGAAGCACCAATATAACAGGTAATAACCAAAACTTCTTACGAACAACTATAAACGCCCACATGTCTTTCAAGAATTCCATATATTAATAATTATGCTTAATATGGTTTTTCAATGTCTTGTGATGAAAATTTATAATCTCGATCAATCATCACAGATGTTCTTTCGTTTTTGAAATCCTTTAATCGCAATGAATCTTTTCCAATTATTCGTCGATATAACCCAACAGGAATAACTAGTAGAACGTATATTATTGTTAGTAAAACTTTTGACACAATAGCTCCCATTAATTCTGAAATACCAAGCCAAACAATTGCAAATAAATAAAAAAACCTGGGGTATATCATATTTAATATTAGTGCTGGGATTGCTATTTGATAATACAAGTAATTCTTTGTGAAAAATCCAATCAATAATAAAATCAGAACAAATGCCATCCCTGAGTCTGATGCTTGCTTATTGGATATATTTTTTGAAAAGAATTTTTTTATCATTACCGAACTTGTAAAAAAATAATCTGTAATATATTGTATATATTAATTAGTTCATAATTACCTTCTCCAGAATGCCGGAGAAATCACTATAAGCACTGTAAATAATTCTAGTCTGCCAAGCAGCATTAAAAACGACAGGAACCATTTTGCAACTGGTGAGAAAAAAGCATAATTATCTACAGGGCCAACATTTCCTATTCCAGGGCCAATATTTCCTAAAGTAGCAATTGTTGCACCAATGGAGGTTTGGAAATCGTGACCAAGCATCGACAGGGTGATTATTCCGAATGAAAATACCAGTATATAAATAAGGAAAAACGCCATTACATTGAAAATAATCTGTTGTGAAACTGATTTCCCGTTATATTTTACCGGAATTATTGCCTGGGGATGAATTGACCGTTTCATTTCAAGTAATGAGTTCTTTATCAGCAATAAATGCCGAATGATTTTCACCCCTCCACCAGTTGACCCTGCACTACCACCAATGAACATCAATGCAAATATTAACATCCACAAAAATGAAGGCCAAATGGAATAATCGGCTGTTACAAAGCCCGTGGTTGTTAGTATTGACACAACTGTAAAGAGGGAATCACGGAACGACATTTCAATATTTAGACCATCAACAATGGTTAGTCCCAATGCTATAAATACTGATATTATAGCTATAATCCAAAAGTACATCCTAAACTCTTCATTGGAACGGATCTTGTTAAACTGGCGGTGCATTGCAAAGTAATGAAGGGCAAAGTTTGTGCCGGCAAAAAACATAAAAACGATTATCACGTATTGCGAATATGGCATAAAAGCTGCGATGCTGTCGTTTCGGGTGGAGAACCCCCCGGTTGCCATGGTTGCAAATGAATGGCATACTGATTCAAAAAAGTCCATTTCACCTAACCATAACAGCAATACTTCTGTAACCGTAAATATAACGTAAATAGCCCAAAAGCGCTTTGCTGTTTCAGTTATTCGTGGATGGAGTTTGTCGGGGGTGATACCTGGCATTTCGGCAATCATCAATTGCAATCCTCCAATTCCTAAAAACGGCAGGATCGCTACGGTAAGCACAATAATACCCATGCCACCAATCCAATGAGTCATAGCTCTCCAGTATAGAATATTTTTTGGCAGAGCTTCAATATCTGTTAATATTGTTGCTCCAGTGGTGGTGAAGCCTGACATTGTTTCAAAAAATGCATCAGCAAAGTTTGAAATTGTTCCACTTAGTATAAAGGGTAGTGTTCCAAATAAGGAAATTATTATCCAGGTTAGCAAAACAATTAAATACCCTTCACGTTTTCCTATGTTTTTTCTGTCATTTTTTCTGGTTATAAACCATATCACACAACCTACAGTTCCTGTGAATGCTGATGATAAAAATAAGGGCCAAACCGATTCATAAAAATATATGGCAAAGCCAAGCCCGCTTAACATAAAAATGCTTTCAAAAATTAGCAAAAAGCTAAGTACCCTAAGAACCAAGGGTATGTTTTTGAGTTTTTTATTTGGCATTACCTGCTATAATAAATTAATGGGATAAAGAACTAAAACCAGGTTTGAGGAACATTTTTTCAATTTTCTTGGAAATTCCGGGTAAAGCAAATACAACAACCTTATCGTTTTTATTTATCTGAAAATCACCTATTGCAATATATGATTCATTACCCCTGATTATACCTCCTATAAGTGAACCCTCGGGCATATTAAGGTTTCTGATGGTCTTTTTCGTTACCGGTGAACCTTCTTTTGCAACAAATTCAGCTACGTCAGAGTCTATGCCACTCAGGCATTTTAGTGAGGTAACCTCGTCACTCATTGAGTGTTTTATCATATAACTTGCAGCACTTAGCTTTTTATTAATGATAGTATCTATCCCAATGTTTTGTGATATTTCAATATAGTCAAGGTTTTCAACAAGGGCAATGGTTTTTTTTACACCGAATTTTTTCGCATGAAGACAGGTTAGGATATTTGTTTCTGAGCTATTGGTAACTGCAATAAATGCGTCAACACCTTCTATTCCTTCATCTTCCAATAATTTAATATCACGGGCATCCCCATTAATTATCAAAGTATCGCCCAACAAATCAGTTAGCTTTAACGAACGTTCACGGTCTTGCTCAATGAGTTTTATATTTAGTTCCAACTCAAGTTGTTTAGCAATAACTTTCCCTACTCTTCCACCTCCAACAACCATAATGTTATTAATCTCAAAATCAAGGTTCCCTCCAAGTTTTAGGAGTTCAGCCTGTCCTTCAGGTTTTGTAATAACATAAACAAAATCGTTAGATAAAAAAACGGTATCGCCGTTAGGGATAAAAGTTTCATCACTGCGATGTATGGCTACAGCCCTGAAGTCAAGGCTTTTATATAATGACGCAATATCGTTAAGGGATTTGTTTACAACAGCAGCATCAGGGCTTATTTTGATTAATAACACAAGCAATTTTCCTTCCGACAGTTCGAAAATTTCAATTGCGCCAGGTTGCTGAAGCAATTTCACAACTTCATGACCGGCAATATCCTCAGGGGAGAGCAGCACATCAATACCTAACTCATGATAAACTTCTTTGTTTTCTTCAGCTATGTCTTGAAGGGTATTTACTCTTGCAATTGTGTATTTGGCTCCCAGTTTTTTAGCCAATATTGCTGTAAGAATATTGATAGGCTCGCTGTGCAATACTGAGATTACAAGATCAGCTTTAGCAACATTTGCCTTTTTAAGAACTGCCACAGAATTTGACTCACCAACAATTGTCAATAAATCAGCATGAGACTCAACCAGTTTTAGAAGTTCTTCGTGTGGATCAACAATGGTAATATTATGCTTTGAATCCACCAAGGCTTCAGCTAAATAAAACCCAACTTCCCCATCACCAGCAATAATAATATTCATGAGCTCAAAAATGTATTAACTGATAAAAATAAACATTTTGCTAATAGGGTGCAAAACTATAAATATTCACCAATATAATCATGAAATACCTCTGACATATTAAAATGATTTAACAGACTATAATAATGATATTTACAGGGTTATAATATTTTTGTATCTTGCGCCGCAAAAATTATAACTAATAAATTTAACTATGAGTATATTAAAAAAAACACTATTGATGATTAGCGTGGTAATGCTAACAGTGTCTGTTATGTCACAGTCTGTTGAAGATGCAGGAGCTAAATATAATGAAGGAAATGAGTACTACAAAGAGAAAAATTATAAAGTTGCCATTACATCTTACGAAGCAGCACTTAAGATTGCAAATAAAGTAGGTGCCGATGCTGCCGATCTTAAAGGAAGCATTGAAAAGCAATTATTAAATACTGTTTATGCGATTGGTAAAGAACAATATAAAGCTAAAAAATTTGATGCAGCAATTGCTTCATTTGAAAAATCATATGCAATGTCTGAGCAATTGGGTGATGAATCAAAAAAACAAAGTTCAACATCATTTATTGCTAAAGTTAGAACATCAAAAGGTGGTTCGCTACTTAAGAAAAATAAAGTTGACGAAGCATTCGCTGAATATACGATGGCAATTGAACTTTTACCAACTTATGTAAATGCATATTATGGTTTAGTGCTTGTTTATAATTCCCAGGATGATATGGCAAATATGATTGTTAATGCTGATAAAGTTATTGAGTATGGTGCTGCGAAAAAAAAAGCAGCCAAGATTATAAAAAAAACAAAATCTACAGCCTCTAAAGCATTAGTTAATGCAGGGGCAAAGGAGATACAAAAAGATCAAAGTAAAAAAGCAATCGAATTAATAGAAAGTTCTTTTAATTATGCTCCTGGTAATTCAACAACATATTATTACCTTTCGTTGGCTTATGGAAAAACAAAAAACTGGGATAAATCAATTGAAGCAGCCAATATGGCTATATCTTTAGAAACAGAAAAGGATAAATCAGATATGTATTTTGCTCTGGGACAAGCATACGAAGGTAAAGGTTCAGGAGGAGATGCATGTGTTGCTTACAATAACGTTACTGGTGGACCAAATGTTGAGGCAGCCAAGTATCAAATGACACAAGTGCTTAAATGTAACTAATAACCTGAGCTTGGCGTAAGCTTTGCACATAGCATCATATTAATACAAAATATAATATTTATAGGGGCAGCTCGAATTATTCGGGCTGTCCTTTTTTTGTGAATTTTTGATTAAGTGCTTCTTTGGCGCTTTCTTCCGATCCCAACATAATTGCCATCCACCTTGAGTTATCTCTTGATTCAAGGCTAATTTTCATGGCCATAGTAATAGGTACCGCTAACAACATACCTACATCACCCAGTATCCATCCCCAGAAAACCAATGATAAAAATACTGCTAGGGTTGAAAGATTCATTCCCTTTGCTAAAAATTTAGGTTCAATTATTTGTCCTATCACAAAATTTATTATTCCATAAGCAATGCCAACATACAGCACTCCAGATATTCCATCCTGAATAAGAACAAAAAGCATAATTGGAATAGCAGCAATTATTGAACCAATATTTGGTATATACCTCATAAGCAGAACCAATATTCCCCATATAACCGCATATTCAATGTGCATGATAAGCAATACTATTGTAACCAATGAGCCACCTATTAGACCCGTTAAGGTTTTTACTCCCAAATATAGGCGAATATTTTTTGAAATAAGTGTAATGTTGCCGAGTGAAACATCAGGGTCTTTAAGTACTACCTTAAGCTTAATAGGAAAACTATTTGCTTCTCCAAGAATAAATGCAGCAACAAGAACTAGCAAAGTAAGTTGCCCCAAAACACCTCCTATACCACTAATAAATTTACCTGCAAACGAAAACGCACTATTGGCGCTGAAGTTTTTCATGACATTATCTGATGAAATATCAAATCCATACCCATTAAGTGTGCTAATTGTGGAACGAGTAATTTCATGAAGTTCATTTTCATAATATGACAAATTTTGAGAAAACTTAATTATTGATCGTGTAACAGCTCCTCCCATACCAAAAAGAACAATTGCCAATCCCAGAACAACAATTATTATGGATAGAACACCATTTACCCCTTTTTTCTTTAGCCAATTTATTGGATGAGAAATAATAACACTAAAAAATACTGCCATTAGAATTGGATTGATAATTGGTGCTCCAATTTTTAATCCTGCAATAACAATTATAGCAGCAGATGCATAAAATAAGGGATGCATTTTAACATAACGGGGAAGTCCAGTGGTCATAATATTAGATTTTATAAATAAGTACGATAAAATTACTTAAAAAATCTTAATAATACCAATTACCCAAAATATGTTATTTAACAAATAGTATATAGATATTATAAGGACGGATTACAATATAGAAAATCCATTCAGATTTGAATTACTTTACAACCAGAATTTTTGTTACTACCTTTTCTGATTTATCTGTTGTTACAGCAAAAACCATGTATATTCCTGTGGCAACTTTTTGTCCATTAAAATTGTTTCCATCCCAAATTGCTTGTCCACCTTCAGATTTCGTTTGATAAACTAAGTTACCATAGCTATCGGTTATTTTTATAAATGAATCGTTTTCTAAGCCTTTTATGGCAATCAGCCCTGTAAAATTTTCTCTTACAGGATTTGGATACGCATATACTTTTGTGCCCGCTGGTTGAGGAGGTGTAGCTGTACCTTTATATGAAATTATACCATTTGCTGTTCCGATAAATACCTCCCCATCAACAGTGATTGATAAACTGGTTATATTATTGGATAGTAGTGGACTATTTTCAGCAGTAAAATGTTCAATTTGTTCTAACCCATCAGGCGAAAATAAAAATAATCCAGCGCGTTCGGTGCCAATCCACTTTTTGTTAGCTCCATCAACAGCAATAGCTGTTACAAGCTCCGTCTCCAGTAAATAATCAGCTAGGCCAGAGCCATCATTTCTTGGAACTAGTATTTGTTGGGAATCAAAATTTGCCCCTGTAACAAATATGCTTTCAGGTGAATAAAATACAGATATCCCTTTGTCTGTACCAACCCAAACTTCTCCATCATTATCCGTAGCAAATGAATATACTTTATTACCTGGAATATTTCCTTGTCCTGATGCTGAATGAAGCACTTTTACTTTATCATCACCAACATCATCAATCGTATTACTATTTGTAAATACTATTATTAAACCATCGCTTCGCTTAATTATCCACTTCTGATCATAATTATCAATCATTAACTCTCCAATATCTTTGCCACTAAGGGAGCCCCCAAAATTAAACGACTTCCATTCTCCATCAGTTTTCATTACCGATAATAAATTAGGAGCACCTGAATTAGCAGCCCACATATTATTCTCACTATCGAAGTCAATTCCACTTATATTAACGAGTGATGAAGCTGCTACCCATGGTTGAAGGGTACTATTAAATTGATTATATATAACGGAAACCTCATTGTTAACAAATTTAACAATGCCACCCTGCCAGGTTCCAATATACGCATTACCAGAGTTAGTGGGATCAACTTTTGCACAGACAAAATCACTTATGGTATCAAATGCTGATATTGTTGCATTGTTTTTAGTGTACCAGCTTTCATCAATAAATGAAAAAACGCCATCCTTCATATAAAGTTTCGACCAGTTTGACTGCCTTCCTCCAGAAGCAACCCAAACATTGTTCCCTCCTGCATCAAGTTCAAAAACACTATTTGTACCAGGTCCGTTTGGTTTGATAAATTCACCAGACCATCCCTTATTCCAGATCTTAATCAGTCCTTTTGATTTATCCCCAATCCATATAAACTCATCATCCATATCTGCCGACAATGGCGAGATAAATTCATCAGATGGTCTATATATGTTGTATTGTAATATCATATCCTTATCAAAAAGCTGAATATCTGATGGGTTTACTATCAGCATATTATCACCAACAACATTCATCTGACGATGCTGTTGATTGTTTTCTCTTTCAAAATATTCCCAAGTATTTCCATCATAAACGAACATTGTATCCTGTTGGAATTTATCGCTGAAGTAGTTTGAATAAATTTTATTATTAAAACTCACAACGTGATTATAAGGCAAATTAGGATAAATAAGTTTTTGATCTTTATGCCATTGATGAAAATCTGCAAGGTTTAATCCATTAATATCAGCAAAGTAAATACCCGATTCCGTTGCCGCCATTAAAGCTGTATCGTTATAGGTAATGGAATATACATTAATAGCATCGCCATCTGGTCCAATATAATAAGTATCAAATATTTCCTTCCTATCCATATCCAGAACTACAATTCCAAATCCGCAGGATAGATATGCCAGTTGCTCTCTAAAAGTTATGTTGTTAATGGTCTTGTTCCCAAGTATTTCTTTGTCTTTAATTTCGGGCGAATTTATTATAGTCCCTTCTTTGGTTATTATGTCCAAATTAGCATTGGAATATGCTACAAGGATTTCTTCGGTAATACTATTATATCCTATTTTGTTAATGCCAATATCATTTAGTCCTCTAACCTTGTCAAACCTATCAACACGATTATCAAGCTTGTTATAAGTAAATATACTAAGCTCAGTGGCAGCGTAAACCATCTCGTCAACAACAACAACATCAACAAGTTGGCTATATGGCAGATGTGTTCTCCAGCTACCGATTGCTGAACCTTGCGATATGCTGATTGCAGGCAAAAAGGTTACAATTAAAAATAGTATGAAGGCAAACTTGTATTTTCGCATTAGTAAGGAGTGTTTTTTGTTTAACTATAAACTGCAAATAACTCAAATTATTGCCAATAGTAACCCGTTTTGAATAATATTAAGGATTTTTTAGTTCCAAAAAATGATGACAAAAACTTTATTCATGATTATACTGAGCTTGAATTTTAGCTTTCAGTTCTTCAACAGAATAAGCATCAGATACTGAATATTCTCCTATTGAGGTTCTTCTTAAACTACTCATATAAGCACCGTTATTTAAGGCCTTGCCGAAGTCACTAACCAACGATCTAATGTATGTGCCTTTGGTGCAACTAACCATAAAGTCCAATTCAGGAAGAACCAAGTTTAACAACTTAAATTCATTTATTGTAACTTTCCGGGATTTAATCTTTACTTCATTATCTTTACGGGCATATTCAAAAGCACGCTTACCATCAATTTTTACTGCTGAAAATACAGGCGGGGTTTGATCTATTTCTCCTTCAAATCGCTTCGCTGTTGAAATAATGTGGTCATTACTTATATTACTTATATCGAATGTTTGATCAACTTTGGTTTCCCTATCAAAAGATGGCGTTGATGCTCCAAGATGCATACTTCCAATATATACCTTGTCGAGACCCTGAAAAGAATCTATTTGTTTGGTATATTTTCCGGTACAAACAATAAGTAGTCCTGTTGCAAGAGGATCGAGGGTTCCTGCATGTCCAACTTTAATCTTTTTAACATTTAGCGCTCGTTTTATTGTGTAACGTATTGAATTTACAACATCGAAAGATGTCCATCCAAGAGGCTTATCGATTAATAATACCTCTCCTTCTAAAAAATTGAAAGTCATTAGGAAATTGTTAAGTCAACGCCAAGGAAATATAACAAAAGAATTGTAACCCCTACTATTATTCGATACCATCCAAATACCTTAAACCCATGCTTTGTTAAAAAGCTTATAAACGACTTAATGGCAATCATTGCAACAATAAATGCAATTACATTCCCAAAAATTAGTATGTCGATGTTATCAGTAGTTATGGCAGTATGATTCTTTAATAGTTTGTACCCGGAGGCAGCTAACATGGTTGGAACGGCTAGAAAAAAAGAAAATTCAGCAGCTGTTTTTCTGTCAAGTTTTTGAGTCATGCCACCAATTATTGTTGCAGCCGAACGAGATACACCAGGAATCATGGCAATCACCTGAAAAAATCCAATTTTAAAGGCTTTTGAATATGTTATCTCCTGATTTTCACTTACCTTATTAAACCACTTGTCGATAAATAACAAAACAATCCCTCCTAAAATTAGCATAACAGCAACAACATAAACGCTTTCAAGCAGCATATCAATATAATCGCTTAATAATAAACCAAAAACCGCTGCAGGCAAAAAGGCAATGAACAGTTTGTAATAAAACTTTATCGTTTGAAAAAACCTCTTCCAATAAAGTACAACTACAGATAATATTGCTCCAAATTGAATATTTATAATAAATGCCTGAATAAAGTCATTGCTTTTCATGCCCATAATTCCCTCAGCTAAAATCATGTGTCCAGTTGAGGAAACCGGCAAAAACTCTGTTATACCTTCTACTATGGCTAGTACAAGTGCTTCAAACCAACTCATATTTCTTAATTGGTTTGTTTTGGGCGATGCATTATTGCAAATATTTCAATAATATAACCTGCTAAAATTAGAATTGGAGCAAGGGTTAACCTTCTAAATCCAAATAGTGCTTCGCTAAAAACTTCAGGATCATCAGAGCCACCACCAATCATTAACAAGAAACCCAATATAATTACTACCAGGCCAACAATTAAGATTGTATAATTGGTTTTGTTAAAAGCAAATCCTAATTCTTTTTCTTCGATTTTTTGATTTTGAACTTTTACTGCCATAATTTTATTTTTTTTCAAAAATACAATAATAACACTTTGGTTCAATTTGATTTAACCCACAAGATTATTTTTTGATTATATGGAGAGTTTTATTTTTTATCGCAAAGTGTGAAAAGTAAAC
>JABMPH010000101.1 GCA_013203805.1 Bacteroidota bacterium | reverse complement strand
GTACTATCCCTATACCCCGTTACAGCGGCTAAGCGAATAATCTTAACGCCTTGGTATTCGGCTTTGCGGACAAAGCCATTTTTATACCCTGCGAAAATCTTGCCTAACGGATAAGTTGGTGCCAAAGTCAATACAGTCACTTCATATCCTTGGTCTTTCCAAGCTAAAGCCACATCGTTAATTTTGAATTCCTCAGGATAGAAACATTCTGAGACAATCAATATTTTTTTAATTTTAATAAGAGATTCCTAACTTATATTGGGAATACAGTTTTCTGTTGTTAGCAATCAAACTAATCATATCGGCAACCATCTGATCGTAAGACGGTATTTTATAGTCTATTAACAATCTGGTATCAACAAAACTCTTGTCTACACGCTTACCAGGAACCGATCCAATACCTATATTTTTTTTAGTATGCTTTTGAAACAAGCTAAGTAGTTCAAACTTACTAATTGGCGCATTATTAGTCACGTGGTAAAGGCCAGTTATGTGGTGATCCAGAGCCCATTTAACAGCCTTAGCTAGCTCTAAAGTAGTAACACCAGACCAGATAGCGTCTGTATAACCTTGTATATCGCCAGTCTCATTCATAAACCAGTGAAATAATTCCTCGCCATCGCTTTTTAACTCAGGTCCAACCACGGAAGTTCGTAATGTAATGTGCTTATCATTGACGACCTCGCCGAGTCCTTTTGTTTTGGCATAGATACCCCTACCATCTTTCTCATCCTGCTCAACATATGGTCCCTTCTTGTCGCCAGAGAAGACGCAATCCGTTGATATGTGGATTAACTTTGCCTCGATATCATCTGCAACTCTTGCCAACCGATGTGGCATATATGAGTTAATAAAAATGGCATTTTCAGGATCGTCATTCGCCCCATTGATTAATACTCCAATGCAATTAATAATAAAATCGGGTGATATATCAATTATATGTTGACAAAAATAATCAAAATCCCTCGCATCTAAAATAATAGTGTCGTCTTGGAGCTTCTTTCTATATGAGAAATTATAGAGGTCATACCCACCTCCAGCCTTAAGAAAATTAAATACTTGGTGGCCAATAAGCCCAGTGGAACCTAGAACCAAAACCTTCTTCAAGACCTTTATTCCTTATGCCAGACTGTTCTATTTACGTAGTCAATATATGAAACAATTATACGAAGAACTTTTTTCGAAACATTATCTGCCTCATAATCTTTAACAGGTTTGATCGCTCTCTTGGCTTCAGCGTGATGACTAGTAGCAATTTCTACCGAATCTATCACCCTAGCTTTACTTAATCCTGACATAATTACTGTCGTTTCATCCATTCCTTCGGGCCTTTCATGCGCCTGACGTATTGTTACGGCGGGTAAATTAAGAATCGAACCTTCTTCAGCAATAGTCCCACTATCTGAAATAACACAAAATGCGTTCATCTGAAGGTTATTGTAGTCATGGAACCCATAAGGTTTAGAAAATCTAATTAATGGATTTTTACTCTGGTACCCTATCTCATCAAGCTTCTTTCTTGTCCTCGGGTGAGTAGAAATAACTATTGGCATTGCATATTTACTTGTCAATGCATCGATTGATTCCAACAAATCAGAAAAGTTGGAGGGTGAATCAACATTCTCTTCCCGATGAATGCTCATGACTATATAATTTCTTGCCTGAAGACCTTCCCTATTTAATATGTCACTCGCCTTTATTTTCGTCATATTAGCATTTAATACTTCTGTCATCGGTGAGCCCGTTTTAATGACTGTTTCGGGCTTTATTCCTTCTGAAATCAAGTAATTTCTCGCCTGCTCAGAAAGTGGCAGGTTAATATCGCTTAAATGATCCACTATTTTTCTATTAATTTCCTCTGGCACTCTTTGATCAAAACATCGATTACCCGCTTCCATATGAAAGATTGGGATTTTCCGTTTTTTTGCTGGAATAACACTTAAACAACTATTGGTGTCGCCGTATATTAATAGTGCATCGGGTTTAATTTCTTCGAACACCCTATCTGCCTTAGCGATGATATCACCTATAGTTTCTGATGGTGTGCCTTTAACCGCTTCTAAGAATATGTCTGGCTTTCTTATATTTAAATCTTCAAAAAAAACCTCGTTAAGTTCATAGTCGTAATTTTGACCCGTATGTACAATCGTGTGATTGACATGCCGATCTAACTCCTTCATGACCTCACTGAGCTTAATTATCTCTGGCCTAGTCCCTACTATTGTCATTACTTTAATTTTATTCACAGTTTCCAAATCCCTCTAAATCGTCTTGAATTTCTCTAAGCCCTAAAAGAAGATTAGTTAACTCATCTTCATCTAACCTATGGGTATTATGTGAGTGATATTCCCCTGCCTGAGTAATTATCTCCTCACCATCCTCGAAAAACTTATTGTAATCGAGACCTCGATTATCCGCTGGAATTCTATAATAATCATCTATATCAATAGCCTTGACCATTTCTTCTTTTGTTAGAAGTGTTTCATAAAGCTTTTCACCATGCCTTGTCCCAATCGTCTTGATTTCATGATTAGGTTTACCTAGAATTTTAGCTATCGTTTTCGCGAGCATTTGAATTGTTGCAGCAGGTGCTTTCTGAACAAAAATATCTCCACTTTCTCCATGTTCAAAAGCAAATAAAACTAAATCAACCGCTTGATCAAGACTCATCATAAATCTTGTCATTTGTGGGTCGGTAATAGTAATTGGATTCCTGTTTTTTATCTGTTTTATAAATAGCGGGATCACTGATCCACGACTGGCCATAACATTACCATATCGAGTGCATGCCATCATGGTTCCTGTCTCACTTCGACTTTTTGCTACGACCACTCTCTCCATCATAGCTTTGCTAACGCCCATCGCATTAATTGGGTACACAGCTTTACGGCGTGATTTTTGGATGATGTCGCGAAACGGGTTT
>JABMPH010000100.1 GCA_013203805.1 Bacteroidota bacterium | reverse complement strand
TTTCTATTTGAAAAAAGAGTATAAAAAGAATGTTGCATGGATTTCATATACAATTAGCAAAGTAGAAGAAAACTTATCTAATGATACTTCAGATAAGTATGTTCTTGCACCGCAAGACCAGAGGCATGAACTAAAACTTGCCGGAATATATAACTGGAAAGCCCTATATTTTTCAGCTAATTATATATATGGTTCAGGATTCGAAATTATGAAAAGTTTTAGTGATGCCAACACATCAATTCCCATATACAGCAGGCTGGATGTTGCTGTAATTTACAAATTTAACAGAGGGATTTTTAATGGAAAACTTGGACTATCGGTGCTTAATGTGTTAAATCAGCCAAACATTAAATATACCAATTTAAGACGAGTTGAAAGTGACACTTCTGAAATAATCAA
This sequence comes from Bacteroidota bacterium, assembly GCA_013203805.1. GTDB lineage: Bacteria > Bacteroidota > Bacteroidia > Bacteroidales > F082. The sequence goes on along the minus strand of JABMPH010000100.1, from coordinate 3,988 downwards.
TATCCATTCTGGTGCAGTACCTTTTACTCCAACATTATTTCTTAATATAAAAATTTAAGATGATGATTTCTAAATTTAGTTTAACACCCGTTTTGTTTTTCCTTCTGTTTTCTCTTTATGGTCAGAATCAACTTCCTATTCCTGACACAATCTCGGGAACTAATTTTGAGCTCAACCTCCAAAATGGTACTGTACAGTTTTATGAGGGACAAGAAACTACCACCATGGGGACAAATGGAAATATTCTGGGTCCTACACTGTTTATGAATAAAAATGATTTTGTAAATATTCATGTAAATAATAATATTGAAGATACCACAACAATTCATTGGCATGGTATGCATGTATCGGCAGCAAACGATGGAGGCCCCCATACAACAATTGCTCCTGGTGAAAGTTGGAATCCGAAATTTACTGTTCTGGATAAAGCCGGAACATATTGGTATCATCCTCATTTGCATGAAAAAACAAATAAGCATGTTTCGTTTGGGATTGCAGGATTTATTGTTGTCAGGGACAATGAAGAAAAAGCTCTAAGCCTTCCAAGAACTTATGGCGTTGATGATTTCCCTTTGGTCGTTCAAACCAAAGATTTTGATGAAAATAATCAAATTATTGTTCCGTCAAATTCAGATGATGTTCCAATGGTCAATGCAACTATAAATCCCTTTTTGGAAGTACCTGCCCAAATGGTTCGTTTCCGTTTACTCAATGGCTCATCACAAAGGGTATTTAATCTTGGTTTGACGGGAAATCAAGTATTTTATCAGATTGGAAGCGATGGGGGATTACTTAACAAACCTGTGGCACATACACGATTGCAAATGGCACCGGGTGAAAGAGCTGAAATTGTAATCGGCTTTTCCGAAATGAAAGGAAATTCAATTCAATTGATGAGTTATGCTTCTGAACTTTCAAATGGGATTTATGGTGCAGCTTATCCTGGAATGGGTTTTATGATGACTTTGATTGGTTACAATCCTAATCCTCTGAATGGAATCAACTTCAAGTTATTAGAATTTCGAGTTGTTGATTCAACCACAAATCCGGTAATATTACTTCCTGAGACATTGGTTAACGACATACCACTATCTGAAAATCAAGCAAAGACTACAAGAAATCTGGTTTTTACACCTTCGCAAATGGGACCAAATCAGTTAAATGGAAATTTTTTAATAAATGGCCAACATTTTAATATGGACGTTATTAATTTTTCTATTCCGTTGAATAATACTGAAATTTGGACTATTGCAAATCAATCAGCAATTGCACACCCTTTTCACATTCACGACGTGCAGTTTTATGTTTTAGATAGGAATGGACTTACGCCGCCAGTCAGTGAACAAGGCAGAAAGGATGTAATTCTTATTCACCCTATGGAAACGGTTAGGTTTATTACCCAATTTACCGATTTTGCCAATGATAGTGTTCCATATATGCTACATTGCCACATGCTCACACACGAGGATAAGGGGATGATGTTACAATTTGAAGTTGTTGACCAAACTACCAGAATCCAACAAATGGTAATCAATAATGACGTTGTTAAATTTTATCCAAATCCATTAAGTTCAAAAAATTCAATTCTATCGGTTTCCGGAATTAAAAGCGAATTGGTTAAATACGAACTATACGACCTACTTGGACAGCTTTCGATTAAAGGAGAAGAGTCAATAAAAAATAACTCTTTTCAAATTGACGTTTCTGGAATAAAACCAGGTGCATATTTGATAAAAATCTGGGCAGATAATTCCACTTATCAGCAAAAAATTGTTGTAAAATAAAAAAAGTAGAATATAGGTAGGGTCAGGTGGTAGTTATTGGGAGTATTAATATAAGAGTTCAATAAATTAATAGTACTTATTAAAACGTGCTATAGTTGAAAAAATAATATTTAATAATTCAGAAAAATGAAAATGAGCAAAAGAATCGGGATTGTTGTAGGTTTAATTTTATTTGTGCTTACAGCTTGTGAAAAAACAGACGAACTTCAGGATAGTTCTATTGAAGGAACATATTTTGGTATACTTTCAGAAGGGAGCGGGTTGAAAAGTGCATCGGGTGCTGCTGGTGGTGACCATGGTGCTACAGCAGATGTAAGAAAAACAGGTGAGGGACAAATTGAAATTCATTGTTATGGTGGAGAATTTGATACCACGTTTATGCTAAATTATTTTGAAAACCACGACAGTATAATGGTTTGCCTTGAAGGTGAAAATTTTCAGGCGATGTACGGGCACATGATGGGTAACGGTCATATGTCGGGGGGAATGATGGGTAATCATTCAAATAACGGCACAGGCTGGGCAAACCACATGAACGGAGAACACCAACAAGGAGATGAACATTTTGGCGGATTTGACAGGATGGGCAAGACTTTTGGATATACATTTAAAATGGAGTCCGGAGATTTGCACTTCCAGGGTGTTAAAAAATAGCTGGAGCATAAAGAACATTTTAAATAGTAATTTTGAGTAAAGGTATTTCTGTCCGGACAGAAATACCTTTCTCTTTTACCACTTGTATGTATGAAGTTAGTGTAACAAAAATCAATAATTTTATATTCATTTAAATTTTATATCCTTTCTAAATTAGAAAAGATGAATAACAAGTTATAACGTAATTTACGTACATATTTTAATGTAATCTAAAGTTACGTTATTTAGTAATTCGTAATTTGTTGTTATTTTGCAGAATGGAAAGCGAATCCGATAAAATATTGGCTCAAAAAAATATAAAACCAACCGCCATGCGTCAGTTGGTGTACAATATTTTGTTTAATCAAAATAAGGCACTAAGTCTTTATGAAATTGAACAACATTTTGATAATGCAGAACGATCCACCATTTTCAGAACTTTAAAAACATTTCAAGATAATAACCTTATACATAGTATTGATGATGGAACGGGAGCAGTAAAATATGCTTTATGCGATGATGATTGTGCATGTAATATAGATGATTTACATATTCATTTTCTTTGTAATAAGTGTGGTCAAACCCATTGTTTAAAAGATACCCCAATACCAAAAATATTACTACCCGATGGATTTAGTTTAAAAAGTGCCAATTTCGTTATAAAGGGTATCTGCTCTAATTGCAGTTAATGTTTGCACTACTGTTGCATTCATTATGATTGTAGTTTTGTGACATTTAATTGTATAACTATTAATCATGAAATACATTCTATTCTTTGCTTTAACAATACTTCTGACCAATTTTTCCTTTGCTCAAAATACCATCACATTTGAAGTGAAGGATGAATCCGGTGAACCTCTTGTTGGTGCCAACATTATTATTGCAGGTACAACCAACGGAACGGTAACAAATTCGGAAGGAATTGCTCGATTTAAGGATTTACCAATAGGGGAAACAAATTTTGTTATATCGTTTATCGGGTTCGAAGAACAGGAAATCACACTTGTTTTTCCTCAAGACCATAACAAAACGCTTGAAATAGAACTGGAAGACGGAGAAGAACTTGAAGAAGTGGTTGTTGCTGCCACCCGTTCGTCACGAACGATTGACGACATTCCTACCCGCGTTGAAGCCATAACCGGAGAAGAATTGGGTGAAAAAGCTGCTATGAATTCAAGCAATATTGGTATGCTTTTACGCGAAACCACAGGGGTTCAAATGCAACAAACATCTTTGAGTTCGGGAAATATAAATATACGTATTCAAGGATTGGATGGTAGGTATACTCAAATATTAAAAGACGGATTTCCTGTTTATGGTGGTTTTGCAGGTGGCCTTTCAATTATGCAGATTCCACCGCTCGATTTAAAACAGGTGGAGTTGATAAAAGGGAGCAATTCAACTTTATATGGCGGTGGTGCGATTGCGGGCTTGGTAAACCTAGTATCAATTACTCCGGAAGAAAAATCTGAATTATTAACACAGCGGTAATATAATTAGATTATAGCGCAAATAATTTGTATATTTGCTTATGGAAAAGATGGACTTTAGAACAGTTGATAGTACAACAA
>JABMPH010000099.1 GCA_013203805.1 Bacteroidota bacterium | reverse complement strand
TTTTTCATAATCGGTCATCTTTGTGTTCGATAACGCACCCTTGCTTTCAGTATATCGCCGAACCGGGAAGGAAAAGTATCTGGAAGCTGCGGAATATGCCGGACGTTACATCATGTCTCTGCAAATCCTTGACAAACATGACCCTCGCTATTACGGGGTTATCCGGGAACTGACCCCACAATCCATGGAGATGGATCCTCGCGACGCAACTACCGCTGCGTGGGGTTTGGTTTGGCTTTATAATTTTACTGGTGAAGAAGAATATCTGCGCCGCGCGGTATTGTTCGGAGACTTTCATTTGAAACAATGTATGATCGAAGGCTGGCCGCAGTATTCGTATTACATGGAAAAGCAGTTTGACAATTTCTATGCACGTGGTTCATTCCAATCCGGCACCGGGCTTTTTTATTACGATTTATTCATGGCTTCTCAAGATAGTAGATATATTGAATTCGGGATGCGCCCGATTGCCGATAATTATCTTAATTTTTTTATTAAAGATAATGGCGAACTGATTCAAGAACGGGAAATTTTTACTTGGAATTTAGATGAGGAAAGTGAACAGAAAAATGTTACTCCAAACATGCACATGTTTAATGATGATTTTGGCGCACCGATGTTGCAGACCGCTTCAGACTTGTTCAAGGATGAAAAATACCGCGAGGGAGCTTACCGTTATGTTCAATGGCTGGCAGAACATCAAGACGAAGACGGTGGTTTTTGTAATGGAACTCATCCATCAGCCGTTCCGACAGCGTTGATGTATTTTCACGATCTGGGACAGTATTATAATGATGAAAAATTGCTTAATGCACGAGAAAAGACTTTGAACAAGCTTCTTGACATGCAATTCCGTAATACTGGCGATATTATGCTTGATGGAGGAATCGCGGGCAGATACGAAGGACCTGAAAATTTTCCAAGCGGCGGCGATGTGTGCGTCAATAACCGTGTAAGTGCATACGCCATTAACGCATTGATCAAACTTGAAAGTGACGTTGAAGATATTTGGCTCGGACGCAACAATAAAAAATTTATTGATCCACTCAAAGAACGCATGCGTACTCAAACATGGTATGACCTGAAATGGTAATCCGAAAACGAGGATAGTTATAAAAATATGAATATTACAGCTAATGCTCCAGCAATACAAGTCATGAAAGCTATTCGGTTTGAACAGCCTGATTACTTACCGTTTTGGGATGATTTCTGGGGAGATTTCCCCAAAAAATGGAGTCAATATATGGGGCTGCCGATAACAACAAGACCTGATGATTATTACGGACGCTGTGTTTGCGAACAGTTAGGTAATGAATCATTATTTCCATCTCTGTCCGGAAAAATTCTAAAGACGGAGGGGAAATATAACATTATTGATGACGGATGGGGGCGAATTGTCCGGCAAGATAGAAATGGATATTTTTCAGAAACAGTCGGGCGCATTTTGGAAAATTACAGTGATATAGAAAAAATAATTCCGGAATCCGCTGATTTGGACAGTCGTTTTACAGGATTTTCAGAGAAAGTCCAAGATGAAAAAAAACGAGGCGTTTATGTTCTCGCTAAAATAGGCGGTTTATATTGTCGTGGACAATTCGTTAGAGGCGAAGAAGATTTATTAATGGATATGATGCTGGAAAAAAATTTCTGCAATGATTTTTTTGATTTAATGGCGGACCATTTAACTCAAATGGCACTACAAACATTGGAACGTGGAAATCTATGGGATACTGGACTTTTAGTATGCGATGATATGGCTAATAGCAAAATGCCCAATTTCAGCCCTGATATATTTGAAGAATTTCTTTTGCCGCGTTACAAGAAAATGTTGTCAATAGTACGAAAAGCTGGTTGTTCTCATGTATTTTTTCACAGTGACGGCAATATTGGTCCTTTATTGGATTTATTGATTGAAGCTGGATTTGAGGGATTTAATCCGCTTGAACCAAGCTGCGGACTTGATCTTATCAAATTAAGAGAAAAGTATGGTAAAAAAATAGTTCTTTTCGGTGGAGTATGTAATACACAAATTTTACCAAGAGGAAATAAAAAAGAAATTGAAGCTCATGTTCGACCACTAATTGAATTAGGGCGTGATGGAGGAGTTGTTATAGGGCAGGCGTCAATTGGGGATGATGTTGAGCCGGAAGCATACGACTATTATATGTCATTAGTTAAAAAATATGGTAATTATCAAGGCTAAAAATCACCATTAAAAATATAGGAGGATAAAACAAATAAATAATAAAACTAAAAGTAATACCGATTTGTAATTTAACGAGATAACTTATAATTTGGAGACAAAAAATGAATAAAAACAATAGATTCTATTTGTATATAACAATAATTGGATTAATTACATTTTTTGCAATAAATCCAGCATTCGCTATTAATTATGTTAACGTTCAGGATTACGGTGCAGTCGGAAATGGAACTACTGACGACACAAGCAGTATTCAAACCGCGCTCAATACCGGGAATCCTATTTACTTCCCCAAAACAAGTTCTTATTATAAAGTTTCCAGCGCTTTGACATACAGCGGGAGCAGGATTGTTTCAAATGGTGCGACGATTAAGGCTACAAATACAACGTTCATTCTCTTGACTATTTCTGGCGCGAGTGGGTTATATGTGGGTGATTTAACTTTGGAATATTCTACAGAGCAGGAGCTGACTAACGGAAATTCTCCACTAAAAGTAATATATTCTTCTGATTTCATAATTGAACGAGTTATTGGGAAAAAAGGTGGGGCAATTTATATAGTCAATTCCGAGAATGGCGTTGTTCGAGATTGCCAGATGCTTGGCTCGTCATATAACGCATTTTATGTAAGATCTAGTACGGGAATAGTTGTAGAAAATTGTTATGCGGAAAAAAGTTTTTCAGCCTTTGCTGTGGAGAATTCTACATATGTGGAGTTTCTCAATAATACAGCATACGATTGCAATCTTGGCTTAAGAATTGAGGACAGCGCTCACGTTCAGGCAGAAGAAAATTTTTTCCGTTACTGTATGTCTGGAGCGGTAGCTTATGGACCGCAAAGTGGATCAACATTATATACAACCGATATAATATTTAGGGGCAATACTTTTTATCACTGCTATAAGAATGTTACAGTAGATAAAGATGAAGCATATGCTAATAATGTTTGTGAATTTACTCTAAGTTCAAAAATGAGAGTTGGAGATGTTATCTTTGATAATAATATTGTCATTGGAAATGATGAAAGTACGCTACTTACGGACTTAAGTTCAAATGTTATTTTTAATACAAGTATAGGGTTAACTACGGCTCAGGTATCAGAGGATACATCCGGCACGTCATACCATACTATGGTACCTTATGCTAAATATGTCCACATAAATAAAACAGGTGGTGTACCTATAAATTGGTTGTTTTATGTTAATTTCCCATCAGGTGTTGATATTTCAGAAGAAGATGTGCTGACTATGGATGTCTGTTGGCTTAGCGGCACTGGTATGGATGAAGAAACAATGGCGGTAAATCTGTATTCTGAAGAAAACTGCTCTTCTGGCTTGATAAATGATGATCCTATTCCTCTATATAACCCATATGATTATATTGCCATGCCAACGATTTTACGTATTCCTGATAATGTAGATGTTTCAAGTGTCAAGTCTATTGAAGTTATACGAGTAGGTGGTCCTGTTGGTGCCGGATTTACTGTTTCTGAAATACGCAAAGGACTTCAATCAAAAATCGGTTATTATCACAGTTATTACCATTCTGAACCTTCTGACGGAGTTCAAAACGCAGTATTGGACAGCAACGTTTTTGTGGATATTGATTATTCCTATGTAGACAGAAAACGAAGAGTCGCTTATGAGATGACAGTTATCACAGGAACCGGCATGATCGGAACGACAGCTCAACGACCATCTTCTCCCGAAATTGGCTGGCGTTATTATGACACAGACCTGGATACTACAGTTTATTGGGATGGTAATAATTGGTTTGATATAAGTACTTATTTGATGGGAGGCAAAGTTAATAAAGCGGTTCATTTTGATGGAGATAACTTTGTCAATCTGGGTAATAATGAAAGCACAGACCTAAATCACTACACTATTGAAAGTTGGATTAAACCAACTGACAGCAATGTGGCTGATCGTAGAATAATGGAAAGATATGATATTAGTGATCCTAATGGCTGGCTATTGATGCTATGGACTAACAACATATTACATGGATACCAATCCGTTGGAGGAAATTTCTATGCTGTAATGGTTGGAGAAGATTTTCCGCACGATGGTGAATTTCATCATGTCGCCATGACTTTTGACTATGACGGCACAACATCAACGTTAAAGCTATATATTGATGGAGAATTGGTAGATACAAGTTCTGCTATCGGAGCTCCTGATTATGCTGATGAAGCCATTGACCTGAAATGTGGTTATAATTTTGAGGGGATTATTGATGAGATTAAATATTACAAAAAATCCCTAAAAGCTAAAGAGATTGAAAAAGAATTCCATAAAGAGGGCGAGTTATTCGCATCTCCATCACTGTTGACTGTAGGTACAGGTGGTGACTATAGTACTTTAACGGCAGCTTTAAATGATGTTAGTATTTATGATACAATTCAGTTCATTGACGACAATCAGACTCATACATTTACTAGTCAACTAGCTCTTACAGACAGTAAATACGAAGGGTTAACGATTACATCATTGTTATGAAAGTTAAAGATAAAAGATTCTCTATCTTTTAAACGGGTAACACTTTTCCGTTTCTTCTCATGGTAATGTGTCCATTCTGGTGCAGCCATATTTCAACAGCTTTACGCCAGGATTTAAGCAAAACCACCTTC
>JABMPH010000098.1 GCA_013203805.1 Bacteroidota bacterium | reverse complement strand
ATCACGCCGCAGAGCTATCTCGTTAGCTTGCATTAAGAGGATGAAATGAAAAACACAAAATTCTTTATAATTCTTCTTATACTCTTCGGGATATTTTTTACTTGCGAAAATCCAGGGGAACCAGACACAACTCCACCAACCGTTTCTATTGTATCTCACACTTCAGGTCAAACTGTATTCGAGATTGAAACGATAAAAGTATCAACCAATGATAATGAAGGAATAAGTAATGTTGAGTTCTACATAGATGATTCATTAGTGTTTTCAGACACAGAGTCACCATATCAATATAATTGGAATACTACTCATTATCAGAATGGGTCTCAACATATCGTAAAAGTAATTTCTTTCGATACCTCAGTTAACTCCACGGAATCACAACCAATTATGTTGATAGTGGATAATACAAATTCATTTCCTCAGCCTGTCAGCATCATCACCGTATCGTATAATCCGTCTGAAATGGAAGTCACTTGGGGAAAATCTAATGATCATGATTTCTATTCCTATGAACTACTCAGTTCAGATAACGAAACAGGTACTAAATCACATATTGAGTTTTTTTACAATATCGATGATACATTGTATTTCTTAACTGAGTTTGACCTAACATCACCAATATGGTTATGGGTTAGTGTCACAGACACTTTTAGATATTCCACATATAGTGAAAGTTATTCAGTTGTTGAATACCCTCCTACTGAATCCGAAATAACATCAATCATATTTGTAGATAATTCGTTTAATATATCTTGGGATCAAAATAATGATGATGATTTTGAATCTTACAGTTTATATGAATCAGATAATGAAATTATGACTGGTAAGAATTTAATATTATTTTCAAATGATAGGACAGATACCAATTATTTACAATTAGGAATTATTAATGATGTAAGAAAATATTATCAATTAACGGTTCAGGATATTTATGGTGTTGAATCAAGTAGTACTATCAAAATTGGCAGTTCTTTTATAAAAATTGTTTTTCAATCAAATCGATTTAGTAATGTATTATTTTTAATAGATATTGATGGGAATAATAAGACTCAACTCACAAATAGTGGCAACAGCAGATATCCATTGTTTTTTCCCAATGGTCGAAAAATTTTATTTATTGAAAATGAAAATAATGTCGAATTATACTCGATAGATATTGATGGAAGAAACACAAAACGATTAACTAATAATACAGGTCTTGACAGAGCACCTGATATCTCACTTGACGGGGAAAAAATTGTCTTTCAAACCAATCGTGATGGAAATGAAGAAATATACATAATGAACTCAGATGGTTCTAGCCAAATTAATTTAACAAATCATATTGGTAGTGATAATAGACCGATATTTTCTTCAAGTGGAGATAAAATTGCCTTCTACTCTTACAGAAATGGGAATACAGATGTGTATTTGATGAATAATGATGGAAGTGATCAAACACGACTTACAACAGAACCGCAGTATGACGGACAGCCTTCATTTTCTCCTAACGGTTTAAAAATAGTCTTTAGGTCATCTCGAGACAATAATTATGAAATATATATTATGGATGTCGACGGTAATAATCAAATTCGATTAACCAATACTACCCGTGAGGAAAGAGATCCTCAATTTTCACCAGACGGAACAAAAATACTTTATCAATATGATGCAACAGGGAACAGTAAGGAAGACATTTATATTATGGATGTGGACGGTAGTAATAAACTAAATCTAACAAACAATCCTGAAGACGATAGAAATCCTCAATTTTCGTCTGATGGTTCAATAATTGTGTTCCAGTCCGAAATGAGTGGTGGAAACTCTGAAATATATAAAATAGATATTGATGGAAGTAATTTAGTAAATATTTCAAATGATCCAAACTTTATGGAATATTCCCCATCAATTCAATCACGGCCATGATTAATATTCTTATTAATTTTTCACCCTGCTTATGAAATTTCTCCACAATTTCAGCCATAAAATCAGTTTTTATTATGTTATCGCTATTATTCGCGGTGTCTCATGAATAAAGTTTTTGATGCCGGAGTTTTTGATACATCCATGAGACGCATGGTTGACGGTAGTATTGAAAAACAAATAAAGGATTACCATATTCATTTATCAATATTTCGTAAAGAAATTGACTTTTGGTTTAACCTTTTGGAACAACCCGATCAGATTGATAAAAGGTATTTCCGGAAACCCATTTGTATTGAATTATTTGAGTATTCTCAATTTCTTAAAAAGATAATACTTCTCATTGACACAACTTCAGATAGAATTAACCAAATCTATGAAAAAACAGGTCGACAATCGTTGGTTCAGACTTTGGATATAAGTATGGAAAAGACTCTTAATGATATTAGTGAATTTCTTCGTGAGCCAAGAAACACAGTTGCTGCACATCGTTATACATTTAGAAATGGCGAATTTTTAACTATGGACGATGTAATTTCACAAATCAATAAGCTGTCTGATGATAGCCTGAATGAGAAAAAACAAAAATTATATGAATTTCATGATTCTATTTCATTTTGGATTCAGAAATACAAAGACCAGTTAATATTACTAAAGAGTGATTCTTATTAAATCAATTTATTGTCTTTTATTAATGCCACCTAACACTCGCTGCTACGGACGTCGTTGGCAGGCAGCGTGGAAACGTGAGTCAGGAAGACGAAATGAAGTATAGAGTAAAGAAAATGTTAGTCAAACACGCCGCAGAGCTTCCTCTTTGGGCAGAAATACAGATTAAGGATATGCACCATGCTGGATCGAAATGCATTTTATGAAATTGATGACTCGTACCCCAATCGTCCTATCATTGCACTAGAGGAATGTCCGCATGAAGACGCCAATCGACGAGTTATCTCCTGCTGAATATGAACTACTGAACAAGTGCATCGCCTGGCATGTCCGACCGTTCCGGCAGGTGTTTATTGAGGGTTTAGCCACTATATCACAACGTCTTCGTTTTGAGAATCTGAATATTCTCGAACTTGGCGCCACTGCTCGGTCAACATTGAGTCCATTTCTAGTCTCCCGTGGCGCGAACACGACTGTGACATGTTACTCCAAGGGCGAGATCTCAAAACTTGATGAGACCCTATCGCGGCGGTGTCAGCAGTATGGCCTTGCGAGGGAAAGATTCCACATTCTGCAAGCAGACATTTTTGCATTGGACCAAAATGCCAGATTTGATTTGGTCCTGTTAAAAGGTGTTCTTGGGGGAGTCAATCGCCAACACGACCAGGCTGAGTTCCGAAAGGCCGTCAGTAATTGCTCGTCGATCCTGAACCCCAACGGGCAACTAATGATAATCGATAAGGCTCGCTCCCTAAAGGTCATTCACTGGATAATCAGAAGACTGGGCAAAGCAGGTAAGAATGAATGGCACTATTTCACGTTTGATGAACTCAAACAACTGATTCCAAGCGGGTTCGTCAAAACTAGTTTGGCCTCACATGGTGTTCTGAGCTTTGGCGACTTTGGTGGTGGAATATGTCAAAATGTTGCTGATTATCTAGATGAACATTATATGGAAAGGCTTGTCCCCTTAGAAAAACGGGGTGTGTTTTCATTGAATTGCGCGGCGAAAGCACCAGGCACCGTGGCTTGAAACGAATCGGACGACGCACCGACATCGTCGGTGCGAGATGGGAATCTAGGGCAGGACGATGGGGGCGTCAATAACTAAGAAAAGGTCGTGGACAAAACCTTGAAAGGAAAGGACATGAATAATCGCCCAACCAATCATTCCAGCCGACCTCGTACCTCGGCGGCTGAATTCGTCGTTAGCATGCAAAGGAGACACAATGAAGTTTATTGATAAATCGAAATTTGATTTCAGTTGTGTTCAGGATGGTTCAATATTCTGTATTCCTGCTTCAATGCTATGTATTTTGAAGTACTATGATGTAAATATTACCGAAACGCAATTTACGCTTATGATTAAAATGGTTTTATCTGCACCAGATAGATATCCATCTTTTAAGGCTGCTGTTAATGGAGTTGGTCCATGTTATTTAAATATATATACTTTTGAACAATTATTCCCACAAACCTTTGACGATTGGTTAAAAAATATTAAAGATGATATTGACTTGTTAAAACCAATTGCGATTGCAACACGTAATTCAAATGGGGTCCACATACGTACTATTTATGGTTATGATGACGCAGGTAAAAGACTTCATTTATTTAATACTGGAATAAATTCAACTACACAGATATTTCAATCTCAGAATAATGTGGTTGGAGCAGTGACGACAATCAATTCAGGCATAGAAGTATATTCCTATACTGATGCAGAAGCTGATTGGAATAGTCAATACGCAACAAAAGATCAATTAAGTATTACAAAAATTTAGTTTGCATGCTAACACTCGGACGCTGGTAGAGTGAAATCTGGAGTCAGAAAGACGAAATGAAGTTTAGAGTAAAGAAAATCTTAGTCAAACACGCCGCAGAGCTTCCTCTTT
>JABMPH010000097.1 GCA_013203805.1 Bacteroidota bacterium | reverse complement strand
GTATGAAAGACCGGTCCTTTGTCAACAAATTTAATTATTAAGGGAATAATAATTAAAAATGGAATAGCGCAAATTAATAATAAAAGAGACAACAACACATTAAATAATCTATTAAACCACTCATTCTTTCTTGAGTAACCACTTTTAAAATCTGAATATATTGTTTTTTTTGGTTTCATAATAGAAATTGAATTATTAAATATTCTGGTAACAAAAATACTAAAAAGAGAATTAAGCTCTGTTTAAATTGAATGCAGACTCAAATGGAGTATAAATTGCACTGAAATCGAATCGGCAATTTACTATTTTAGTTACGAAGTTAATCAGATAAAGAGATTTCCCTGAAAAGATTTCCATTATTTTGCATTATGTTTACCCGGAATATGTGTTCCAAACAAAGACTGATGGCTTTTTCTCAGTTCCTTTTTATCTTCGATATAAGAAATTGAGAAGATAAGAGGCAGCCCGGCAAAACGGTCTAAGTCACCCAGGCTTTTAAATGTCTGGTCAAAAAAGTTTCTCATAAAAGCAAGACTCAGCCCTGCTAACAATCCACCGATAAGCCCCACCGGGATTAATAATTTTATATCAGGAAAGTCAGGTTTACGTGAAACTGTGGGTTTTGCTAATACGCCAATATACGCAGAAGCTCCGTCATTTACACTACTTATTTTAGCCTCTTCCCTTCTTCTGGCAAAAGTCAAGTATGAATCACTTAACAAAGTAGTTTCCCTGATAATCACCGATTTTCATAGAACAATAATTAGGTCAAGAATTCCACGTAGTTTTACCATGTCAATCCATCTATAACCCTTATAAAACCAACGTTTCACTATAAAATCATATTTATATTCGATTTTATAGTTGACTGTATTAAGTAAATAATAATATAATTGATACGGGCTCACGAAATACTATGATTTCAGTAGGAGCTTGTAGTTTCGGGCTTTGTAATACCACTGTATTTGTGGTTATTAATAGTTAATTTATTATTATAGTAATAATAGGGTCAATATTAAACATGAACAAATGTCCAGAATTTTTCTTAGATCACAAAAATTCTTCTCATAAAACCTATGAAGCTTTAAGGGCATTCCATATTGATAATTTGTCGTCTAAAGAAATTGCCAATAAATTTAATTATTCCTTAGACTATTTTAATAAACTTAAATCTCAGTTTTACAAACAAATATCTAAAGGGACTCCTCCTGAATTTTTTATAACTAAAAAGTCTGGTGCTCCAACTAAAGAAGGAACTTTAGAGCTTACAAATATAATATTGCCGTTAAGAGAGCAAGGGATGTCCGTACCAGATATCCAAGTAGTTCTTAGCTCTAAAAATTACAATTTGTCTAATAGATGGATAGACATGATATTAAAAAAGCATAAATTTAATAGATTGGAAAAAAGGACTAAGCAAGATGCTTTACGTTTACAAGTACCCAAGAAAATATTACCAGATTCATCATTTCAAATTGATATAAACGAATTATGCGGAAAAACCTACAGAACAATTGATGGAGGTTTATTTTTTTTCATACCGTTAATAATTAAATTAGAAATAGATAAAATTATCAAAGAAGTAGGTTTTCCTGAAACAAGTGTTTTGTCAAATATAAATTCGTTCTTTTCAATCCTATCGTTAAAACTTATGGACAAAGAAAGGTTGTCGCATACACATGCGTTATCATTTGATGCAGGTCTTGGATTATTTGCAGCTTTAAATGTTTTACCTAAAGATGGTAGCATCTCGTCGTATTCGTACAATATAACGAAAGAAATGAATGTTAAATTTTTAAAACTGCTAGCCAAAAATATAAACAATATAGTGGAATTTTCTGGTGATATTAATTTGGATTTTACAACTATTCCTCACTGGGGAGACAAGTCAGTTTTGAAGAAAAATTGGTCAGGGAAAATGAATAAAGCTTTAAAAAGTGTATTAGCAGTATTAGCACAAGATTCAGAGACAGGCATAATATGTTACGGCAATGCAAAGGTAGATAGAGATACATCCAAATTTGAAGTTTTAAGTTTTATTGATTTTTGGAGAGAGAGTAGACTTGGAGACCTTAAATGTCTTATTTTTGATTCAAAATTTACAACCTTAGAAAACTTAAGAAAAATAGATAAAGATCAAATAAAATTTATAACAATTAGAGAGAGAAATGAAAACCTTGTAACTGAATTCAAATCTGATAATCAAAAAAGATGGAAAAAAGTAAAGCTTGATAATGTTAAAAGAAAATATAGTGATTTGCTTGCAAATGACACCAAAGTAGTTATTAAACTATACGATAAAACAAAAAAAATACGTCAAATTGTTATAAAAAATCATGGAAGAGAAGAACCCACGTTTATATTAACAAATGATTTTGATTTAACAACAAAACAAATAGTAACTAAATATGCAAAACGTTGGCTTATTGAAAAAGGTATTTCAGAAACAATATCATTTTTCCATCTTAACCTTTTATCCTCGTCAATTGTAGTGAAGGTAGATTTTGATTTAACAATGACAGTACTCGCACACACTTTGTACAAACTTTTAGCAAATCAATTGCCAGGTTTTGAAAATAAAACAGCAAGATCATTGTATATTGACTTTGTACATAATGGAGCTGATATTGAAATAAAGGAAAAAGAAATTCACGTGAAAATGCTTAAAAAATCTCATAATCCGGTAATAATGTCTTCTGAGTTATTTAATAATGCAGTTGAGGTACCATGGTTAAATAATTTTAATTTGATTTTTTCCACACAAAATACAACGTAAATTACCAGGAAAGTTGACCCTATTAGGCTACTATGAAAATCGGTGATCATTGGCATATAGATATATCGTACATAAATATAAGTGGAACATTTTATTATTTATGTGCGGTATTGGATGGATATAGTCGTTATATAGTACACTGGGAAATACGAGAAAGCATGAAAGAAAGCGAGATAGAAATAATATTAGAGCGAGCCAAAGAAAAACATCCAGAAGCGAGGCCACGTATAATATCAGATAATGGGCCGCAGTTTATAGCCAAGGATTTTAAGGAATATATAAGGGTAAGTGGAATGACACATGTAAGAACGTCACCATTTTATCCACAAAGTAACGGTAAACTCGAACGTTGGCATAAGACAATAAAACATGAAAGTATCCGTCCACATTACCCTACAAGCCTTGAAGATGCAATACGGATAGTAGAAGAGTATGTCGAGTATTATAACAATGACCGTCTACATAGTTCCATAGGTTATATAGCACCAAAAATTAAATTGGAAGGAGGTGAGAAACAAGTATTTGCCGAACGTGATAGGAAGCTTGAAACTGCTAGAGAAAACCGTAAGGCAAAACGAGAAGCAAAACGTATCTTGTCAATCAATGAAATAATAGTATAATATCAAAATCTAGTGAAACAGAGATGGGAATGCTGAGGAGCAACCTATTAAGGGATAACTGGATAAAAGGCGACAGATTGTAGGTCTTATGGGAGGAGATGCTCAAACGTTACCTCCTATATCTAAATTATGGGAATGTCAATCTTGAGCCATTTTTTATGCCTTAAAAAAACCTCTGGGTTTGGGGCAGAGCCCCAATAAGAAGTAGCTTATTTTAAAATCGAAAATTCCGATTCACGGTGAACCAGCACAATATGGTAG
>JABMPH010000096.1 GCA_013203805.1 Bacteroidota bacterium | reverse complement strand
GTGTTATGTAGTGTAAGTCATTATTATTTTACAAGTCGAAAATGGTTTATAGAAAAGTGTATTGGTAAAAGGGCCTATTTAAAACTCAAACAGCTCTATTACGCAAAGAAAACTGGTCAGTAATACATCACCTGGAGGTCTTAAAGGTTATGGTAGATTATTTTGACTGTATATCTAGCAAAATAATTAATAAGCATAAACTATTAGTTAATGTAAAATACTATTCAATACAGCGCTTATTTATCAGAATAATTGCTAATATATTAATACCATTTTACTACTTAACTACGGGGAATGCGGCACGCCTGCATACACTAAACAATCAGGGAACCGATAAAAAAATTATTGTTTCTCTCACCACATTTCCTGCCAGAATAGGTAGAATATGGATTGTAATTGAATCGCTATTAAGGCAGGACTATAAACCTGATAAAATTATACTGTGGTTGTCGAAAGAACAATTTCATTCCATCAATGATTTACCCCGGAAACTTTTAAATCAACAAAAAAGAGGGCTTGAAATAAGATTCGTTGAAGGTGATATAAAATCCCACAAAAAATACTTCTACTGCTTAAAGGAATATCCTGATGATTATTTAGTAACCGTTGATGATGATACGATCTATCCTACTTTTTGCTTATCAAAGCTGATAAAATATAACAGCATTTATCCAAAATCAATTGTTTGTCATAGGGCTTCGGAAATCACTATTAAGAATAATGAAATTTGTCCATATAATCAATGGGTTGGCATAAAAGGTCATGCAGGAGCAAGCTTTAAGATATTCCCGACTGGCATTAGTGGTATATTATACCCCCCTTACTCGCTTCATAACGAGGTTTTAAATGAAAAAGCATTTACTGAACATTGCTTATATGCAGATGATATTTGGCTAAACTGTATGAGTCAACTTAACAAAACGACTATTGTAAAAACAGATTCTAATTCTGTTTACCTCCCTGTCTTATTTGCTAATAATCAAAGCCTTACAACTATCAACGTAAACAACAGAGGGAATGATTTGCAGCTTCATGCAGTACGAGAATACTGTGTTGAAAAATTTGGGATTGACCCTCTTGAAAATGTTCTCACTCATCGGTAGGGGACAAGTTTAGTTATGTTCTGGGTTTTAGATATACGTCCCTCATAAATTGACCTTTCGAACCGTTTTGTCGAAATTTTCATGAAATAGCGCAATAGCAAGGTAAATCATGAACGGAAAAGAGCTTCATAAAAAACAGTATGGAGAGAAGAAGTTGATTAGCAGTAATTTCTCTGGAAGTTATTTAAGGCGGTTGCGTGTAGTTTTGCTTCAACCCTTTCTCAGTCATTACAGGGAGCCAATTTATAATCTGCTATGCAGACAGGAATACCCGAATCCAAAATATTCGTTTTTGTCTGATATCGTCAACAATAGCGGGATAAAAACCATTGACTTCCAACAGTCTAGAATTGCTGTACAAAACGGAGGGCTGCATTGGCAAAAGGTTTCTAACGTCTGGTTTGGTAAGAATTTTCTTTGGCAATTGGCTGCGATAAGGCTTGCCTTGGATAAGGACGTGGACTGTATTATTCTCCTCGGAAATATGTACTACATTTCAAACTGGATTGGCGCAATTCTGGCCAGACTTACAGGGAAAAGAATATTGCTATGGACCCATGGCTATCTTCGAGAGGAAAAGGGGATCAAGGGTTGGATTCGCGAGAAGTTCTACAAATTGTCTGATGGTCTGCTCTTATATGGAAACCGTGGTCGACAGTTATTACGTAGGCGCGGGTTCGATCCTGAATGTCTCTATGTTGTGTATAACTCTCTTAATTATGAGGAGCAGTGTAAAGTCAGAGATAATTGTAGTGCGGAAGTATTGAAAGGCATTCGGCAAAGTTTATTTTCACTCTCTGATTTGCCAGTACTTATTTTTGTGGGAAGACTTACGCCACAGAAAAAGCTGTCAATGCTGATTGAGGCAGCACATATCCTGAAGAAAAAAGGGATTGAACTCAATATTTTGTTCGTTGGGGATGGTCCTGAAAGGAAAAATTTTGAACAACTTGTCCTGAGTTACAGTATGACAAGTAATGTTGTTTTTTACGGCGCATGTTATACCGAGGAGGAATTGGGGCCACTTTTTATGTTATCCGATCTTTGCGTTGCACCAGGTGAAATCGGTTTGACCTGTATGCATGCCTTTGCTTACGGCATACCGGTTGTGACTCACGACAACCCCGATTTGCAAGGTCCGGAATGGGAAGCTATTCAACCGGGTATCACTGGTGAGCTTTTCCGATATGATGATGTGCAAGACTTGGCGAGGGTAATAGCAGGTTGGCTTGAGCTTGGTAAGTCGCGTAAACAGCTCAGCGTAGATTGCCGAAGAATTATTGATCGTTACTATAATCCCAGTTATCAAGCTATGGTAATTAACGGGGCTGTCTGTGGGGTTAGTGTAGCGGATATGCTTGATAAATAAATAGTTCTATAAAAATATTTAGATTTTGGGGGTCCCTGTATGGTTTCTGTTTGTATGGCTACGTATAATGGTGAAAAATATATTC
>JABMPH010000095.1 GCA_013203805.1 Bacteroidota bacterium | reverse complement strand
TTTTGATGCATCAAAATGCATCTAGTGTACGGCATTAGTATAAACAAATATTTATAGAAATAATAGTCTACTAGAAAATCAAAGTAAATCTTCTCTATTTCTTTATAGTCAGTTATCGAGGTACCAAAAGTACTATTGACTGCATGAACGATTTTATCTATCGTTTTACTGTTTTTCTTATATATTTTTGACAAAACTAATAACGGTTGAATTATTCTTCTCATATTCGGTAAAATAGAAAAGATATGTTCCTTTTGTACATATCTTTCCTTTCCCAAGTTTGATTCATAAAAGATAACATTATCTCCTAGGATATTTTTTACCTGCTCAAAGTAAGGATCATAATACTCTCCTCTTTGATTTAAAAATCTAGAAGCACCAAAGAAAAAATACTTTTTTCGTGTTATGAAGATCCTGGGAAAAAGAATAATTACTTTTACTAAGTCAATCATTCTCTTCTTTAGCGGTAATTTATTATTAATACTATGACTGCTATAAATTAGGTTTGTCCATATTTGATTCCTTACAATATCCCATATTGGAAAATCTTTATTTGATCGTAGATCAAATAAAGAATGATCCCCTTCCATTTTAAAATACTGATCTGTCAAATCGGCTTTCGAAGGTTGTGTCATGATTTTTAATATATTTTAAAATGTTTATACATGTTACTGTGGTAATCCTTCACCCTTATTCCTCCATTTAGAAGCATGTTCGCCCCAATACTTTCCCAATATTTCTTCTTTTGTCGGTGGCTCATTAATCCGTTCGGCGACTAAATATTTATAGCTAAATTCTATGCCTCCCACAATTTCAGGTTTTGAATTAAACTTCTCTTTTTGCCTTAAATCCTCAACCCAGGTTACCTTAAATCCCTCATGATTCAGGAAACTCTCAAGTTCATCTTCGTTATATACATTGAAGAAGGATCGCATTGTCTGATAATTAGGTTCCAGTAATACATCTGGATAGTACCTCTTTAAATATTTTTGACCAAAAGAAGGAGCTCGAATAATGACATATTTTTTTGCGATCCTAGATATTATTTCAAGATAATTATCGTATTGCGCTGTATATCTGAAATCAAATAGATTGACAACTACGTCAAAACTTTCATTCGGACTTAACTGGTACGGTGAAATATTTCTTAGCCTAGACTTATCAAATCCTTGTTGACCTAATATTAATTTACCTATTTGAATACCCCTTTGATATCCATCAATTCCATAATAGTCGACACCGAGCTTAGATATTGATTTTGATATTTGACCTGACGCGCACCCTACATCTAATAAAGAACAACCCCTTATATTAATTCCTTCAAGGATTGAATATAATTGTTTTATTGAATCCATCTCAGGAACAACCCCAGCAGCTCGATCGATACATAATTTTGGATATAGTTTTGAATGATCATTGATGCTATTGGGTGATATAGGATGACGAGACAATGTATCACTAAAAAACGACTCAAATATATTTTCATCTTTTTTGATGATAAAAGTGTCACTTAGCCCATTAATTGTCGAAACGCCTATACCTATTTTCAAATAACTATCATATTTTGATAAGTCTAGTTCCCAACTTAAGGGAGAATCTTGCTTTACATTTTCCACCACCTGTAAAACTTCTCCATTTGTTTTTTCAAGGGCTATCCAGGGTATGTTCTGATAAATTGGACTTGTTGTCCATATTCTTAACATTTTTTCATAAACTGCAGCCTCTACTAGTATAGATTCTGGAGATTTTTCAAATTGCACACTTTTACAAATTGCTTCAGATGGTCCAGAATATTCCCATGTAACATCTGGATAACCCTTTGCAACACGATTGATTTCAGAAAGATACCTGCTAATTCTATCTGCAATATCTCTATAATCGTGGTCAAAAACCGACAAGATTGCCGGTTCTCCTCTACCCGCCATATCAAAAGCTTTCTTGATTTCGCTTTCATCAATAGAATATGCTCCTGTAACTAAATCTAAAGTTCTTGCTATATATCTTTTCCCAAAACCTGGCTTGGTGAAATCATAAATATCTGGCTTATACAGTGTCCAATCACTTTTGGCTTTACTCCAATCAATAATGTTTGGAATTGATATTGGTGCTCGATTAGAATAATCAAATGGGAACCAATTGTCTATCCAGTTTGATGATTCATTTGTATGAATAGTTCCTCCGGCTCGGTAACAAACAGGAAACCACTTTCTATCTAAAATCTGACGGGATATTATTGTGGAATATTCATGATTCTCAGTCCAATCAAACCCCCATTCATTGCCAATCTTTGTTTTTGAAGGATGATGGTAGTGCCAGCAATCTTCATCGCCATATTTTTCTATTTGTTTGCTCCATCGCTCAATGTAATGGTCTCTAACTTTGTGATACCCAAAGTTCCTATTTCTTGGGTTAGTAAGAAAGCCAGTCCAAGTCAAGAAGAACCATCCAATTTTAAGATTATTTCCAACTGAATCTGGAAATTGTTTTCTAAATCTTTCGTCAAATAGTCTTTCCATTGCGAAATCGACTTCTTCCCATGTTTTTAATAGATCTGTGTTCTTTGGATCATCGCAAGGACCTTCTGTATCCATGCATAAAACAACATATACTTTTGACATAATAAAGGTTATCCTTAAAATATCGGCGCGATTTTCTAATAATGACGCGAATCGGAATTTAATAAGCTAGAAACCAAG
>JABMPH010000094.1 GCA_013203805.1 Bacteroidota bacterium | reverse complement strand
GCGGCGCCAGTAATTATTGAAGATAACTGTTTTATTGGCTCAAGGTCTATTATTGTTGAGGGGGTGCATGTAGGTAAAGAAGCAGTATTGGGGGCTAATGTTGTAATTACACAAACAACAAGAATAATTGATGTTAGCGGTAATGAACCGATAGAATATAGAGGGGTTGTGCCAGCCCGTTCTGTCGTTATTCCTGGCACAACCACTAAAAAATTCCCTGCAGGTGAATATCAGGTTCCTTGTGCGTTAATTATTGGGACAAGAAAAGAGACTACAAATAAGAAAACATCGCTAAATGATGCCCTACGAGATTATAATGTTTCTGTTTAAAATATATGCGGAGTATTAATAAATACTAATATGGAGATCCTGAAGATCATATTAAATGGAATAGAAATAGTATTTTTTGGATATTTATTTATATCTACACTTTACATTTTTATTTTTGGTATTGCGGGATTATTTTATGTTGAAAACAAAACTCAAGTTGAAAGTAAACTCAGAAAGATTGCTGTATTAATACCGGGATATAGGGAAGATATGGTTATTGTTAATGTCGCAAAGCATGCATTAATTCAAAGCTATCCTAAAGAAAAATTTGACGTTTTCGTTATTGCTGATTCGTTTGCTGAAGAAACATTGGGAAAATTGACTGAACTTCCAATAGTTGTTATGGTTATCGATATTGAGCTTAGAAATAAAGCAAAAGCCTTAAATTGGTGTTTGTCAAGAATTGATGATGACTACGATATGGTTTTTATTCTTGATGCTGACAATGAAATGGGGATCAATGTACTGGCCAATATTAATGATGCATTCGATAGAGGATTTAAAGTAGTTCAAGGTCATCGTACAGCAAAAAATATGAATACAAATTTTGCCATCCTTGATGCAATTAGCGAAGAGATTAACAACAATATTTTCAGAAAGGGCCATAGGGTACTAGGGATTTCAGCAGCATTGGCGGGATCTGGAATGGGTCTTGATTTCCAGATGTTTAAAGAGATTATTTCTAGCCTCGATATGGGTGGAGCTTGTGAAGATAAAGAATTAGAACTGAGAATAATAAAAGAAGGAGGCTTGATAGAATATGTATCAGATGCTCATATTTTTGATGAGAAAACCCAACAATCAAAAGCTTTCATTAATCAACGTCGCAGATGGATTGCTTGTCAGTTACACTATTTTAGTAACTACTTTTTGGATGCTACAAAAGATTTGATTCGTAAGAGGAATATTGATTATTTTGATAAAGTGCTTCAGTTTGCAATTCCACCAAGGATACTAACCTTAGGGATAATATTAGTTTTTGCAGTTATCAGTTGTTGTGTGTATTTTATTTCTCCAGAAGTTTATAATTCCTGGCTAACTATCGATTTTTATTTTTGGTCAATTCTATTTTTGAGTAATTTGATAACTCTCATAATTTGTGTCCCTCGAAAATTTAGTGGAGTAATAACTTTTGGAGTATTAATAAATATTCCTTATGGATTTATATTAATGATATTAAGTCTTCTAAAATTAAAAGGGGCATCAAAAAAATGGATACATACTCCTCACACATTTAATAAGAAGAACGAGTAAGGGAACAACTGATCCAGAATTAAGTTGGGATAGAGTTCCTATTTCTTATTTTCTCTTCTCTTCCTGCCATCCTTATTTTTAAGACGGCTATAGTTTTCTTTTCCCTTGAAATTTTCTTTTCCCTTAAAACTATCTCTACGCTTAAAATTTCTTGAAGAAGGTGAGCCTTCATTGCCCGACTGTTTAGGGTTTGCAACTTCAATAACCAATGGTATATTATTGAAATCAGTATCTTCAAATGATTTTAAAATTGTCTTTTCAAAAGCTTTATCAACTTCAAAAAATGAGAAATTTTTCATAATCTCAATCTTGCCAATATCAATACTCTTTTCCTTAGTATTTTTATTGATAAGCCCAATTAATGAAGCTGGGTTTAAGTTTGTACTACTACCAACGTTAATAAATAAGCGTGTGAAGTTTGCATCATCTCTGTTCCTTCTTCTTCCTTCGTCATCTCCTCTTCGGCCATCAACGTCTTTTCTCCTTCTGCCCGTATCTTCTCGAGACCCACGAGAATCATCACGTGATTTATCAATTTTATTTAAATCTTTGGCTCCTTTATAATATGATAGGAATCTATTAAACTCTACGGAAACAAATTTCTTAATTAATTCTTCTCTACTAAGCCATTCTAATTTTTGGTAAATAGCCTCGATAAATGGAGCTATTTGTGATTCATCAATTTCAACGTTTTCAACTCTGTCCACCAGGTTATACAACTGCTTTGCACAGATTTCTTTACCAGAAGGAACCAGCATTTTCTCAAAACTTCTACCAGTAATTTTTTCTACTGATCTGAGTTTATGTTTTTCACGCATGTGCAGAATTGACAATGATATCCCACTTTTACCCGCACGACCTGTTCTGCCACTTCTGTGGATATATATTTCATTTTCATCGGGTAGATTAAAATTTATTACGTGAGTAAGGTCATCAACATCAAGTCCGCGAGCTGCAACATCAGTAGCTACAAGCAATTGTAAGTGTCTTGATCTGAATTTAGTCATAACCGAATCACGTTGCGCCTGAGATAAATCACCATGTAAAGCATCAGCATTATAACCATCTGTAATAAGTTTGTCTGCAATTTCCTTCGTCTCATGTCTTGTCCTGCAGAAAATTATTCCGTAAATCTTAGGGTTTATATCTGCTATTCGTTTCAGAGCTTCGTAACGATCACGTGCTTGAACTTCATAGTAAATGTGCTTAACATTTTCAGCAGCTACGTTTTTTGTACCTGCTGATAATTCAACAGGGTTATTCATGAACTTTTTCGAAATTCTGGATATTTCAGCTGGCATTGTTGCTGAAAAAAGCAAAGTTTGTTTCGTGTCGGGTGTACCTTCAAGTATGGCGTCCAAATCTTCCTTAAATCCCATGCTTAACATTTCATCAGCCTCATCAAGTACAACTGTATTTATTTTGCTAACGTTTAAACGATTTCTTTTTATTAAATCTAAAGTTCTTCCGGGAGTACCAACAACTATGTGTGATCCCTTTCGCAATTCTGAAATCTGTGTTTCAATACTTGTCCCACCATAAACAGCTGTAACTCTGATTTTATGGTTATTTTTTGAATATGATTGTAAGTCCTTGGCAATTTGCATGCACAACTCACGGGTTGGTGAGAGTATTAATCCTTGTGTTTGATTTATTGATGTATCAACTTTTTGAATCATTGGCAAACCAAATGCAGCTGTTTTTCCTGTTCCTGTTTGTGCAAGTCCCACTAAGTCTCTTTCTGATTCAAGTAATACAGGAATAACTAACTCTTGGATTGGTGTAGGTTTAACAAAACCTAATTCGGTTATTGCTGATATTATATCAGGATTTAAATTTAATTCTTCGAAATTGTTCATGGGATATTCTTAAAAGAGACGATAATTATTGTATGCCAAAGTATTTTACAAAGGCGGTGCAAAAGTAGTTATAATTTATTAACGGGCTACATGTTGAATATAAAAGAATTAGGGTCTGTAATTAGGAACTATCTGAAGTTTAATTTCAGATAATAAATAATGTACAAAACCACCAACATTGCCCTTATTGGTGATAAAAGCAGACCAATTATTTGCTATTTAGACTCATTTAAAATAAAAAATTAGACTACTTTTGCACCTTAATTTCGTTGAAATGGCACAAAAAAGAAAATATACATTAGATAATACAAGTAAAGAAACGTTAGAGACTTGGTACAGACTGTTAACACTAGGTCGTCAGTTGGATGAAAAAGCACCAAATTATTTAAAGCAAGCACTTGGTTGGTCGTATCATGCTCCTTATGCCGGACATGATGGAATTCAATTGGCCATTGGTCAGGTTTTTGATAGGGACAACGATTTTTTATTCCCATATTATCGTGATATGCTTACTGCAATCTCTGCTGGATTAACTGCAGAGGAAGTTATCCTTAATGGAATATCCAAAGCATCTGATGTTGCTGGTGGTGGCCGCCATATGTCGAATCACTTTGCTAAACCTGAATGGAATATTCAAAATGTATCGTCAGCTACGGGTAATCATACACTTCATGCAGCAGGAGTTGCCCGTTCAATTAAAATTTATAAAACTAAAGGTGTTGCCATAAGTTCACAAGGCGAGTCATCAACTTCCGAAGGATATGTATTTGAGGCTATAAATGGTGCATCAAAAGAGAAGCTTCCCGTAATTTTTGTTTTTCAGGATAATCAATATGGTATAAGTGTTCCTCAGCGCGATCAAAGTGCAAACAGGAGAGCTGCTGAAAACTACAGAGGAATGAAAAACCTCAAGATTATGTATTGCGATGGCAAAAATGTATTCGACTCAATGAATACAATGGATGCAGCAAAAAAACATGCCATTAATAATAATGAACCGGTAATTGTGCATGCCAATTGTTTAAGAATTCATTCTCACTCAAATTCCGATGCCCATGAACTTTATCGTGACGACAGTGAGAGACATTGTGTTAGATTGAGTGATCCACTGGAAAGATTTAGAATACAGTTAATTCATTCTGGTAAATTTACCGAAGATGATTTATTAAGTATTGATAAAGAGGAAAAGAAGATAATTTCAGCTGCTCATAAATTGGCATTAAAGGCCCCTAATCCGGATCCTAAGACTATTTATGACTTTGTTGTTCCTGAGCCTTATGTAAGTGAATTATATCCTGATGGTTTGCACGATGGATCAAAGGGTGAGTCGCTTAGATTGATTCAAGCTCTTAACCAAACACTAAAAGCTGAATTTCGTCATAACCCTGACACTTTCATTTTCGGGCAGGATATGGCAAATAAGGATAAAGGTGGTATTTTTAATGTAAGTAAAGGGATGCAACAGGAATTTGGCCCCGAACGTGTTTTCAATGCTCCAATTGCCGAAGATTTTATACTTGGTACAGCAAACGGAATGACACGCTTTAATGATAAGATCCGTGTTGTGGTTGAAGGTGCTGAGTTTGCTGATTATTTTTGGCCTGCTATGGAGCAACTTGTTGATAGCTCACATGATTACTGGCGCAGTAATGGCCAATTTGCACCCAATGTTACTATCCGACTAGCATCTGGTGGATATATCGGTGGGGGATTGTATCATTCACAAACCATTGAAGGTGCTTTAACCACTTTTCCTGGGTTAAGAGTTGTTTATCCTGCTTTCGCAGATGATGCAGCCGGATTATTAAGAACATCTATGAGATCGAGAGGACTTACCGTATTTCTGGAGCCTAAAGCTTTGTACAATGACCCAATTGCAGAGTCCATTGTTCCAGATGATTTTGAAGTACCTTTTGGAAAAGCACGGGTTCGAAGAGAAGGAACAGATTTGAGTATCATTACTTATGGCAATACATTACCAATGTGCCTAAAGGCTGCTCAACAAGTCAAAGAAGAGTTGGGTAAAGAGGTTGAAGTTATCGACCTTAGATCATTATTGCCACTGGATGAAGAATCAATTTTAAATTCTGTTAAAAAAACAAACCGTGTACTTGTTGTCCATGAGGACAAAGTATTTGCCGGTTTTGGTGGTGAAGTAGCGGCTCTTATATCTAATCAGGCATTTAACTACCTCGATGCTCCAGTAAAAAGGGTAGGGGCAACATTTACACCTGTAGGATTCAATAGAATACTTGAGAAAGCTATTCTTCCTGATATTGAAAAGATATTAGTGGGGATAAGAGATGTTTTGGAATTTTAAAGGATTGTTGAAAATACCATCTATACTTATTTCTATACCCAATATTCCCCTCGATGTAGGTGGCTGAAAAGTCGTAAGCCCTTAGATTATAACATGCAAAAATATCTTTAAATATATTAATTAATTTCGGCTGAAATATTAATGATTTAAAGTGTTTGTGATTAAAACAGATTCCCTTGGATATTTAGAAAAAATTATCCTAACTAATCAGAATACAGATGAGTATGTCTCTATTATTCCTTCATTTGGGAGGAATATATGTGAGTTGGTACTTAAGAAACGAGGTGTACTTCATAGCATTATTGATGGAGATAAATCTGCCAAGGAACTATTTGATAATTGTTGCTATAGGGAGAACTAATCTTGTCCTGTTTATATGTTCTGTATTAATTCGTGCGTATGAACTATATTTGAAATGAAGACAAAATAAGCTAACAGGACTTATCTTGGGTTCATATTTGTAATTTAGATATTGAATTCATACTTGCATTGTAAACAATTATATTTTATTGGTTTGTTTGATTTACTTGGATTATAGAATATATTCAACGACTTCAGCAACGATACAATAAATTGCAAACTATCCTTTGTGATAAATATTATTTTCACATTACCAGATCCACAGTTTGGGCATGTCGGTGTAATTTCTTCTGGCTTTAGGTCACCTGTTTCTAATAGAATTTCCCTCACAATTGCTAAGTCTTCACTATTTATCTGCAATTTAGCCGACATTGAAGGAATATGACTTAATATCTCGGAAGTAAGTTCATCTTTTAAAAAACATTCTATTCCTTCTGATTCAAGTTTGCTTTTGAGTACAAGTAAGTCAGCAGGGTAGTGAGACTCTTTTATAGTTATAAGTTCCATGACAGTTTTCTATTTACTTGTAAAATTACAAATAATAATTTTTAATATGCACTTAAAGTCCACCTTCTTAGATGGTAGATTATTTAATGACTATTGCTGGTAAACAAAAAAAGCCTGGTTTATAATTATATAAACCAGGCTTTTTTGAAATATATTGATATTCTCAACTATTAAGTGTCAATATTTGCATATTTAGCATTTGCTTCAATAAACTCACGTCGTGGTGGAACTTCATCCCCCATTAACATTGAGAATACGTGATCGGCTTCTGAGCTATTTTCAATGGTTACCTGACGTAAAGTGCGCCTTTCAGGATCCATTGTCGTATTCCATAATTGAATGGCATTCATCTCACCAAGCCCTTTATAACGTTGAATATGAATTCCTTTGTCTGAACCATCAGAAGATAATTCAGCAGTTACAAGCTCTCTTTCGTCTTCCGTCCAACAATATCTTTCCTGTTTTCCTTTTCGTAGTA
The DNA here is from genome assembly GCA_013203805.1 of Bacteroidota bacterium. Classification (GTDB taxonomy): domain Bacteria; phylum Bacteroidota; class Bacteroidia; order Bacteroidales; family F082. The sequence continues at coordinate 50,239 of JABMPH010000094.1, read as the reverse complement.
GGTAAAGGGGAGGGGTTGCAATATATACATAACCTTTTTCAACTAATTCGAGCATGTATCGGAAAAAGAATGTAAGTATCAAAGTTGCAATATGGCTACCATCCACATCAGCATCAGTCATTATTATTATCTTGTGATATCTGAGTTTGCTAAGGTTTAATGCTTTACTATCTTCTTCGGTGCCAATTGTAATTCCCAGAGCAGTATAGATATTTTTTATTTCTTCACTATCAAAAATCTTATGAGGAAGTGCTTTTTCAACATTTAAAATTTTACCTCTTAATGGTAGAATTGCCTGGAACTTACGATCACGGCCTTGTTTGGCAGTACCACCCGCCGAATCGCCCTCCACAAGGTAAACCTCTGTATTTGTCGGATCTTTATCGGAGCAATCAGACAATTTGCCTGGAAGCCCGGATCCTGTAAGTACATTTTTACGTTGAACAAGTTCACGTGCTTTACGTGCCGCGTGACGTGCTGTTGCAGCTAGTATTACTTTTTGAACAATGGTTCTGGCATCCTTTGGGTTTTCTTCGAGGTAGTGCGACAATGCTTCACTCACCATTTGATCCACAGAACCCATGACATCGGAGTTACCAAGTTTAGTTTTTGTTTGCCCTTCAAACTGAGGTTCAGCAACCTTTACAGAAATTACTGCTGTAAGCCCTTCCCTAAAATCATCGCCATTGATATCAAATTTAAGTTTACTGAGCATTCCAGACTTATCAGCATAACTTTTTAATGTTCGAGTTAACCCTCTTCTAAAACCCGACAAATGAGTACCACCCTCAATTGTATTTATGTTGTTAACGTACGAATGCAAGTTTTCAGTAAATGAAGTATTGTATTGCATGGCTATTTCAACAGGCACTCCATTTTTTTCACCTTCGATACTAATTATCTCCTGAGTTAATTTTTCACGATTTTCATCAAGATATGCAATAAAATCAGCAAGGCCGTTTTCTGATTTAAATGCCCGATAAATCAAATTACCTTCATCATCAGTATTACGTTCATCAGTAAGGGTAAGCAGTATCCCTTTATTGAGGAATGCTAATTCACGTAATCTGGCAGCGAGTATTGAAAAATCATAAACTGTAACCAGAAATATTGAATTATCAGGAACAAAATAAATTTCTGTACCATGTTTTTGTGATTCTCCAATTACTTTTACATCTTCTTCGGGTTTTCCTTTATGATATGTCTGTTCAAAAACTTTACCTTCACGATGAACAGTTGCTTTAAGTGTTTGGGATAATGCATTAACACAACTTACACCTACGCCATGCAAACCACCTGATACTTTATATGATCCTTTATCGAATTTTCCGCCTGCATGAAGAACTGTCATTACAACCTCTAAAGCTGAACGATTTTCCTTTTCGTGAATACCTGTTGGTATTCCACGACCATTATCATTTACCGTTATTGAGTTATCTGGATGGATAATTACATTAATGGTGTCGCAATGACCGGCAAGTGCCTCATCAATTGAGTTGTCGATTACCTCATAAACAAGATGGTGAAGACCTCTTGTATTAACATCGCCGATGTACATGGCAGGTCTTTTCCTTACCGCTTCCAGACCTTCTAATACCTGGATATTATCAGCATTGTATTCTGCGTTTGTAATTCTGGTTTTTTCTTCTTCTGTCATAATAATTTAATCATTTTTTCCTTAAAAAAGGAAGTGTGCAAATTTACTAAAAAAATGCATTATTTGAAAGAAAAAGTATCAATGATTCTGGATTTTATTAACATTGTAATGATCAGTATATCAAATAAATAAGATCACCACTTGTTGTGATGGAAATAATTAGTTACTACTTTGCCTGAATGTTCAATATTTGTATAGTAATTACTTGCTGCACAATTGATCACCAAGGTTAGAAATTTGAAACAAAAATTAGCATTATACCTAATCTAATGGGAGATAATATAATCCAATATCGGATCATGTCCATTAATAAGATCTTGAGAACTAAATTCAATTAATACATCAGGAATAATTGAAGATGGATCACCCTGAATCCAATTGAAATACTTAGTTGAATACCGAACTTCCAATTGGGAATTTGGGAGTAAAAAACTCTCAACTTCACCATAATGATTTGGCTTTCCTCCAGTTGGCTCACCAATAAATACCGGAGCTATTGCACCTTTCAATTCGATAGAATTTAGAACAGCAGATGAGAATGTTTTCCTTCCTATAATAACATAAATATTTTCCGAACTAATTCGTTCATTATTCACAAAGTATTGCAATAATTCAATTAATGGTTTTGCTATTGAAGAATTTCCACCACTGTTTAATCGCAGATCAATCACAATTTTGTTCAAACTTTCGTATTGGTTAACAATATCGGAAACCTGATTTGTAAACGTTTGAAATGAAATGTCACTTTGTTCGGAGCATCTATTGTATTGTATATATAAAATACTATTGTTGTCAAGTTTTTGATACCAGTAATAATCTGTGGTATTACTCAAAAATAAAGGTGGTATGATTCCAGTGTAAATAGAAACCATTGCATCAGTTCCTGATGTTAATATAATGCTATTTCCGCTTTCCAGGTTCAATGTAATTGAATTGGGTGTATCTGAATATCCAAAATAATTAAATAACTCTGATATGCGAAGATATGATGAAACGATCCACTTAAAGCAAGACTCATTTTCATTGGCAATTATTGCTCTAAATCCATCAAGCACTGTATTGATTTCTATTCCATTAATTGAAATAATCTTTTCTCCCAGATATTGTTGATTTTCAATTGAAATATCTGTTATAAACAAACCATCTGAAAGCAAATCAACTTTATAGGGTAATGTACTAAACTCTGATATACCACCAATAGATGTATGTGAATCACCTATTTTACTTATTATTTTAAATAACTCAATGTTAATTTCAATGTTAGAAAGAATACTTGTGTTTGCTCTTAAGGTAGCAATATCCTGATTAAATTCAGCTTCAGTAATATTATGAAATAAGTTAATGTGTTTTATTTTAAGATTGTTGGAGAAATAATTAATATCCTCATCCCAATCATTAATAAAGGAAATCTCATCCTCTTTTTTGCATGAGGGGATTAATAGTAAAATGGAAATACTGATTAGAAGTAAGAATTTAATAGCAGGTTTATTTTTAAATAAATACATCGGCTAAGTTTTATCATTCACCTATTAACTCAAAACCCAGTTATTCATTCAACTTAAAACTTATACATGAATCCACCCATAACCTGTATGCCATGTACCGGATAATTATAATATCGTTGGTACTCGCTATTAAGAATATTGTTAAGTGATAAGAATACAGAAAAACTGTCGGTAAGCTTATAATCAACCCCGGCATTTAAATCAATAAATCCATCTAAGTCAACATCGTTAGAGTTAGCATCAAGTGCTTTACGTGCTCCATAATAGTATACCTCCGACCAAATTCGAATTTTTTTAGCAGCCAGGAATGATAATCCCAGTTTAACTTCGCTTGATGGTTTGTGATATGGTTCAGCAAGCGAATCCAATGAATAAGTATTGTATTTTGCTCCTAACAATACATTTACTTTCTCACCAGCAGCAAATGAAATTTCGCCGGATACACCAAATACACTTCCTGCATCATAGTTAGCTGCGAACTTATTAAAGGGTAGGTTGGGATTAGATATACCATCCTGAACATTCACAAAGAAGAACATATTATTGAACTTTTGCCATGTTACCTGAGCGCTAAAATTAACCTTCTGTGCAATATTACCCCTTATCCCTCCATAGGCCTTAAATGTACGATCCCATTTTAATTTTGTAGTTGATCCCACCCAAGGATTTAACTCTGTAAGTTTTAGGAATGATTGTTTATGAACATCCCCATTAACACCGGCAAAAACAGTAAGTACATCCGGTACAAGATTTACATTTACGTCAAGTATTGGATAGAAGTAAAAATTTGAAGTCGTGGTATTGAGGAAATTAAAATTTAATCCAACATAAAAATTGAACATTCCATATTTGCCATTAAAATAAGGTGTTGCAGATATGAGCATATCGTTACTTGTAACCAAAGTGTCAGAATTCCCAAAGTAAGTTACCTTACCTGATAATCCCAGTTCCTGATAATCTAGCATATCGCTAACGTTGAAATTTTTATGGACATCGAAACTCAAATTAGCATTGGTTTCAGTAGTACTATATTTATCAAAATAATAGTAGGCATCAACATTAATTGAATGAAATAGTTTTTTATTATTGGAATAATTACTTACTATTCCCAAATTTACCTTAGCCAGATTAAACGACTGTTTTAATCTATTATCAGAAATATTAACACTTGTTGGAAGTTCATCAGGTTTAAAACCATAATAGCGATTTGTTTTAAGAGAATACTTTACACCTGCATCAAAAATGTGATACTTAAAAAATTTCTTGTAATTCAGATTTAGATAAGCATTTGATTCGGGACTTGGTGAATAATCTTTTATGTTCTTAAATGTTGATAATTCATATATATGAGCATCAAAACGGTAATCATTCTTCTGGCCGCTTGAGTGGAAAAAATCCAGATACGGGCTAAATAAACTCCCAACCCCCAATTTAAGGGAGTTATTTGTTGATGAAGTTCGTTTGTCGGCATTTATAACAATTGGTGTAATTGGATTTAAGGTGATTTCGGTTGGTTGATTAATATCCAAAGATTGATATGTAAATTCAGGTTTATCGATATTAAAAGTAACATCAGCCGGAGATGTGTTTATTTTATAAGCCTGATTTATTGAAGGGTCGAAGGAACTTATTATTGTTACCTGTTCATTATGATTTTTTGATGTTCCATCAGGGTCTTGCGCAGCGACAAAAACTGACATTAACAATGCAAATGAAATAATATATAATCTTATTAAGAGTTGGTTATTCATTGTTCTTATTTTTTTTTAATTCTCATTTTCAATAACTTCTGTTTCCTCAACTTGTGAAGCCTGCAATCTATCAAGTTTTCCTTGGGCAACTTGCTTTAGATCATCACCCTTGTAATTCTCAATAACACTTTTTAATGTTTGTTCAGCCTGGAAGATATTATCACGACCAACATAAATATCGGCCAGTAATATAAATCCTTTTGCGATCCAGAAATTGTTTGATGGGTACTTTTCAGGAATCTGATAAACCATCTCCTCAGCGGCTTCTAATTTATTTTGGCGGTAGTTAATTAGCACCAAATTATATAATGATTCTGCACCTTCATCACCCTTTGAAAGCTTCATTGTAATATTAAACTCCCTTTCGGCATCATTATACTGTTTCGCATCCATGGCTATCTTACCCAGTAAGAAATGAGCATAAATAATTTGATCCTCAGATACTTTTTCTGTCATTAGCAGTTTTTTGGCTGCTTCTTTCACCAAAGGAATATTTCCTGTTTTCCATGCACTTTTCATCACTCCATCATGTGCTTCAAGCATCATTAGTTTATCTTCGGCTACATCCGAAAGTCGGTCGTAATAACTAAGAGATTTTTCATAGTCTTTTTTATCATACATTGCTCTGGCTACTCTTAATAATGCTTTAACGGTATACTGATTTTCTGGATATACCAATATCTTCTCATAATAAGTAATTGCTGCTTCATTATCCCCATTTTTCTCCATGCACTGGGATAAATAGTGATAAGCTGTTAGAACAAAGCCTCCGTTTGGAAACTGTTGAACATACTTTTGTAATGATGGCACTGCATTTTTGCAATCGTTGGTTAGATAGTAATTTTCGCCCGTTGTGAACTTTAAAGAATCTTCTTCGCTGGTTGATACCTGAACAAAATCCAGGCTATTGGCATAGTCAATATACTTATCAACCTGTCCCATATCCATGTAAACATTTTGCAGGGTAACGAGTGCTTCTTTGGCTTCGAGCGATGCAGGGTAATTATCAATTACTTTTCTGAGTGCTGAAACAGCTTGGTTATGTTGATTATTGCTGTAGTAAAGGAATCCCATCTTCACCAATGCTTTTTTCGCATAACTACTTTTTGGTTTCTCCTTAACTAACCTGTCGAAGTAGGCTATTGCATGTCGCTGGTCATTTAACACTAAATTTGTAGAAGCAATATCATAAAGTGCTTCATCGTAATATTGCGATTTTTTGTAATTGGTTGTGAGCTCAGTTAATGTACCAATTTTCTTGTTAAAATCACCTTGTGATCCATAGCAAATTGCTTTCTGATATAAAGCATAATCCGCCTCAGCAGAATGACTATCTATAACCTTGTTGTACCATTGTATTGCATTGTTGTAATCCTTGGTAATTAAGTAACAGTCAGCAAGTCGTAAGTGTGAGTCAACAATTAAATTAGCGTTGTTATTGGTTTGGTTTAAGAATTTTTGAAATAGTTTTACAGCCGTATTATACTGTTTAGTGTTAAATGAACAATAGGCTGAATTATATATTACTGTTGAATATAGGTCGGTTTGCTTGGCATTCTTTGACTTTAAAAAATCATTGAATTTTTTTGAAGCAGCATTGTATTTCTTCAATCGGTAATATGAATCACCCTGCCAAAATAGAGCTTCCGATTTCAGTTTGCCATCAATCGGATATTTTAAGGATCTACTAAAAAAACCAATTGCATCATTATAGGCCCTACTATTGAAATATGAAACCCCTTGGGCAAATGCAAGCTGCTGATAAACTGATTTTAATCGACTGTTCGGATTGCCAACTTTTTCTATTGATGTTAGTGCTGCAGGATAATTTTTTGAAGTAAGATACAACTGCGAGAGCAAATCATATGCAGCCGTAACATGTGATGAGCCAGGATTATTTTGTATAAACTCCTCAATAATTGTTACAGGATCGTTATAGCTATCAATTCCAATTTCGATTGTAATTTTAACATAACTAAACAATGCATCCGCTGCTATATCTTTATTTGTATTTTGCTTATAGGCTTTAAGGAATGCGTTTTGTGCAAATTTAGGTTGATTAGAATTTAAGTAACAAAAACCCAAATAGTACCATGAGTTTTGCTCCACAAGTCCACCGGCTTTTGTAGCAGCCTGGAAATTATGAATTGCATCTTTATAATTTTCCACCACAAATTTTGAATATCCAATTCTATATTGTTCGTCAGGATCATCATTATGTTTTCCATAAGATTCATAAATTTCATAATACTCATTTGCTTTTGAGTAATTATCAATGTTGTAATATGAATTAGCTATTAAACGAGCAATATCTCCTTTTTCCTGTTTGGCAGCTTGAGGTAAAAATTTAGAGCCTTCATCAATAACAGTGTTATATTCACCAAGTTGATAATAAATTTTGATCAGATATAGGGGAACATCTTTTCTAAATTTCCGATCGTTAGCAATGGCTTTAAAACCTGCTAATGCTTCATCATAATTACCTTTCTGATATTGTATGTGTGCAAAATAATAGCTTGCAGGTTTTGAATAACTACTCTTAGTATTCATCACCTTAGTATAAGATGCAAGTGCCTGATCAAATTGACTTTGTTTCATCTGGCAATATCCTTTTTTGTAATAATACTCAGTCCGTTTAATAGCATCAAGTTTTGATGCAGATATTTTGCTATAGATTTCAAGAGCTTTTGAATACTTTTTGTCCTTATAGTAGATATTTCCCAATTCAAAGTTAATGGCAGGTAACCATGCACTTGAGGGGAAATCAGCGGCAAATCTTTGCACACGACTAATGGCATCTTTTGTACCAAGTTCAACCGCACAAACAGTACTATAATAGGCTGCATTTTCGTAGAATGCACTTTTATTATTATTTTCCTCATTCATATACTTATCGAAAGTTGCAATTGCCGATCCATAATTCTGCTGATTAAATAAGCTTATTGCTTCGCGATATGTAACATTTTCAGAATCGTTGTAAACAGTTTGCTGTGCTTGTAGGTTAACGACTAATAAGATAAGTGTGAATACTATACTTGATAAATAAAATAGTTTCTTCATTTCAATTAATGTGTTTTGGCTGGTAAATGTATTCAATCGATAATCCTTGTTGGTAACCATAATCAATAATTATCAACAAAATGTATGTTAATTAAACGTGAAAATATAGGATTTAATATGTGAGTATAGTAGTTTAAATAATGAGTTATAAAGGGGAGTAATGATTTATAAATTTCGTTATGATCAATACTATTACAACTATAATGCAACTCATTACACTAGTTCGGTGGTTCATTACCAAAGGTTTTTTTAACTCAACAAACAGTTGTTGTTTTGTATATTAATAAATGTGTAATTAATTAATTTATGAATCATGAAAACGACAATTAAAATATTTTTGATCCTAGTACTTTCGATAGTTACATTTACAGTTACTGCGCAGCAATACGCACAAAGTTATAGCTTCACAGAAAAAAAACAATATAGTTATTCCGATTATTTTACTGATTATGAAGTCCAGGTTAAAGGTGACATTAAAGTAAATAATGATGACACAAAGATAGTTAGCATCTCGCCAGGTGGGTATTTGAAGATAAGCAAAAAGACATTTGGAAATAAGCGATCATTATTAATTGAAAGTAACTCAAACGGCAAGATTAATTATGAGTATTATGAAGGTAGGAAAGAAATTCCATTCGAACCAGAAGGTGAAAAATGGTTGTCCGATGTATTGCTTGATATAGTTCGTATGACCGGCATTGATGTTGAAGGCAGAACAAAAAGAATATATAAAAAGGGTGGTATTGATGCATTTGTTGATGAAGTTGATGAAATATCTTCCAACTCAGTTTCTGCATTGTATTTCGAAACTCTACTTGAAAATAATAAGCTTAACGAAAAAGAAATTATCACTGTCATCAGCACAATTTCACGTGATATTTCCTCCAATACCGAAAGAGGGAGATTATATAAAGAGTTTAGTAACCTTTTCATGGTGAATAATAACGTAATGGTTGAATACTTCATCGGTATTTCACGATTATCATCCAACTCCGAGCGAGGCTCAATCCTCCGAAAAATAACTTCTGAAATTGATTTCAATAACAACGAAGTAACTGAGGCATATTTTACTTGTATAGATAGGATGTCGAGTAATTCAGAAAGTGGAAGTGTAATGAAATATGTTGAGAAAAGTCAAAAACTTAGTGAAGACGCATATGTTAGGATGCTTGAAAGCGTGAGGAAACTTAGCTCAAACTCCGAAATGGGATCTATATTAAGATCATTAAATCATTTGAATTTTAACAACCTTAATATTCGTTCAGCATATTTTAATGCGATAGACGCCATGTCGAGTAATACTGAAGCCGGGCAAACTCTAAAGTATTTAATTAAGAATTATGATCTTACCGATGATGACTATATTCAAGTATTAGAATCAACTCAGAAATTGTCTTCAAATACTGAAATGGGGAGTGTATTAAAGTCAATTGTAGAACTAGATTTAGCTAATAAGAAATTAAATGATGAGTATTTCACTGCTATTAATTTAATGTCGAGTAATACTGAGGCAGGCTCTGTACTTAGAAATGCTATCAAAAATTATAGTTTCAACAGTAATAATTGGATTAGTTTATTGAGAGTTACAGGTAAATTGAGTTCAAATACTGAAATGGGATATGTACTTCGAACAGCATTAAAAAGCATGCCATTTGATAAAATGGAAGTTGATGCATTTTTGGAGGCAACAAATAAAATGAGTAGCAACACCGAAATGAGCAGTGTGCTAATGGACATGATAAGATCATTGAAATTTAATGAATATGCATGTGCAGAACTACTTAGTACTTCGCGTTTACTTTCTTCAAATACTGAAAAATCACGAGTGTTACGAGAAGTTGCAAAAACTAATTTTATTAACAACAAAGAAATAAAATCAAAATACATGGAGGTAGCTAGGACGCTTTCTTCAGATACTGAATATCGTAGTGTAATGGAAGCAATGAACAACAAACAGTAGTTGGTTTTTTCGCCATGAGTAAATTTGAAATCAAAATATGCTCATGGTGTTGTTTTTGTTAGTAGTTTTAAATTTCAAACAACAGGGAATGACAAAAATATTGCGTAATACTATTATCAGTAGCTTAGTGGCAATAGCTGTTTACTTGTTTATTTATTATAGCGAAACCTCCGAAGTGCCTAATCTTGGTGAACAATGGATTGGATTGCTACTCGCAATCTTTTTAGTAAGCATTTCAGGGTATGCATTAATGATGCTTAACTCTTGGTATAATAGAATGCTACCTTGGAATGAGAGAATATCATTGAGGTTTTTTGTTGAATTGATATCGGGCATTTTAATATCTTGTATTACAGCCACAATATTCATATTCACGTATGTTTATTTAACTTATCCATCAACAGAAATAAGCCTTATGGATTTTGTTAATGATGGATTGATAAAGTTTGGAATATTAACTATTGTTATCATTTATGGATATTCACTAATAAATTTTTCGATATACTCATACAATCAATATAGTGTTGGGCAAATTGAAGCTCTAGCATCCGAACGTGTTCAGCTTGACTTAAGGTTTGAAGCCCTCAAAAGTCAGCTTAATCCACACTTTTTATTCAATGCACTAAACACCATTTCATCCTTAATTTACATGGATATTAATCAGGCCGACAGTTATATCCGTCAGCTTGCACGAACATACGACTATATACTATCAACAAACGAGAGTAAACTAGTTAAACTTAAGGACGAAATTGAAATGATTAAAGCATATTTTTTTATGCATAAAATTAGATTTGACGAATTTGTTGAATTAGAAATAGATGAAAGGCTAGGTGATATGGATGGGTATATCCCTCCCTTTACACTTCAAATACTTGTGGAAAATGCTCTTAAACATTCTGTTATTTCTGAGATAACTCCTCTAAAAATAGAGATTATTGGAAATAATGGATCGCATCTAATAGTAAGAAATAATATTGTTGAAAAGCCCGATGTACAATCAACGATGGACAATTTATTAAATAAGGAAAAGGAATCTTATTCATATAATATTGGTCTTTCAAATATTACCAACAGGTATATGCATCTGATAAATAAGGATATTGAAGTAACTTCGGGAAAATATTTTACAGTTAAGCTTCCAATAATATCGATAGTAAATGAATAAAAACTGGTATTATAATAGTTTCGCATTTAGGCTGGCATCACCATTGTTGTTGGGCATTGTTGTTTATTTACTCGTTCTGCTATTTTTTGATTCAGTTAACCAACTTGCAACTAATTTTTTTAGTCGTGAGGTATTTTTTGTAATTATACTTACACTCATATTTCTGGAAATAAATAGATTGGTGATTATATTTCTTAGGTGGGCTTATCCGCTTTCGCGGAATATTCAGATAAGAATTATAATTCAATTACTGACTTCTATAATACTTTCAACTTCAATTATTAGCTTAGTGATGTATTTCTACTTTGTTCAATTCGAAGGGTTTAGCACGATAACAACGGAGTTGATAACCTTTAATTTGATTTACATTTTTGTGGCGATCTGCTACAATCTATATTATTTCAGTCTTGTTTTTCTCTATAAAAGAAATGATGCTAAGATTAATGAAGAGTCGACAAAAAAGGCAACATTGGAACTTGAAATGGAAACATTTAAAAACCAGGTAAATCCTGATTTTTTATTCCAATCCCTTGAAATAATTATTTCAGAGCTTTATCGCAATAAAAAACGTGCTGATGAATTAGTTAACAGCCTTGCCATGGTTTACCGAAATACACTTGAAAACAAAGATGCTGATTTGATCCCTGTGGCAACCGAGATAGAATCGTTAGTGCCGGTACTAAAACTATTTAAAGCAAAGTATCATGATGGCTTGGAATATCTAGTTGACAATGGAGAGAAGAATTTAAAATCTATAATTCCTGGAACTCTTCAGATATTGTTTGAAAACGCTATATTTCAGAATATCATATCTGATTCATTGAAGCTAAAATTCAAGGTTGAGATACTGGGTGATAAGATTTTAATAGTGCACTCCTTGAATAAAAGACTAAGGAATAACACTCTATTAGAAGAACGAGTGAATAGATTGAAAAACGCTTATTCGTATTTCTCAAAAGAGGGAATTACGTTTACAGAGATAAATGGATTTTTAAATATAAGCGTTCCATTATTGGAATTCGATGAAGAATAATATATTATGCGAGTTGTAATTATTGAAGACGAAAATCCTGCAGTTGTAAAACTTGAAAACCTGCTAAAGGATTATGATAGAAATATAGTTGTTGTTGCAAAACTTACTTCTGTAAAGGAATCAATTGAATGGATATCAGAAAATCTTGATGACGTTGATCTATACTTCATGGATATAAGACTTACAGATGGATTAAGTTTTGATATTTTCGAGAAGGTGAAGATAAATAAACCAATCATTTTTATAACTGCCTATAATGAATATGCCATACAGGCATTCAAGGTAAATAGCATTGATTACCTTTTAAAACCACTATCGTATAAAGAACTATATCGAAGCTTAGAGAAACTAAAATCATTACGCGATAATCTGCCCTCTACGGAAAATATCCCATATAATGAGCTAGGCAGAATGCTAATGAATATGCAGAAAAAGTATAAGGCTCGGTTCCTGACTAAAGTTGGTGATCATATTAAATCGATAGTAACTGAAAACATATTATTATTTTATGCCGAAGGTCGAACTGTTTATATAATAACCTCAAAAGGAAATAGGTATATTATTGATTATACCCTTGAAGATCTTATCAAGCAGCTTGATCCCGAAATGTTTTTTAGGGCAAATCGCTCTTTCATTGTTAATATAAGTGCAATAGAAGATGTCCTGATATACTCAAATAGTAGATTACTAGTTAAATTAAATTTTAAATTCGATAAGGAAATTATTGTTAGCCGCGACAAGGTTGCTTTACTTAAGAGTTGGTTTGAGGGTTGAGGGAAGTATTTTGGGATGTTTACGAAACCATGAGATTGTTGTCATTCTGAACAGCGTGAAGAATCTCATCTGGAATATGTTCATGGTATTAGATACTTCGCTACGCTCAGCATGACAAAGGACTTGGGAATATGTACATCGGATGAGATGCTTAGCTACAGCATTACAAATATAAAACTACCCTACTCATATTTAATTGCCTCAACAGGATCGCTTGATGCTACCTTAACAACATGATAACTTATTGTAAGCAAACCCACTATCATTGCTGAAATGCCTGCGGTTAGTATTGACATCCAGTGAATTTCGGTGTAATACATAAAGCTGGTTTCGAGCCATATTGATAATCTCCAATAGGCAATTGGAACTGCAATTAAAAATGCTATCAGTATTAACCAAAAGAATTCTTTATAAAGCAATATTAGAATGTCGTAAAGTGTAGCTCCATTTACTTTTCTAATCCCAATTTCACGTGTTCGTTGTTCTGCAGTAAATGATGACAAACCAAATAATCCAAGAAGTGCTATAAATACAGTGAGTGCAGATATTATTAAAAATATTGAGCTTATCTTCTCTTCACCTTCATACATCTCCTCTTGAAGGTCAGTAATCATAGTATAGTTAAAAGGTCTTTCAGCTCCGGTTTCATTCCAGCATTTCTCAATGTGTTCCAAGCCAGTAATCATATTCCCATCTCTAACTCTGGCTGTAACATAATAACGTGGAACCGAGCTAATAAATAGAATTATAGGCTCCACTTTATTATGTAATGATGTAAAATGGAAATCTTCAACCATTCCAATGACATTCAGGTGTCTTCCTCCAGATCGGTCCAATTCCATTCCGTAGTGAATTTTTTTTCCTATGGGATCATCAAGCCAACCAAATTGACGTGCAGCCGTTTCATTAATTATTACAGCCGCAGAATCGTCAGTACCCATTTTTTCATCAAAATCACGTCCTTCAATAAACTCAAGACCAAGTAATTCAGCGTAATCATAGTCGCATTGAGCCAATATCACAGCAAATTCTTTCATTTCCGATTCTTGTTCAACTAACATTACTTGAATCCAACTCACATCACCGGGTACACCTGTTGAATTTGAAACTTTCTCGATATTTGGACTTTGTAATAATGCTTCCTTAAAAACTTCTACTTTGCTTCTAAAGGCAGAATCCTGCAACTCCATAACCACTAAGTTTTCCTTATCAAATCCCAAGTCTTTATTTCTTAAATAATCCAGTTGGTCAGAAACAACAAAGGTTCCTATTATCATAACAATCGCTATAAAAAACTGAATAACAACCAATCCTCTCCGGAGTAATAGTTTTGGTTTTCCTGATGAAGTTGTAATTCCCTTTAGCACATTTAATGGCATAAATGATGATAGGTAAAAAGCAGGGTAACTGCCAGATAATAATCCTATTACTAAACTTACTGCCAGTATTAATCCAAGAAAGTCAGGAGCCATGATTAGATTATACGATAATTCTTTTCCCGTTAAGTTGTTGAAGTCGGGTAAGAATATATATACAACTGCCAGCGCCAGAATATTTGCAATTAGGGCAAGAAGAACCGATTCGCTGAGGAATTGACCAATCAATTGTCGTTTATAAGCTCCCATCACCTTTCTCATTCCAACTTCACGTGATCTACTCGATGATTGGGCTGTTGCCATATTCATGTAGTTAATTGCAGCTAACAGCAATATAAAAATGGCCACAATTGAGAATATATAAACGTAGGCTTTATTGCCTGTTGGCAGATCGCTTGATAAGTTTGAATTCAAATGGACATCGGCCAGTGGAGTCGACATTAAATTGAATGATGCATTAAATACATCACCAAGAGATTTCATATACTTATCATAAAAGGCGGGAAACTTTGAATGGATGGTTTCCATGGAGCTATTTTTATGCAACATAACATAAGTAAATACTCCAATGTTCCAAAATCTCACAGGCTCCATACTATTGAACTCATCCTCGCCAACTTCTTTGGCTAATGTGGAAGCCGATAACAGTCCGTCAAATTTTAAATGTGAGTTCTCAGGTTGGTTTTTAACTACGGCAGTAATTTTGTATTGTCTTCCACTTCCTGTTTTAATAACTTTTCCGATGGCATTTTCCTTGCCAAAATATTTGAGGGCAATTTTCTCCGTAAGTACAGCTGTATTAGGTTCAACAAGAGCATGATTTAACTCACCAACAATTAGTTCAGTGGTGAAAACATCAAAAACTGTTGAATCGGTATAATAGAAGTTATCCTCATAATACTCTTTATCGTTGTAAATAAAAAGTGCATTGTCAATGTCTCTAAATCTCACAGTTTCCTCAATTTCTGGAAACTCAAGTTTCAATGCGGGTCCCATGGGAATGGGAACAATTGCAAATTTATCATGTTTTGAGCCAATTGTAAAATCAGATTCCAGTCGATGAATACGACTATGATTTACATTATATTTATCATATGAAATTTCATCGCTTACATAGATGAGAATGAATATAAAGGCTGCAAGTCCGATTGTAAGTCCTAATATATTTAAGAAAGCATAAAAAGGGCTCTTTGTTATATTTCTAATTGCGCTAACGATATAATTTTTAAACATGATAATCTTTATTAAAAACTAAAAACAAGTTATTGCTTATTTATATTTTCTGAAAGAATTTCACCATCAAACAGATGAATAACACGATTACTAAAACTCGCATCGCGCTGTGAGTGTGTAACCATTACAATGGTAGTTCCATTTTTGTTTAACTCGGTAAGTAGATTCATTACCTCATTTCCATGAACAGAATCCAGATTACCTGTTGGTTCATCAGCAAGGATTAAACTAGGCTTTGAAACAACAGCACGTGCAACAGCTACTCGCTGTTGTTGACCTCCTGAGAGTTGATTTGGGTAATGCTTACTTCTGTGGGATATCTGCATGCATTCTAAGGCTTCTTCAACAAGTTTTTTACGATTGCCTGGACTCATCTTAAGATATACAAGAGGGAGTTCAACATTTTCGAATACACTCAGTTGATCGATTAGATTGAAACTTTGGAAAACAAATCCCACATTATGTTTCCGAAGCTTTGCCCGCTTTTTTTCATTGAAGCCTGCTACATCTTTTCCATGGAAATTAAACTCCCCGGATGTGGGTGAATCCAACAATCCTAATATATTCAGTAGTGTTGATTTTCCACAGCCAGATGGCCCCATAATAGCAACAAACTCTCCTTTTTTTATATTGAGGTTAACAGTTTTTAATGCGGTAGTTTCTATTTCATCTGTTCTGAAAATTCTGGTAAGGTTTACGGTATTTATCACAGCTACAATTTTTATGAATATTAATTACTCAGTATTACTCTTTCTGAATACTATAGGAATCTCTGTTTTAGATGGTGCTCCAATTTCAACCAGCTCCCAATCCTTATCATAATCAGCTATTTTATGGCGTAAGGTTGTTACCCTGTCTTCACTTTGATCACCTTCCCATCTCGTTAACTCAATACGGTATTTCAAAGTTTTTTTTCTGCCATTTATTCGCACATCAATTTCAACATTTTGATCCACATCAATTTCTGGTACTAGTATTACGATTTCTCTCATGACAATTATATTTAGTTCTATTCATCTTTAATTGCATCAAGTGGATTTGAAGTAGCCGATCGATATGCGCGGTAACTTACTGTGAGTATAGCAAGAATTAATGCTAATAAACCAGATACAAAAAATACCCAATATGGCATATTGATTCGATAATGGAAATTTGC
Organism: Bacteroidota bacterium; assembly: GCA_013203805.1. Classification (GTDB taxonomy): domain Bacteria; phylum Bacteroidota; class Bacteroidia; order Bacteroidales; family F082. The sequence goes on along the minus strand of JABMPH010000094.1, from coordinate 33,566 downwards.
AAGCCAATTATCCAGAAAAAAGTATGATAGTGGCCATGCAATTATATTGGCTAATAATACCCAATAAGTGAATTGTTTAGTTAATAATAAAACAATGCTTGAAACTGGAGCTCCATGAACCTTGCGTATCCCTATTTCTTTCGACTTTTGTTGTGCCACAAAGGCTGCTAATCCGAACAAACCCAAACAACCAATAAAGATTGCAAGGAAAGTAAAAAAGAGTAATATGCTTTTCAACCTTGTCTCATTGATATACAAGCTTTCATATCTATCTTTTACAGTAAAATACGTATAACCTTCGTGCGGAAAATGATCCTTCCATAAGCTTTCTATTTCATTAATAAAAAATGGTAGGTTGTTAGTTTCGTACCTGATGGTTATATATTCCATCCACTCTTCATTTAAGTTAAATGTTACCGGCTCAATTTCTTTATCCAGAGGTTTGAAATGAAAATCCTTTACAACTCCGATTATTTCACCCGGTTGATATTGGCTATTTCTGTCGAAAGATCCGTAATGCTTACCAATTGCTTCTTCTGGGGTTGCAATTCCAACTTTTTTTAATACTTGCTCGTTAACAATATACTTATTGGTTGTATCCATTCCATACTCAGGAGAAAAAGCTCTACCAGCTAGTAATTCAATATCATAAGTTTTGAAAAAGTCATAACCAACCCCAATATAAATTGATGAAATAACATCGTCCATTTCTTCGGTTTTAAATCCCATATCCGAGAAATTAATGGCTGCCGGGATTGAACCTGAAGTAGTAATCATTTTTACTTCCGGATTTTGGTAAAGACTTGCTTTAAATGTCTTAATATTTTCTCGAACTTTATTACTCTCATTTGAAATAACCAGTAGGTTTTCCTGACTATATCCAAGGGGTTTGTTGTAGAAAAAATTTATTTGAAGATAGGCCACAATTGTTCCAATAATTAACATTATTGAAATGCTAAACTGGAAAATAACCAATAGCTGACGAAACGAAAATTTTGTACCACGAGCCTCATCGTTTTTATGCAGGACTACCATTGGGTCGTATTTTGATAGGAAAAACGCTGGATATAAACCAGCCAGTACACCACTTCCGAATACAATCCCAACCAAAACAAAAAAGTAACTTGGGATTAAAAATGAAGATAATGTCAGGTTTTTATCGGTAAATGCATTAAACCCCGGCAGTGTAATTTCGATGATTATCAAGGCAACTATTAATGATATGAGTGCAATAACAGTTGTTTCACCAAGGAATTGTGCAATCAATTGTATTCTGCTGGCGCCAGATGTTTTCCGGATGCCTACTTCTCTTGATCTCTTGCTACCAAGTGCTGTTGACAGATTCATAAAATTGAAACAAGCCATCACCAATATAAGAATTGAAACAATACAAAATGTATACACAGAAGTCATATTACCTTGGGGAGCAATATCCCACATCAAATTTGAATCTAAATGAATATTTTCAATTGGTCTAAATGTGATTTGATATATATCATGTATGTTTTCGATTTTAGCATCATCACCCAAAAATGCAGTATATGCTGGCGAAATATGATCCTCAACAATTTTCATCAATTTGGGTTTAGCATCTACATATGTTGCATCCTTATGAAGTAGAACGTATGAGTACAAATAATTGGATACCCATGTATCAAGCCTTTCGGGCATTAGTTCTTCAATGGTTTCAAACGAGCCAAGAACATCAAACTGAAAATGGTTTTGAGTTGGAATATCAGCTAATATGCCTGTTACACGAAACTTCTTTCTTTCATCACCCCATTCAATTTCTAGACTTTTGTCCATCGGGTACTCCTCACCAAAATATGCAAGGGCGGCTTGCTTTGTTAGAACAACCGAGAATGGTTCGGCCAAGGCAGTTTCCGGATTACCTCGTTCAAGAGGAAATGTAAAAACGTTAAAGAATCCTTTATCACAAAACATTACACGTTCCTCTTGATTATCGTTCATGTGATTTTGAACAGATAATTCAATTGGGTAAACTCTTGTAAATTCAAGAACTTCGGGAACATCCTTTTTTATTGTAGGGGCGTAGATTGCTCCAGTTACAGGTACATCAAAAATCTTTCCGTCAAAATTTATGTGGCGCTCAACTCGGTATATTTGCTCTGAATTGTCGTGAAATTTATCGTAACTTAATTCATCAAAAACCCATAAGGCTATTAATAATGATGCTGATAGACCTATTGAAAGTCCAAGTATATTTATTAACGAAAATGAACTATATCTTACAAGATTTCTAAAAGCGATTTTTGTGTAACTCCAAATCATGTTGGTATTATTAATGTTGCTTCTTGTGAGTTATTACTTTTTTGTACTGTTTTTTTCACTAATTACCTGTCCGTCGAATAGCATAATTACACGTTGCGCATACTCAGCATCGCGTTGCGAATGAGTTACCATAATTATTGTTGTGCCTGCTTGATTTAAATTACTCAAGAGGTTCATTACTTCATCGCCATGAGATGAGTCAAGATTTCCTGTTGGCTCATCGGCAAGAATAAATTTAGGATCGGATACAACTGCTCGTGCAATAGCAGCTCTTTGTTGTTGACCTCCGGATAACTGATTTGGATAGTGTCTTTTACGATGGCTCATTTGCATCTTTTCAAGGGCTTCTTCAACACGTGTTTTCCTTTCTTTTGCGCTTAATCCAAGATAAATTAATGGCAACTCAACATTCTCAAATACTGTAAACTGATCTATCAAGTTGAAATTTTGAAAAACAAATCCTATATTTTTTTTTCTTAATTGGGCTCTTTGCCGTTCGTTAAATCCAGCTACATCCTTATCAAAAAATTTAAACTCTCCCGATGTTGGTGTGTCTAGTAAACCAAGTATATTTAATAAGGTTGATTTACCACAACCCGAGGGGCCCATTATTGCAACAAATTCTCCCTGATTAATATTAATATCTGCCTTATTTAATGCAGTAGTTTCAACTTCTTCTGATCTAAAAATCCGAGTTAATTCTCTGGTCTGTATCATGTTGTTGAGTATTTCAGATTATTTAAATATTAATTTTTCTTTATTACCGAAGTTGTCATATGATGAAATAACAACTTTTTCACCAGGTTGCAATCCTTCGCTTATTTCGTAAAAATTCGTGTTCTGGCGATTTATGCGAATAGTTCGCTTATGAGCAAATCCTTCCGATGGATCCAAAACATAAATCCAACTACCTCCGGTTTCCTGAAAGAAGCTTCCACGCTTTATAATAATTGCATCGGTTTCACCGCTAAAAGTTAATCTAACCTGAACTGTTTGTCCACGTTTTATCCCTTCAGGTTCAATATTATCATTGAAAAATAAATCAACTTTAAATGAACCATTCGAAACATCTGTATATATTTTATCAATATAAAGATTATAAGTTTTGCCAGCGTAGCTAAATTGAGCTTCCTGACCTACAAAAACCCTTGACACATATCGCTCATCTATCCTTGCTTCAAGTCGATAGCCATCCAGCAAATCAATTTGACCGAGATGTTCACCTACCGATTTTGTTTGTCCAATTTCAAGATTAAATGAAGATAACTTACCAGCAGCTGGTGCTTTAACATAAGCATTATTGATATTCTTACGCAGCAATCTCATATTTTCTCTCATCCTGCTTAAGGAAGTTTCAATATCCCGTTTTTGTGCTTCACGGGCTATAGAATCAAGTTTTTGAAGTTCGAGTGAAATTTGTAATTGCTTAACTGTAAATGCAAACTCACGCTCTGCATCCTCAAATTCCTTATCTGCAATTACTAACTTATCGTGGAGGGTTATCTTTCGATCAAAATCACGCTCAGTTAAGTCAATGCGGTACTCAAGTTCAACTATCTCCTTTTGACGGATATATTTATTTTGCTCAAGCGACAGTTTTGTGTTTTGGAGATTATTCATTTCAGCCAACATCCGTGTTTCCTGCTCCATATAGCTTAACTCCATGGCGGTATTGAGTAATTTGAGGAGTGTATCTCCTTTTTTTACCATGTCACCGTCTTCGGCAAATATTGCCTCCACTACACCTCCTTGTATCGCATCAATGTAAAATGTAGTTTTAGGGAATACAATACCATCTATTGGAATAAACTCCTGAAACTTATCCTGTTTAACTGTTGCTATTGTCAACTGGTTACGGTCAACGTATAATCTTGATGATTTATCACGTAAAAAAATCAGGTAAAAAATAAGAAATACAAAGGCTGTTATTGAAACTATTGTGACTATTTTTCGAGTTGTCCATTTCTTTTTCTCGATAATCCTATCCATATTATTGAAATTTGTAGATTCTATCTTCTAATACTGTGCCATCAATACTTATGAACTGGGAACTAGCAGTTTAGTTTTTTAAGATAAATTAACATTGGTTAATATGTCCGATTGCGAACAGTTTCTTGTACATAATTGTACATAGTGTTTTATAATTGAACACATTACAATAAAAAGTAAATTAACCAAATATCATATTAAATATTACTTTTGGCGGCTTAAATTAAATATCATGAAATGAGCCAAGAAAAATTCTTCTAACGAAAGTTAATAATTTGAATACGGGTTTCATATGAATGGAAAATAAAATATTTATAGATGAAAATAGTATTAATAATAATTGCGATAATTATATTTGTAGTTATTACCATAAGATTATATATAAGTATGCATCCAGTATTTGGTGGTAAGCCAGTTGGATCGGAAATGGAGCGAATTATAAATTCACCAAACTATGTGGATGGAAAATTTGTAAATATGGAACCAACAGTTGTAATGGCTAATGATAGTTCAATGTTAAGTACAATGTGGGAATGGATAAAGGGGCCTGAGAATGGTAAACCTAATAGCATTGTTACTAAATCTTTTAACATTGACATATTTATGTTAGATGCTGATAGCTCATTCAAAATAATATGGTTGGCCATTCAAGTGCAATGATAAAAATGAATGATAATGTTATACTAATCGATCCTGTTTTTAGTAAATATGCTTCTCCTATACCCTTTACCAATGGTAGTTTTACTTTTACAAATCCGATTGATATTGAGGAACTTCCTGCAATTGATGTATTGTTGATTTCACACGATCATTATGATCATTTGGATATGAAGAGTATTCAGGAAATAGATAGAAAAGTATCATCGTACTATGTACCTTTGGGTGTGGAGGCTCATTTAGTTAGATGGGGTGTTGATCCCAATAAGATCAATATTGCCGATTGGTGGGATGAGTTTGAAGTTAATGATAAATTGATGCTTGCTGCAACTCCTGCCAGACATTTCTCAGGACGTGGAACAACTCGTAATAATACTCTATGGTGTTCTTGGGTAATGAAATCCCCATCAGGAAGTATCTTTTTCGGTGCTGATTCAGGGTATGGAAAGCATTTTAGTATGATTGGTGAAAAATACGGCCCGTTTAAATTAACAATGATTGAATGTGGTCAGTATAATGATAAATGGCCAACTATTCATGCTATGCCTGAGCAATCGGTTCAAGCACATATAGATGTTAAGGGTGAAAAGATGATGGCTATTCACTGGAGTAAATTTCAATTGGCTTTGCATTCATGGACTGAACCGATTGAAAGGGCAAGAGCTGAGGCAAAACTTAAAAAAGTTAAACTAATTGAACCTATTATTGGGGATGTTTTCGAAATTGAATTAAAGAAAAATCACTAGTAATTTCCATCAAAATCGCGCCAGGCAATTACATCGATATATACCGTATCGGCAAACCCATAAAAAATAACATGATCCTCGATATCATCACCATATTGATTGGTTTCAACAGTTCTCCAATTACCTCGGGTTATTTTATATTCAACAGCAGGGCCTTTAGCAGGGAATGTAATATATGGCCTACCATCTGGCAACTTATTAAATATTAGATTCTTGTCGCCTGGGTTCCATTCGTTAAAATCGGGTGCTAAATACAGATGATCTCTATTTGGAGTATTATCTGGTAATTTATTAATTATCAATGTAATGTTATCATATTTAAACTTAGGTTTATCCTTCCAATTTGCCACCTTAACTACTAATGTGTCTAAATCGTTATAATTATAATAGAAGTTTGGGATTTCTTCTCCAAAAGAACCAACCTCCGATGTTTCCCATGATCCTCTGGTAACTTTACAAGCTAAATCACCCAACTCTCTGGGTAAACTCACATAATATTGCCCGTTTCTATTAATATGGAATTTATGTCGAAGTCTACCCGGGTTCCAGTCATTAAAATTACCAGTCAAGTAGAACTTTGCACCGCTGGGTGTTGATTTGGGTATGCTATCCAGAATTATTATTATCTCATTATCAGTTGATGACTCAATATCTTTCCATCCTTTAATTTCAACATAAACAGTATCTTCATTTTTTAGATTGAGGCTCCGATTGTCAATATCATTTCCACTCCGATCAACTTCAACGCTTCCCCATTCTCCACGTGTAATTTTATAATCCAGAGTAGTTTCTTTTCGAGGAACGGGGTAGGACCATTGCCCATCTTTATTTAGTTGAAATTGGTAGTTTTTATCGCCAGCCGACCATGAGTTTAAATTGCATGCTAAAAATAATCCATCATCTAAAAAGGTATTATTTGGTAGCTTTTTTATAATAATTACAACCCTGTTCGATTTAGTTTCCGGGATATCAGTCCAGCCCTTAACATCGAGGCATATTGTATCTTTACTACCAAATTTTAATGTGCGAATTGGTATTTCATTTCCATATTCATCTGATTCAGAAGTCGATAAATTACCCCTTGTAATTTTATAATCAATTGTGTTTACTCCTGGTGGCCGGTCGATAGTAAGTAGTAAGCCGCCGGAGTTTGTCTTTTCAAAAACTGATGCGTTATCAGGATCCCATGAATTTACATTGCTGGCCAGGGCTATTAAATCATCAATGGGTGTGTTTATTGGAATATTGTCAATTTTCAAGATGAGCTTTGGACAATCAATAGGGTCGAGGCCTGTCCAACTTTCAATTTTGCAGACAACAGTATCATAAAGTACAGTTTCCAATAATCTGTTATCAATTTCTTCTCCACAAATGTCCTTTTCAACCGTATTCCAATCACCACGAGTAAATTTGAAAAATACTGTCCCAAAACCCGGAGGTAGTGTGTAGTAATAATTACTATCCTTTGACATTTGCAATACATATAATTCTTCTCCCGGATCCCAGTTGTTGAAATTTCCAGTTATATAAATGGGTTGGCCGGGGGGTGTGTTACTAGGTATGCTATCAACCTTAATAACAACCCTTTTGCAGGATGTTGATGCCAATAAAAACATGGCCAACAATATTAATATTAAGGTTCTCATTTATCTATCCATTTTAAAAAGTCGGGAACCTTAATGCGGCTAATCAATACTTGGTCTGATGTAACGGGTTCTAATTCTATGTGTAATCTGCTATTGAAATATTTATTTATTTTTTTAATTGAGTCAATATGGATAATGAAACTTCTGTTAATTCTATGAAAATGATCGGGATTAATTTCTGTGTTAATTTGCTCAAGTGGGTAATCAATTATATATCGCTTATTATTACGAGTAACAATGAATGTTACATTGTCTTCTGATTTGAAATAAGCGATATCCGCTATGGGAATATGTAAAATTTGATCCCCAATTTTTGCGATGAATCGTGATTTAAAACTTGGCTTATTAAGTTTAAACAGTTGCTCAATTTGATCTAAGCTTATTGGTTGCCTTTTATTTCCATATTTATCTTCAAGTGAAAGATACTTCTTGATAGCATCGTTTAGTTCGTTTAATTTTAGTGGCTTAAGTAGATAGTCAATACTGTTTACCTTAAATGCTTTTATTGCAAACTCATTAAATGCTGTGGTAAAAATTACTGGAGTAGTCGAATTAATATGATTAAATATTTCAAAGCTCATTCCATCCGACAGTTGGATGTCAAAAAACATTAAATCAGGATGTGGATTAGTATTGATCCAACTGATTGCATCTTCAACGGTGTCGATGAATTCTAAAATTTTAACATCATAATCACACAATTCAAGTAATCGTTTGATCTCCTTTTGAGCATGAATTTCATCCTCAACTATCAAGACATTTAACTGTGCTGTACTACCTTTATGATTTTTCATTGTAAAATTCAAATTAACGGTATTTTAACACTAAACTCTAAATCAGTTTGAGAAACTTCTACAGTTCTCTTTGTTAAAAACTGATACCGACTAATTATATTTTTTAATCCAAGTTCGCTGCTATATTCATTTGTTCGTTTAGGTTGAAGATTATTTCTAACCTCGATTGTATTTTCATATATCAAAATTCTAATGGTCAAGGGTTGCTTTTTTGAAATTACATTGTGCTTAATAGCATTCTCAACAAGCATTTGTAATGTTAGCGGAGCGATTTTTTTATCATCATTATTATGTTCATTAACCATTTCAACTTCCAGATTCTTGTCAAATCGAAGTTTTGATAGTTCTATAAACGAGTTAGCAAAATGCAATTCCTTCGAAAGCACTATTAGCTCTTTATCCCTGTTCTCAAGAATATACCTATACACATCTGATAACTCCCTGATAAATAATCCGGCTTTGTCCTGGTTTTCATATACGAGTGACGATAGTGTATTAAGACTATTGAACAGAAAATGAGGATTTAATTGTGATCGTAACGACTCAAATTTGAATTCGGCATTTTCTTTTTTAAATCTCTCAAGTTCAGCCAAACTATTTCTCCATCTGTTAAGAAGAAATATTATCAAATCTAAAGTTGTATAGATTAGGACTATGAAGATAATATAGCCAATGATAATTAATTCATCAAAAAAGCTGATATAATCATTAAAGCCAAAAAATAGGGCAATAATCAGGCGAAGCCCATACACAATAACTAAAGAAACTACACTGTTGATTATTAACTGCCCTAAAAACCTAAATATGGGTTTACTTTCCCAATTATACCTATTACTTAACATCCTGTTAATCCAAAACAGAGATTCAAAAACTACATAAGTAATAATAATTGTACCCAGGTAATTTGATACTGGTTGAAACAGACTGTATTGCTTATAGATTAATCCAAATATTACATCAAGAATGAAATTGAGAATAATACCTAGTAACAGTCCGTAACCAAAACGTAACCAGCGGTTAAGACTGTACTTGTAATTAATTGTAATAGGTTGAGACATACATGTATTGTGAATCAAACAAAAGTACATAAACTAAGGGAAAGTAAATTATTTCAAAGAACTCTGATTGTAAAATTTAACAATGAATATTCAATTACTTCTTAGCGAAAGCAATATTTTCATTGTTAAATTCAATTTCTTTCGAGTATACAACTTGATTTTTCTTCAATATTTCGAATACATATTTCCCTTCAGGATAATTTACAAGATCGAACTTAAGATCAACGATTTCTTCTTTTTTAACACGAGTTTGATGAATGATTTCGTTGTTATCCCTTACTCTAATTTTAACTACTTCGTTTGGTAACTTGGCAATTTTTACATCTACAGTTGATCTATCATTATCAATTATGGCGGCTCGAAGGTCATTTGTTACATAGCAACAGGAATCGCTGGCTGATGATTGCGGAAATTGCGCAAATGAAAATGTTGCGAGAACTAAAAGTGTTAATGATAATGCTATTGTTTTCATGATTATGTTTTTTTTAGTTTTAAAATATAAAGCAAAACTATATCAACAATAGGGGTAGGGAAAGGGAAATGCTGTGAACTTAAGAATTGGCAAAGTGAAGTTAAGAGTTGGAAGACCGAAGTCAGAAGACCGAAGTTTGGAGTCTGATTATCCAATTATCCCAGCCTTTGCCAGCAGGCAATGACTAATTACCAATTATCTACCGTGCACAAACAATACAAATAGAACCGGGCATTAATAACAATCTCTGCATTGGGATAGGAGAACTACATTGAATACAGGTGCCAAAATCATCATCATTAATTCTTTCCAATGAGATATTTATCTTATTTAGTTTATCGTTAGATTTTCTCAGTGCCTCCTGATTAATACTCTTGTTAACAATGGCATCCATGCGGCTAACACGTCCAATGGCATCATCCGGTGCAATGGGTTTAGTTAGTTCTTTTAACTCATCTAAACGTAAAATAAGTTTAGATTTTTCCTTTTCCAGATACATTTTTATCTGGGTTCTTTGGGTTTGATCCATATTAACATCATAAAATGCAAATAAAGGAAAAAATATATGACGTTCTGAGAATTAGGATGACTATTAAGCTGTTTGGGCTATATTTAATCACATGCCAGCTTTCTTTCTAGCGACTATTTTATAACATTGCAAAGGTGGTTCATCTTTCATATGTTTTATTGGCTCATTAATCTCGCTATATTCAAGAACTTCAAAATTCGTAAATTCATTTATTATTGCCTTTTCATCATAGAAGAAAATTTTTAAGCCATTATTAAGTTGATAACGATTTTTACTAAGTAGTTTACCCTGGCCGTACATGTTTGATTTTACAGAAACAACAACGAAAATCATAATACCGTTTTCTGATAATTGGTTATAACAGGAGGTAAGAAATAGCTTTCTCTCATTTCGATTGAATAAATGAAGCACGGCATAACAATAAATACCATCATATTTGATATTATCAAATGGCATATTAAGCACCGATCCATGATGGATCGGTGTTTTTAGATCATTATTTTTTGCAGTTTCAATCGCCCTTAATGAGATTTCAATTCCTGTGACTCCAATTCCCTTATCAATAAATGGTGTTGAATTTCTTCCGTATCCAATGCCTGGAATAAGTACATTACAAATTCCACTCTTAAGGAAATAATCGGCAGCAAATATTGCTGAATCTGCTGGTTCATACGACCAAACTGCACCATCTTGAAATATGCTATCCCAGAAATTCATTAAGACAAAAGGTTATCTTCAAAATTACAACCTGTGAATATTGTTACCTGATTATAAAATAATTATTAGGGTGTAGGTTTAATTGCCGTTAATCGAATAACTGATGCTTGACCTTTGTGGGATTCACCTTCATCCAATTTAGTTTCAATTGTTTGAATTTTCATTTTTGATAGATCATAGAAGTCAGAAAGTAGCTCCTCCTTTGAAAAAAGCATTTCTATATCTTTAGGTCCACCACTGCCCCTTGAAATTTGATTTTTTGAAAATCCTTCAAGAATTATAATGCCACCGGGAACCAGTAGATTTGTCATTTTCTGATGTAGAAGTTTCCTTTTTTCTTTTGGAACGTGCACAAATATCAAAGCTATACAATCATATTTATTTAATGAAAATTTATAGTCATCAAAATTGCTGACAGTGTAATTTATTTCAACATTTCGAAGGTTGGCGAGTTGGGTTGCTTTTTTCAATGCCTCTTCACTGTAATCAAATGCGTCAACTTCCCAACCCATTTCTGCAGCGAAAACTGCATTTCTTCCTTCGCCCTCTCCGGGCATTAGTATTCGCCCGGCATCGAGCTTAAGAAGTTCATTTTTAAAAAACTTATTTGGTAATTTACCGTATGCATATTCCTTATTAGAGTATCTGGTATTCCAAAATTCCTTCATGATTATATTAATTGGTTTGATTATGGTTCTAAATTAATCAATTTTTGCATGCGAACCATCGCAATAAGGAGCATTATCGGTTTTTTTACACATACACATTGCTGCTTTTTTATTTTCTTCAACTTTAAATACAACAGGTGATATACCTGTTCCTTTATGCGAACCATCGCACCATGGTTGGTTTGTTGAGTGTCCACATGCACACCATGCATATGCTTTTCCTGATTCTAGTTCAACCATCATTGGGGTTTTTCCTGCAACTTTAGGGTTTTCCATTTTTTCTATTTCTTAAGTGTTAGTTTATTTCAGTTTAATAAGTTCAAAGTTACATACAATATCAACATCTTCGCCAATCATTAAACCACCTGTGTCCATTTTCGAATTGTATTTCAATCCCCAATCGGTTCTATTTATTGTACCGGTTACCTTAATTCCAGCTTTGGTATTTCCCCATGGATCGTTAATTGTACCACCGTATTTTGCATCCAAAGTAATTTCCTTTGTTACTCCTAGCATCGTAAAATTTCCTGTTATTTTGTATTTATTTTCACTTACTTTTTTTATTGATGTGCTTTTGAAAGTGATGTTTGGATTTTTTTCAACATCAAAAAAGTCAGCACCTCTTAAATGTTCGTCTCTTTTCTCATCATCAGTATAAATACTACTTACATTAATTGTAAAATTAACTGATGCATCTGAAAAATCTGACTTTGTTGTGCTAACACTACCTTCGTAAGTGCTAAAATTTCCCTCTACTTCAGATATTACCATATGTGATACGGCAAATCTTACATTTGAATGCGACTGGTCGAAACCCCAATTAGATGTTTGAGCGTAAGTTAAGGCAACCATCAATATCGCCGCCATTGTTATTCCTAGTTTTCTCATTGTTTTTTGTTATTAGTTAAATGTTATACGTTATTTGTTATACGTTATTTGTTATAAGTTAAATGTTATGAAAAAATATAGTGATTCTATTATTCGAACTCTTCGATTAGTACGCCCATTTTGCCTTGCTGATAATCTCGCATTGCCTGCATTATCTCAGTTTGAGTGTTCATTACAAAGGGTCCATATGACTCAATTTTTTCGCCAATTGGTTCGCCGGCCAATAATATTGCTCTTGTGTTTTCAATTCCTTCAATTGTTATGCTTTTGCCGTCGTTATAAAACCATGTAAAATCTTTACCAACAGTTACTTTTGAATTATTAATTTTTAATGACCCATCGAGTTGATAAAGAAATGCATTGTAATTGGTAGGGATTGGTATGTCTATTTTTCCACCTTTTTTAATGTCTAATCTCAACGTCAAAAGAGGTGAATATGTATCAATCTTTCCTTCAACACCTTTTAAGCTTCCAGCAACCACGTATATTTTTACTTTTTTATCAGGACTTGTAACAGTGGGTGTTTCATCAAATGTTAGTGGTTGATAGGAGGGAGGATCCATCTTGTTTTTTGAAGGTGCATTTACCCAGAATTGGATTATTTCAAACTCACCTCCTTTTTCAGCTATTTCCCTAATGGGACGTTCGCTATGAACAATGCCCATCCCACTATTCATCCATTGAGTTCCACCTTCAATAATTATACTATTATTACCCCTTGAATCCTGATGATGCACTCCTCCTTTAAAAATGAAAGTTACGGGTGCAAATCCTCGATGAGGGTGCGGTCCTACACCCATATCGTTTTGTCTTTCACCACCTTTATGATTGCGATGCCAGTGGTGAACCAAAAGAAATGGGTCGATTTGATCTACTTCCTGATACGGTAATGGTTGATCCAGGATTATTCCACCCATATTTACTTTTGGGGCATTATATATTTTTCTTATTGATCTCATTTTGGTTATTTTCTAATCAACCTCAGAATATCTGAAGTGCGAAGTGCTTCTTCAACGCTAATCTCTGATTCATAAAAGTTACCGAATCTTTCGTTGAATTCTACAGTTATTTTACCTAGCATTTCTGTAGCCTCTTTTGTTATATTTATATCAACTTTCCGTCTATTAACAGGGCATGTGTTTCGATGCAGCAATCCTTTATTAACCAAACGATCTATTAACCTAGTTACATCAGAGTTTTTAAACATTATTGTATCCTTAATCTCTTTTACTGATAGCGGTTCTGGATGTGCAGCCTGTACATTTTTCAGGATGTTAAACTGTGGATGTGTAATGCCATAACCCTTAAGGATCTTTGAAATTCTCTCATCCAGCCAATTAGCAGTGTGTATGATATCGATTACCATGCGTTGCTGTTTGTTTATGGTTGGATCTTTTTTAATCTTTGATAACATAATCTGTTAATAACAATAGTTGTTTATAACAGCAAAAGTAATACACTATTTGAATCGATTATAAATAAGGGGTGTTAAAAAAATGTTAATGAGTGTAATTGTACTGACAGTCAGGTGTAATTTGGCCAATAATTATTATTTCCTAATTGTGGAGTTATAGAAATCACGGAGGTTATCCTTCTTTTCTTTACTTAGGTCATGCCATCTGATGCCCTGTATGGCTCCTTCGAGTGCATAGAGCATATTAATACAAACGCCACTATTGTCAAGTGTAGATAAACGAATAATTGCATTTTCACTGCCAGCATCTGCTAAGTTTGGCTCATTTATTATACCAACTGTTGCAAGTTTTTCGGCAAGTACTTTGCCAATGTTCGGTAAGTCAGTAAGCTCTTTCATATCTATTATTTCTTCAGGTTATAATAATCGTTTAGTGGCAATACGGTAACACCCTTTTTTGCTAATTTGCTGAGAGTTTTAAGTTTGCTTTTTGCAGATTTTCCAATAATGGCTTCCGGTACAACACACATATGATAGCCAAGATCAATACCTCCCATTAGTGTACCGTACACACACTTTTCTGCAAGTAAGCCTGTTACAATGATATCCTTTGCATCATTGTTTTTAAGATATTCTTTCAACTCAACTACCGAAAAAGCATTGCCTTCTTCTTTTACGAAAATATTATCATTAACCAATATCAAATTAGGATCCATTTTGAGACTTACAATTGTATCAACATAAATACTTTTAAAAGATACGAATAACGCTTTGTGAAGTGATACAACATAAATTACATTTTCTTTTGGAGTGTTTTCAATTACATTATTGATTGAACTAATAAAACTGTGTACCATGGAGTCAGGATTCATATCTTTAGTATAATCTTCTTGAACATCAAGTACAATTACAAATTTATTATTGAGATTATCGTCTGTTTGACCGAAGGAACTATTGAAAATTAGGATACAGGAAATGATTAGTAGGTATGTATGTTTCATTATGTTTAGGATTTATGATTTTCTTTCATCAAAAATATAATGAATAACTTTCACACACGAAGTCTTTAAGTTTATTTAACACTAGTACCTGATCCTTCAATAAATTAGGCTAGTAATTATTTTGATGAGCCATTTGTGAAATAATTCTGAATTTTGATGTATAATCTTTATTTTTGCAAGAGAATAATCTATTAGCCCATAGGGCTTCAATATCAATAGAATCAATATTGAGAACAATTTTATTGTCCGTAGGACATAAACATAAACAAGAAAAATATGGCTAATACCTACACCCAATTGTATGTGCATTATGTTTTTGCTGTTCAAGACCGATTATGCCTCATCAATATTAAATGGAAGGATAACCTATACAAATATATGAGTGGTATTATTGATCAACAAGGACATAAGTTGTATGTGATAAACGGAATGAACGATCATATTCACCTACTCATAAGCATGACCCCAAAACAAGCGCCTTCTGATTTGATGTATAATTTAAAAAGAAGTTCATCCTTGTGGATAAACAAGAACCGGCTATCGATTGGGAAATTTTCATGGCAAGAAGGATTTGGAGCATTTTCTCTTGGGAAATCACAATTGCAGGAAAAAATAAAGTATATTGAAGAACAACAGCATCATCATATGAAAGCAACCTTTAGAGAAGAATACCTGCAGTTTCTTAAGGAGAATGATATCGAATTTGATGATCGCTACATTTTCAAGCCCATTAAATAAATATTGATGTATGTGCCTGAATTTGTGACTATTGTTAATTCCCTTCGGGAAATCAATCTCATGGAAAGCTGATTTACTATGGATATATATGCCCTATGGGCAAAGAAATCAAACCTTTATAAAAAATATATTAAAACAAATTGAAATCCTGAAAAAATTATCGCAGCACATCTAATTAAAATTTAGCTCCAAATTCCTACTCCATTTTGTAGAATATCTTATTCACCATCATCCATCCTTCTTCAAATTTGTATAGCGAAATGTAATCAACGTAAGCTAGTTTTTTACCAATATAAAAGTCGATTTTAGCCATTGCTGCGTTACCAGTTATATCAATGTTTTTAAAAACAACACTTACCTGATCTCCTTTTCTTGGTAAGTCACCATCTTCAACTTTCTTCACAGTTTTAGCTTTCCAATCTTTAATGGAGTATTTCCACATATTATTGTTTTTTCCGATACCGAGCAGATCAAAATCAGGATGGATACCTGAATCTATTTTATCAATATCACCTTCGTTTTGAAGTCCTTCAACATAAGCTGTTTGGATTACTTTTTTTATTGCTTCTTTTTCATGTTCAACATCCTGAGCTGTAATAACAATAGTGGATAACAAGATTGTAATTAGAATAAATGTTTTCATATTTCCTTTTGTTTAAGATCATTAATTGTTTGATGAGTTTGTACTAAATGGCCACCAAAATACGCATTAATATTTTCATATTTTCCACCTTATTTCATAAAATATTTTTTTGTAGTATGGTTGTGCTTAAATATTTTGATTCTTAAGCAGAAAAATATGTTGATTTGAAACGTGCATTTTGTTAACTAATTAGTATTACAATTCGTTTAGCTCAAACTCCAGTATATCTCCCGGTTGACAGTCAAGTGTTTCACAAATTAACTCCAAGGTTGAAAATCGAATGGCTTTAGCTTTCCCCTTTTTCAGAATGGAAAGGTTTGCCATGGTGATGCCCACTTTGTTCGAAAGTTCGGTAAGGCTCATTTTTCTTCGAGCCAGCATCACGTCTAAGTTTACAATAATAGCCATGATATTATACTGTTAACTGGTTTTCTTCCTGTAACTCACAACCTTTCATGAAAATATGTGACAATACCCAGATAAATAAAGCAACCAATAGATTCTCAGGGGATGTTTGAACATCACTTGTGAATTCAACTGTATTGAAATTCATATTTATTACTAAGAAGTAATATTGGAAATATGCATAGAAAACTGAGAATACCCATATTACAACAAGAGTATATGATATCCTTTTTAAAAGTGAAATATTCTTCATGTCAAAATGCATTCCATTGTAAACATTGGTTATGAATCGCTTAAATGTTAGGAATATGTATAGGAATAATAACATAATTGAAAAAATGAAAAGAGCATATACTCTCCCAACTTCTGGTGGAGTATCAATAAAGTGAACTTTTCCAGTCATTCCCGTAAGTTCAACACTTGTTATATTACTTAGGATGTTTAGATCCAGTGTCCCTTTTTCAATCACATTAATACTAACAGGAATGCCCACATGCAATTGTAGATCATTTAAATCAAAAAATAACAATGCGCCAACTACAAATAATACAAAAATAGTACCTGCTACATAAATCCAAAAAGTAACAACTGTAATCCAATAAATTACTTTAATGCTTAGGGGTTTTTTTAACTTCTCCATAATATTTAGTTTTATTATTTTTTTTGCAAAGTAAAAACAAATATTATTAATAAACAAGTATTATTTATTGTTAATCAATAATTATAGTCTGTAAAACAACAAATAGATCAAATTAAATATTATACAACCAAATATGTTTGTTGAGTTAATAAAGTAACGCTAATGGTAAATATTTTTCTTAAAAAAAATTAAAAATTGAGTAATTACTTCTCAATAAGAGGGATATTTGACATTATTTCAACTTGAAACATCTTGGTATAAAAATGCATGCAAAATGTAACTTTACATTAGTCGTGCTCGTTATAAATTAAAATACAACATCCCAATACTACACACCAGTTGTGTCTATTGATAAAACATTAAATATGAGACGAGTGTATTTATTATCCATTCTTATCACGTTATTATCCTTTCTGCAAGGTAATTCACAATCAATTGTAGATTCGATGAAAACCATAAGAGGAGTGCTGCTTGATACGGATACTCAAATGCCGCTTCCTTACGCTAATATCCATATTAAGAATACGAATATTGGCACTGTGAGCAACGAAAAAGGGTACTTCTCAATTCACATCACAGATCTTGACATCAATGACACTCTTTGTTTTCAATATATAGGTTACACAACGAAGTGTGTTCAATTAAATACAATTGATTCATCCACCATATTTTATCTTAAAGAGGAAATTTTCAATTTGAATGAAACTTTGATCTTTGGAAGTCCCCCAAATCCCTTAACAATTGTGAAAAATGTTATTAAATATAAAGATTCGAATTACGTCAAAACTAATTCGAGGAAACAAATATTTATTCGTCAACGGGATATCTCAGATATTGATAAAATAATACTCAAATATAAAAAAAGTACGATCTCGGATTTGGATAGGGATTTGGTTGAATTAGTTGAAAGAAGCATTCCACGACACTCAACTTCTTATACTGATTTCTTGGGAAATGTTTATTCATCAAAAAATGAAGAAGATTCCATAAAAATGAAGATTGAGCCAATTAGAACTGTCTCCCTCAAGGAAAAGGATATTGCTGAACTTGAACAGTTGGAAACAATATTTAAGGATGTTTTTACAAGTGTTGAAGAAAACGAATATTGGAAAGTTAAGAGTGGTATTTTTAGTCAGAAAATTGATATGGATGATGAAAATACCAAGAGTGATACAGTAACGAAATCTGTAAAAGACACCATAAATGAAAATCAACGGAAACTGAAGTATTTTCAAATGAGGGTTGCATATCAGCTCAAGTATAGTTTGTTGAATGATAAAAGAGAGTGGGAATTTTTATACAATACTGGCAGATATAATTATACATTGGCTGGCGGAACACGTGTAAATGGCGAGGATGTTTATATTATTGATTTTGTACCTAAGAATGGTGGCGAATTTGTTGGTAGGATGTATATTTCAAGAGAAACCTTTGCCTTGATTCGAGCGGACTACAATTATGCCGAAGGAAAGACGGGAAGAGATTTCCAACTTCTTGGAATTGGATATACAGAAAATACATTTAGCGGATCAATATATTTTGAGAAGAAGGATGATAAGTATAGATTGAAGTATTTTTCAAAAAAGGCAGGATCATATGCAACTATTGACAGGGATATTGCTTTGCTAAAGAAAAGAGAAAGATTCCTCTTTGATAAAAAACTAAATGAGATAAAAGTTGGAGTTGATATGGCTCTGATTTCAGAATCATCCATAGAAATGTTGATTCTTGACGAAGAGGAAATTCCACATGAACGATTCATCAGTTTTGAACAAGACAAATTTATGGATATAATATATGTTGATCAATTTGATGATAATCTATGGAAGGGATTCTCAATAATTGAACCCACTCATCAAATGAAAGAGTATAAAAAACAAGTAGTTGATTTTTCTCATTAGATGGCTATATATGGCGTGCTCAACTAATTTTATGGGTTGTCTTTCAATTGATTGCCATCTTGACGTAGTTTAATTTTTTGTTTTAAAAGTATTACCACGAAGGCGCACAAAGGGTAGCACGAAGGTACACAAAGTTTGGATTAAGCAATATTTGTGGGGCATATACGTATTTTTACTCAGTGGTATTTGCTTACTAGTAATAATTAAATTTGAAATGCTCAGAAATATTGGTTGATCCTAAAGTTTTATACTAGCAAGAGATTGTTTTCAATGAAAATGTGTTTATGATTGGTATTCTTAAAACGTTATTGGTCTCACTCTTCGTGTAACCTTGTGGTAAAAAGCCATTTATATAGCTATTTAAGTGAATTCAATATGGTATTCACTTTATCGCAAATAAACAAAGATGCTATTACATGATATGCAAATGATTAATCTTTCAACCGTTAAAAGTTTCTTTATCCTGATGCTTAAGTTACGATCATAAGCAAGTGTTATTTTGTAGATTTGCGACCGCAAAAAAAATACTTATAATGGCACAACTCGACCTTACAGAAGTTAAAATTGAGAAGTTAATTACACATCGTATCGGAAATAAGAATAAAGATGAGAATATTACTTTTTCCCATGAATTAAGCACATTAAAAAATGAACAAACACTTGGTTTTGTTCTTAAGTATTTTTTGCAGCAATTCAAACCAATCGATTTTCATCAGTTCAAACATACAGTTGACCTTGAAATGAATGAAGTCTATACGATTGTAAGAAAAATGTTTTTCAATACTGATATTTTCATTCCCGAATCACATAATATTGCTAAGCTTCTGTATGAGTATTCTGATCATCCAAAAATTAAAGCAGGTGAATTAAACGTTGTTTATTTCTCGAATGTTTACTTCGATAATGATAGCGTTGATGCCATTGGATTTTTTAAATCGGAAAGCAATGTGCCCTTTCTAAAAATGCATGAGAACACTAACAATTATAATATTGAGCATGAATTTGGTTTTGAGTTAAAAGGCATCGACAAAGCATGTTTAGTATTTAATGCTGATAGGGAAGAGGGGTATAAAGTTTTGGTTATCGATAATACTAATAAATCCGGTGAAGCACAATACTGGGTGGATGGTTTTCTACAGCTAACACCTTGTAACGATGAGTATAACAATACCAAGGATATTATGAAAATCGCCAAAGATTTCGTTACAAAAAAATTACCAGTGGAATTCGATGTTGGCAAAACAGAAAAAATAGATCTGTTGAATCGTACAATGGATTATTTCAAGAATAATGAATCATACATTAAAGAAGAGTTTGAACAGAATGTGTTTCAGGATTCCAATGTAATTAACTCATTTAAAGTATTTGAGGATTCATTCAGAGAGGAAAACAATTTGGAATTAAGTGATAATTTCCAAATATCCAATCAAGCGGTAAAAAAACAAGCCCGAGGATTTAAAAGTGTATTGAAGCTTGACAAAAATTTCCATGTTTATATCCATGGCGATAAGCAGTTAATTGAACGAGGTAAAGAAAGCGACGGTAGAAAATTCTACAAAATATATTATGAAAATGAGGAATAGTTTAATTTTACAATTGAAATGTAAAATAACCTATTCTTAAATCAAGTACAGTGTTATTTTTTGCAACAGGGTAACTGATGCCAAAACCTGCCATTGCTCCGAATTCAAGATTTTCAGAATTGTCTTTCACATCCGTGGTTACTCCTTCAATCTCGCTTTCTGCATTAAGTAAAAATCCAGCATAATGACCTACATTTAAATTGAAATTAAGTGATGTTCTATCACTTTTCCCCAACGAAAATTTGGCTAAAACCGGAACGGTAATGTAATCAAACCTATTTGTGTAATCATCTGATTTACCACCTTTTTGATCATAACTAATTTCCGTTTGCAGAGATAACCAATTGTTTACACTATAGTTTCCAAATGCTCCAACACTTAATCCTGTTCGGATGTTGTTGTTGTCAAAATAATTTGCAATTCCCGACTGTACGGCAAAGTTTGAACCAGCTTTAAGTCCGTAATGGAAATCTTGTGCAGTACTACTTACGCTGATCAATAATGATACTGCGATTACTAATGTTTTAATTTTTAATGATTTCATGATTTTTTAATTTGAATTACTAACTAATTTGTTTACAAATACTATTAGACCATATAAGTATTATAGTCGGTTTTGTGATAAAAAAATATTATATTATTAATCTGGAAATGAAAACTTCAGCTACTTTGAATAATTCATTCGAATCAAATTCATCATCCTTCGATACCGAATGCTTAACAATACCCAAGAAGGCAATAACCAATAGTTCAGAAAACCAGTTTGAATTATCTTTTTCGATCCCTGTTAATTCACCATTATCTATACCATTATCAATTAATGCATTAACATAATTAGTTTCAAACTCAAGTATATTATTAAATCGACTTTGACTCGCTAGTTGAACCTTAATTTCCTGTTTTAGTATTCGGTATAAATTTATTTTATGGATGGTTTCCTGATGAAAAGTTATAAAATATGCTTGAAGTTTATCTTTTAATTTATTTTGTTTAACAACCTCTTGATTAACGACTTTTCTGAGGCTTGTCAACTCTTTACTAATAACCGCATCAAAAACTTCCTCTTTGCTTTTAAAGTAATAATATAAAGTACTTTTTCCTTTACCACAAGCAACAGCAATTTCATCCATAGTTGTTTTCTTTAATCCAAATTGCTTGAATAACTTTTGAGCTTGAAGTATAATTTCTTCCTTTATAATTTCCTCCTTTTGATACATGTCGACTATATTAGTATTTGAGTCGGCTAAATTATATACATTTTTTTGATTGACAATTGATTTTGAGCTTTTTTTTATGAAAAGATGCAATTAATATCATAAATATAAGTAGTTGAAATATTCTGACAAATAATAAAATCGTTAAGGCACATTAATATTACTTTTACTGATGCTAATAATTACAACTAAAGTACCACTTTATTGAAATCAAATATACTATTAATGAGTAAAACTACTGATAAAGACTTTGCTAAAACTGAACCTTCTGAAAGAAAGAAACAACTAATTAAATCAAGGCTTCATCCACGAAACAAACACCGTGAACGCTACAACTTTAATCAGCTTATCAGCAGTTCGCCTGATTTAGCTCAACACGTTAAACCAAATAGATATGGTGATGAATCAATTGATTTCTCAGATCCTAAAGCTGTTTTGGCCCTAAATAAAGCTTTACTTAAGCATTATTATGGAATTATTAGCTGGGATATTCCTGATGGTTATCTCTGTCCACCCATCCCCGGAAGGGCCGATTATATCCATCATATAGCTGAACTACTTGCACAACATAATTTTGGAAAGATTCCAACGGGTAAAAATATTAAGTGTTTAGATATTGGAGTAGGAGCAAATTGTGTTTACCCGATTATTGGTAACCACGAATATGGCTGGTCATTTATTGGATCAGATATTGATGCTGTATCGCTCGATTCGGCTCAAAAAATAGTTGATTCAAATCCAACACTTAGCAATAATGTAGAACTAAGATATCAGTAAGATCCAAATGATATTTTCTTTGGTTTAATAGGTGAAGAAGAGAAATTTGATTTAACAATTTGTAATCCTCCGTTTCATGTCTCTGCTGAAGAAGCCAAATCGGCAACAACACGTAAGTTAAACAATCTCAATCTTAACAAAGAAACCGTTCCTATTTTGAATTTCGGAGGCCAAAATAATGAGTTGTGGTGTAAGGGGGGTGAACAGAAATTTGTATTGAACATGATTCGTGAAAGCAGGAAGTTTTCATCCCATTGTTATTGGTTTTCAACACTTATTTCAAAACAAACAACTTTGAAGAATGCCCTCAAAGCTCTAAAAAATGAAAATGCTGCTGAAGTTGTAACATTGCCCATGGGGCAGGGGAATAAAACCAGCAGGGTTGTTGCCTGGACATTTATGAATAAAGAGCAACAGCAAGATTGGATTAAATCAAGATGGAAAAATAAAGAATAGAAAACACGTTTAACTATGAACCCGGCAATGATTGCCCCTTGTGGAATGAATTGTGAGTTATGTTTAGCTCACTTACGTGACAAAAATGTGTGCAAAGGTTGCCTGCTGGATGACAATAATAAACCAAGGCACTGCATTGCCTGTAGTATTAAGAATTGTGAACACATTGCCAAATCGAAATCAGGTATGTGCTACGAATGTCCAAAGTATCCTTGCAGAAGACTTAAGCAACTAGATAAACGATACAGGACGAAGTACAATATGAGTATGATCGACAATCTGGAGTTTATCAAGGAATTTGGTTTGGGAAAATTTATTTCAAAGGAAGAAGAAAAGTGGGCATGTAATAATTGCGGTGGCGTAATTTGTGTTCATCGAGGTTATTGTTTATCATGCAATTAATTGAAAACATACCAACGTTAATAATCTCTTGGGTATACTCATTAGTGCCATTATTTCTTGCTAAGATTAATTTTATAAGATAGTCGCATTGAAACCGAGAAAGTATTCGACATTTGAATTCCATTATAGTATTTGTAAACAGGGAGGTCGGTGTTTATTGCCAAATACCAGTTCTTGGAAAATGAATAGCTAATGTGTGGTATCGCATAAACAATGTTAAAACCCGATGATTCAACAATTTGATCATTGTTCCTTAATGATTTCCCTCGGTTTTCATTCCTTAATTCAATTGCGATAGAAAAACTATTTCCGAGCTTATATGATGTTAAAAATGAAAATAATAACTGATTTCCATATTTGTAATAAAAATGGATTACCGGCTGAGCAGCATTGGGCCAGCAGGTTATTGGCAACTACTGAGAATACGAATACTAAGAATATATATTTCTTCACCTATCTATTTTTGGAAATATGATGTTACTTCAATTTTAATACTTTTGGATACTATAATAACAGTTGAGATCAATATGAGATAAAGTGTTTTCATATTTCTGAAAATTAGTTGCTAATAAAATGACTTAACAGTTCTGATTTTGAATAATATCCACTATGTCGAAAGAATTCTTTTCCCGATCTGTCCAATAATATCTGTGTTGGTATTGATGAAATTCCATAATATTTCATCATTTCTACGTTTGCCGGAAATAAGATGTTATAAAAAACAACATTAATTTGATTGGGGTATTCTGTTCGAATATCTTCCATAACTAACTCCATCCGTTTGCATGCGCTACATCCCTTTGCTCCAAATTCAAGAAATGTATACTCATATAAATCACCATTATCAACATAATTATAAAGAGAATCAATTGAATTGCCAATAGTTTCCATGATTTTAGGCTCAATTTGTGACTTTATTTGTTGAGATAAATAATTATTGAGATTTGATTTTTGAGTAGCTAATATGATCAATAACACAATTGGTATTATTAATAATGACAACATCAGTATTTTGCGTAACGTTTTCAATTTATTTCTGCTGCCACATTATAAACCTTATTAATATTATGCTCTGATACTTCGGTTTCTCCCTTAACTAATCCTAGATCTGCAGCACCTGAACAACTTAATACTATTTTACTAGATACTATTTTACTAGCTGTTTCGCAATCACAATTACTTTTCTGATTTTTCATAGTTCTATATTTAGGTTTAAACTAATCTTAAAAAAAACCTCCGTAAATCAGCCCTGAAGCTGTTGCCATTAAAACTACTAAACCAACATAAACTAAAGTCTTTTGCAGCCCAATAACGCTTCTTATAACCATCATATTAGGAAGTGAAAGGGATGGACCTGCTAATAATAACGCCAATGCCGGACCTTTTCCCATCCCCGCTGCCAATAATCCCTGAAGTATAGGTACTTCGGTTAATGTTGCGAAATACATGAATGCCCCAACTATTGATGCAAATAGGTTAGCAAATACAGAATTACCTCCAACAAGATTACTGATCCATGATTCGGGGATAATACCTGCGATTTGAACATTGTCGTGTGTGGATCCCAACAAAAAACCGGCAACAATAACTCCTAATGCTAACAGTGGCATTATTTGTTTTGTGAAATCCCAGCTTGACAGGGTCCATTCTTTATTTTCTCCTCCATCAAATAAAGTAATAATAGTTAGCGATGCAATACCAACAATCATTGGAATTAGCGGGCTACTGCTTATAAATGCACTAATTGCAGTTAATAGTAAACCTGATATTACCCACCACCATCTAATCTTTAGAATACTTATTAAAGAATAAACTAGTATCAGTCCAAAAAAGGAAGTGATATACCATTTATTTACCCATATCCAAAATAGTATACCACTATCTGCATCAGGTTTACCCCAATTTGCGAAGACAAGTATCAATACAAGAGTAAAGAAATGTAGCGATGTCTGCCATATTGGTCTCTTTTCGGGTGGAGGTATAATATTCATTTGTTCGGCAGCTTTTGCTTTTTCTTCTTTGCTGTATATTAGTGACATTGCAACACCAATTACCACACTAAAAACAACAGCCCCAATTACTCTGGCAAGCCCCATCTCGAAGCCAAGTATGTTCGCTGTTAGAATTATTGCTAGAATATTTATTGCAGGTCCGGAATATAAAAATGCGATGGCGGGCCCCAGTCCGGCTCCACGTTTGTGGATACTTGAAAACAACGGTAGTATTGTACATGAGCAAACAGCTAATATCGTTCCCGATACTGCCGCAACGGAATATGCAAGCCACTTTTTTGCATTTGCACCAAAATACTTTAGGACTGATCCCTGGCTAACAAATATCGATATTACTCCTGCAATAAAAAATGCCGGAAGCAAACAAAGAATTACATGTTCACGCGCATACCATCTGGTTAAATCAAGTGTTGCTTGAATGGCTTCCTGAAATCTTAGGTTATCCAATGGCATAAAAAATGCCAACAGGAAAAAGAATATTATTCCACCTAAGATTTTAATTTCTTTACTTATTTCCATTTTATGTTTCTTGATATTCTTTACCTAAGCAGAAACAAAGTGAGTCACTAAGGTGCCAAAGAGTTGATTTTATATTATTATTATTTATTTTTATTGCATTTTATCTTCGACTTTGTGTTGCTTCGGCAAATCCTTTTTGCTTTAAAATGATTTTTTTTAACCACAAAGGCCACTAAGGTTTGCACAAAGTAGCACTAAGTTTTTTTCTTTTTACTTCGTGTTACTTTGTGATTTACTTTGTGTTACTTGGTGGTAAATTAAGTTTAACAACTTACGTGCAATTGTGGTTAATAATTATAGAAATACTTCAATTATATAATAAATACCTGTTGCAATAAATAGAATTGCTATTACCTTCCTAAACCACTTTTCAAAAACCTTAATTTTATTGTACACATTACCTACTCCTGAAACAGTGTATGCTAATAACCATGCAAAAAGTATAACTGGTAAACCTGTTGCTATAGCAAAAGATATAGCCAGACTAATTCCCTCACTGCTACTTACTACCATGGGCATAAGCATGCCAAAAAACAGTACACCACTATATGGGCAGAATGCCAAAGCAAAAATTACTCCCAGCAAAAAAACATCCCAATAGTTAATAAAGCCTTTTTTTTCAATTCTGTTGGATAGTTTTGACAATCCAGGGAGATTGAATTTAATTAGGTCAAGCATAATGAGCCCGATAATAATTAGTATGGGACCAATAAATTTTTCCCCGTTTAATTGAAACCAGTTTTTTAATGCAAACTGATCAGCGCTATACATCAATATCAATGCAAGAACAGTATATGCAACCGTTCGACCCAAGGTGTAAATTAACCCATTAATAAAAACTTTGTTCTTATTCTCAATATCCTTACTAATAAAACCAACTGCTGTGATATTAGTAGCAAGAGGGCATGGACTAATTGCCGTCATTAATCCAAGCAAAAAGGCTGTTAAAAGCGGAAATGAGCTGCTTTCCAATAGGGTAGTTAGATATTCCAAATTATTTTAATTAAATGCTGAGCTAATAACTTTATTAACTTTCTCTTTGAGTTTTTCGGGTTTGGTTTTGGCATACATAAATGCATCATTGGTTAAATCTTTTTTCTTACCATTGAGGATAATTAAAAGAGTTTGCCCTGATACGCCTAATTCTCTTGCAACAGTTTCACCTGTATCTTCTTCAAGATTTAAGGATTGAAATGTTATTTCTCCAGATTTCATTTGCTCAGGATAATACTCTTCAAGTGCAGCTTTTGTTACATCTTCAACAGCATTGCATGTTGCGCATCTGCGTGTATTGTGGAAGTAATAAACTTCAACTTTGTTTGTTTCTGAAACTTTTGAATCAGATTTTTTTACCACAGTTTGAGAATTACCATAGTAACTGAAGCTTACTAAGGTAAGCAACACTAAAAGATAGTTTAGCTTTTTCATCTTATTGATTTTTAGATATTAATTGGTTTAATTCACTTTTAGAAGGTAGCCTTCCGCTTAACACTACTTTTTCGTTTATTACGAGTGCCGGAGTATGCATAACTCCATAACCCATTATCTTGATAATGTCTTCTTCTTTTTCAATATTTGCTTCAATTTTTAGATCAGCAATTGCTTCAATGGTCATCTTTTCCAATGAGCCGCATTTTGAACAACCTGTTCCTAATACTTTAATATTCATAATTAATGTTGTTTATTTTTTGTTTTATGATCCTAGAAATTGACTAAAAAGTGATTTAGCCTCATTCCAATTTTCTTTATTTATACAATATTTAATTCTTGGCGATTCAATCTCTCCTTGAATAAGGCCTGCATCTTTTAATTCCTTTAAATGTTGTGATAGAGTTGACTTTGCAATGGGTAATTCCTCCGATAAATCTCCGCTGTAACAGCATGATTGTTTGGATAATAATTCCATAACATACATTCTAACAGGGTGCCCCAGCGCCTTAGCATACCTTGCTGTTCGTTCTTGTTGTGAGGATATTACATTATTAAGTTTCATACTGTTCGTTAAATTACGAACAAAAGTATATAAAATATCATATCAAAGATAAATTGACGAGAGAAAAATGTAATTTTACACATTAGGAAAACATTAATTAGAAATTATATGGACTGTACCATACGAGAAAATATAAAAATCGGAATAGAAGTTGAAGTTATAAAGAAGCAACATCAACGAACTGGGGAGCTAACATGGGGTATTGTTAAAGGCATTCTTACTAAAGCACCTAAACATCATCACGGGATAAAGGTTATATTAATGACAAATGAGGTAGGGCGTGTGAAAAATATACTAACCTAATTACATAAATCATGGTAATAAATAATAGAATAAATCAAACTTTCGGATCGGCTGGTTCATTTTCAGGATATATACTACTTGTTGTTGGACTGGTTACAATTACCAGTTGGGTCGGAATTATCCTTGTGCTGATTGGTCTGTTTTTCGCTTTATCATTCACAGGAACCTCAATTGATAAGCCTAATAATCGGTTTAGGCAATACACTCAACTTTTTGGGTTGTTTAAAGTTGGGGATTGGGAGGAATTATCTGTTTATAAAAATCTTACTGTAATGAAAAATGATTCAGGTTTCAGAGTGTTTAGCCAAGGTAACAGGACTGTTGAATCAAAGCAAAATAACTATCTGATTTATATGTTGAAGGAGGATATCAGAAATAATATTCCCATAAAAAAGTGTAAGACATTCAATATTGCAATATCAGAATTGGAAAAACTTAGTAAGGAATTGAAAATGCCTGTTGTGGAAGAAGTTTAGCATCCAACACCATGGAAAATCTAAATTACAAACATTTTATATACATAAGTCTTATTATCATTTGTACTGGTATTTCATTTACCACAGCGTTTAAGGATAACCTTGGCACAATAGGTAAAGTAACAATCGCCGTTGGTGTAGTATTCCCAATAATTGGGATGGCTATGAAGCGTCAAAACGATGAAAACAAATAAAGTATGCGTACTACAATTTCACTTATAATTATCTTGATATACAGCTCTGTATCAGCGCAAAATATTGTTACCAAGAATACACAAAAGGTAGTGTATAATAATTACAACAATGGTAAGGTTGATCCAAACTCTGGTATTTCATTAATATATAGTGATGGAATTGTATACTTGTCCAAACCCGATTCCAAAATCAGGTATTTTATGGATTATCATAATAAACAGAATGTTACAATTATTAATTATGAAGATAGTTTATTCAGTTCCATTACTTCCTTTGATTCATTACCTGAACCAAAAATAGAGGGAGATACTGATTCAATATTGGGATATAGGTGCAAACATGCTTCATTCATGGCTTTTTCCAATAAAATTGATGTGTGGTATACATCAGAAGCAAGAATTGTTGGAGCTCCCTACAGAAACTATATACCAAACGATAGTGCTTTGGTACTAAAAGTTGTAATAAATGGTAACCGCTCATTAATTGCTGATTCGATAATTGAGCTTAGGAATTATGAAGTTCTGGAATCCCAAATGGATAAAGCAAAGCCAATTTCAGAACCTCAATTTGAAGAATTAAAGATTAAGTCCCGATACACCACCATGCCAATTTTTAATAATGAAACGATAAACTTCGATCCTGATTATTGGAAAGATAATGCATATGATTCGGTAACCGATGTTTATCATTATTCTAAAGGAGCTGTAATTATGAAGAAAATTACTCTTCCTGAAATACTAAAAAAAGGCGCCAGTGTTTTTGCCAAGCTTACAAGTTGGTCGGCAGGTGATGCCTATGATCGTACAGGTTCTGTTTTTGTTATTGTGCCAAAGGATGGAAAACTGTCGATGCTTG
Organism: Bacteroidota bacterium; assembly: GCA_013203805.1. GTDB lineage: Bacteria > Bacteroidota > Bacteroidia > Bacteroidales > F082. The sequence goes on along the minus strand of JABMPH010000094.1, from coordinate 3,583 downwards.
ATGCCATTAAAGATAGCTTGGGAGTATTGCCATTATATTTTGACAATGATGGGAAGAAATATCAAGGTATTATAAACACAACAAATTATGAACCTCCCATAGAATTAATGCGATTTTTCACCTCATTTGGTGTTGGCCATTTTAATGATCTGAGAGTAATAAATAACTACCCATGGAAGGAAGCTGCGGTTTATAATCAGGATGTAACCAGTGTAATACCTGTTAATGTAAATGAGATTTGGATTGGTGTTTTCATTGGCAATTATGATAAGGGAGGCCACAGGGTTAACCTTGAACTAAATATTTATCCATCATTTGAAGATGACGAAGTTAAAACAAAGTTTGTGCAACCATTATTTAGCACCGTTAATATCTTGGAAATGTCTAATCAGGAATATGGCCGACTTTTTAATAATGATACACTTAAAGTGAATTTAACTCTACCTGACTCAATCGAAAATTTACAACTCATATATACTTCCACAGGTCACGGAGGGTGGGGTGGAGGGGATGAGTTTAATCCAAAACTAAATCAAATTTTTATTGATGGAGAATTGATATACAGTATTATACCCTGGCGTACCGACTGTGCTACTTACAGATTATTTAATCCCGCATCAGGTAATTTTGGTAATGGAATGTCGTCGAGTGATTTAAGCAGATCCAATTGGTGTCCTGCAACTCTAACTCCACCATATTTTATTAATCTTAACGAACTATGTCCTGGCGAACATAATATTGAAGTAGTAATTAATCAGGGAAAAGATGATGGGGGTAGTTTCAATCACTGGGGTGTTACTGGAGTTATTGTTGGTGACGAGATTTCTAAATAGCAATAATAAAAATGATGCTTAATGGCTAAATATTTAAATATTTTTGTACCTTTACAACTATTCTGCTTAAACCAAAACTAAATTATTATAGAAATACAATAGTTTTAGCATAATTAGGAGGACAAACATATTTTATGATACCCTATGATGATAGGTAATTGTCATTAAACAAGTACTATATCAGGTTGGTATAGTAATTTAGATTGACAATTTATGGCTAAACTAATTGAAATACTTCATCAAGTATCTGACCAGATGTTGGAGGTTGTTGAGGAAAGGGAGGTTTACAAAATTATGAGCCGTGCCATAAAGAAAATTCTACCGGGAGCTTTCTTTTTGGTTTCAAAACTTCAACCAAACGACATGAATTTTCGAATTGTAGAAAGTTCAGGTTTTGATAGTTATTTCGATATAATAAAAAACTTAGTTGGTAAGGATCCTTATACTTTGGATTTTCCCTTTGAAAATTTTACAGAAAATCAAATTAAGGCCTTTACCAAACGGAAAATGTTTCACTTTCCAGGAGGCATTCATGAAGTGGCTAATGGCGCAATTAATAAACCAATTTGCAAAGCAATTGAGAAATTGCTTGGTATTTCGGATGTTTGTGCCATGAGCTTTTGTGTTGAAGAAAAATATTTCGGAGGAATTACTCTTTTTATTCCAAAATCGGTCGTAAAAGCAGGTACATTTACTGATGAAGCAGAAATGGCGATTGAGACTATATCAAATCAAGCTTCTTCAGTAATCCAAAAATTACGCGATCATAATGCTCTAAAAAAGAATGAAGTAGAATTATTGATTAGTAGAACCCGATTTAATCAACTTGTTAATAATTTGAATGATGTAATTTGGAAAGCCAATTTGGATGATATGATCATTCAGGATTTGAATAATTCCTTCGAAAGATACTACGGTTATCCCTCAAGCGAATTCACTAAAAACCCAGATTTTTGGATTGAAATAGTTCACCCTGAGGATAAAGAAATAGCACTAAAAAGCAAAAGCGATCTTATAAATAGTGGAAACTCATCAACTGAATACCGCGTGATAAAACCCGATGGAAAGGTTATATGGCTACATGATCGCAAGTCGATAGTTTACGACAATAATGGAAAACCCACACAAATGGGTGGCGTAGTTTCGGATATAACCGAAAGAAAATTATTGGAAGAACAATTAAAAATCAAAGACTATGCATTAAATGCTTCTCCAATTGCTGTGGGTTTAAGTGATCTGAATGGAATTTTATTTTATGCAAATGACGCTTATGCAAAGCTATGGGCCTATAACAGTAAAGAGGAAGTAATTGGAAAACATGTTTCAGAATTTGCGTCTTCAAACGACCAGCTTGGAGTTGTAATGAAAACAATTAAGGAGGGAAAAGTATATAGGGGTGAAGGTGAATCGATACGAATAGATGGAACAAAATTCAATAGTCTTATTTCTGCAAGATCAGTAACACATGAAGATAGGCCAGTTTGTTTAATGGCTGTTTTTGTAGATATTACGGAGCGGAAAAGAAGCATTCAACAACTTAAAGAACAATCTTCCCAACTTAAGAATCTTAATAATACAAAAGATAAATTCTTCTCAATAATTGCACATGATTTAAAAAGCCCATTCAATTCAATTCTCGGTTTTACCGAATTATTGGCCAATAATTATGATGATTTTAGTAACGAAAAGCGTTTGGAAATTATTAAAATGTTATATCTCACATCGCAACGTACCTTTGAATTATTGGTTAATCTTCTTGATTGGTCAACGATACAACGAGGGCGTCTTGTAATCAATAAAGAAATAATAAATCTTAAAAGTCTTATTGACAGTGGCATTTCACCTTATAAGCAGTATTCAGAAGAAAAGAAAATTTCAGTTGATAATAACATTGATCATGAAATTCAAATACTGGCAGATAAAAATTCAATAAAAACAGTTGTTAGAAACCTATTTATAAATGCTGTAAAATTCACTCACAATGGAGGCCATGTGAAATTCGATGCTATGAAGTTAGATAAGAATATTGAACTTATGGTTAGTGATACAGGGGTTGGTATGAACAATGATAGAATTAGTAGCATCTTCAGAATTGATGAAAATGTTTCAACACCCGGAACAAACAATGAAAAAGGAACAGGTCTGGGTTTAATATTATGTAAAGAGCTAATCGGTAAAAATGGTGGGGAAATATCTGTTGAAAGTAAAATAGGTAAAGGGACAGTGTTCAAGGTGCTAATGCCCTCTCCACATAAAACAAATAGAGCACATAAGTACTCACCTATTTGTTGATAGAATTAATTTTGTCAACTATACCCAATTAATTAACAACCTAATTAATCAGCATCATCTTTTGAGTCTTTACGGAGTTACCTGATTGTAATTTGATCAAATAGTAGGCTTCAGGCAAACGAATTCCATTGTGGTTACATCCATCCCAGTTCACATTATGTTTACCAGCCGACAAATGTCCATTTAATAAACTTGCAACCAAACTTCCCCGAATATCCAAAATTTCAATCTTTGTATTCCCATCCTCTGATAAAACAAAACTAATCGTTGTTTCACCACTAAATGGATTTGGATAATTCTGGTTGAGTTGTATTGTTGAATTTTCACTATCAGCAATATCCTCATCAATGCCAACTATTGTTGTTAGGTCGAGTTTATACATTGAACGGGCATGTGTGCCGATGGCAAGATAATGATCTGTTGAATGGATTTTCATGTCATATATGGTAACCATCGGT